>JAZQIF010000034.1:0-2911 GCA_045540935.1 Erysipelotrichaceae bacterium | reverse complement strand
GCGAAGATGTAGGAGAAGTACTCATCCATTCTTTCACTGGGCATGGTCATGAGCGTCTTCATCATCTTGTCGTAGGCTTCTTTTAAGAAGGCCGTATATCTGTCTTTTTCCAGAAACTGCGGATTGGCTTTTAAAAGTCTTCCATAATAGATCGGAAGCTGCACATTGGCATAAAGACCGGACTCATCGTACTGGTCATAATTCATATCCAGGATCAGTTTCTCCATCCTGGAAAGGGTGGTCTTGAGATCGGCAAGACCGAGGTTTAATTCCATCTCATAATACGGCCACAGCCAGCGGATATTCGGGTTGTCGTTGTTTTTCTCCGGTTCGAAGATGATCGAACAGGCTTCCATGATCAAAGACAGCTCTTCGTTGGAGAAGTCACCTCGCGATAAGGTGGAACGGGTGGCCGAGATCTGCTGGTAGGTCGCTCTTTCGTATCGCTTCCAGGGCAGGGCTGGCGCCATGTTCTGATAGTAAGGATCGGTGACGATGTTGAGGACTTTGATCGAAGAAGACAGACGTTTCTTGCGGTCGTTGGATGAGATCGAGATGTTGGCCATCGCCCGGATGATGTAGCCGCGCATCTCGTCATTGTCGATCGACGGGAAGTAGCGGAAGTACGATGCCGCTTCCGTAAACAACATCTCGTTTTCAAAGCTCAGCTGATGAGCTTTGGAATGCTGACAGCCGCGATAGGCGAGGTCCTGGTAGTAGTAGCCCATGCCCAGTTTATAGAGCTCCTTGATGATGCGGGAAGGGTTTTTGGCGACGCGGTACATGCGAAGCAAGGCTTCGTGGATGATGACGTAGACGCCGTTGTCGAGGTTGGTCTTCCAGTCCATCAGGGCATCCGCAAATTCCTCAAGATCTTCCAGTTCCTGTTCCGATGCTCTGTAGATGTCATCAAGTATTGGAAATAACTCTTCTTTCAGTATCGTGTCGTTTTCTTCCTTCAAGGAAAGGATCTCATCTCTTGCCTTGAGGGAGCTTTGATACCAGACCTCGAATTCATCTTTGGGTTTGGAAAAGACTTCTTTGCAGGCAAAGATCCTTTTGAGATTTTCGATGTACCTTAGCTGATAGTCTTTCATCAGGCCTGCCTCAGTGTCTGCATGAGCTTGGAGATGTCGATCGGTTTTGCGATATGGCCATCCATTCCCGATGCCTTGGCTTTGGCGATATCTTCCGCAAAGACGTTGGCTGACATCGCGTAGATCTTTATCGTTCTGGCGTCGTCTCGTCCGCTTTCCCGGATCTTTCTGGTGGCCTCATAACCATCCATCACCGGCATCTGTATGTCCATCAGGACGATGCTGTAGTAGCCTTCCTTGGAAGCCAGATATTTATCCAGAGCGATCTGTCCGTTTTCGGCAGTCTCAAGAGTCGCCTTGGTGGAACGAAGGATCTCCAGAGCGATCTCGCGGTTGATGAAATTGTCTTCAGCCAGCAGGATGACCTTATTGAAGAGATCCGGTGCTTTGAAGCTGTTCTGGCCTTCTTCGGCGCCGAAGATGGAGTTGAGGGAAGAGATCAGATCTCTTCTAAAGAACGGCTGCGGGATGAAGTATTCGATGCCGCTGCGTCCGGCCTTGTATTCGATCCTTTCCCAGTCGTCCTCGCCGACAAGGACCATCGGTAATCCCGGATAGGATTTTCTCAGATAGGAAGCCATATCAAAGGTGTTGCCGGATTTGTTTTCAAAGTCCTGGAAGATGACGGCATCATACGGATGGCCGGTGAAATCGGCGTCGGTGAATTCACTGACGGCATCGGAAAAATCATGGACGATGCGATACGGGATCTTGAATTCCTTCAGGTAACCCTGCAGGATGGCGGATGCCGCATTTTCTTCCATCACCAGTAAAAGATCCTTCTTCTGCAAGACACCGGTCTCGATGGATCCGGTCTCGTAGCGAAGCGGTATGGCGATCTCAACAGTCGTTCCTTCGTTGAGCTTGGAAGTGATATTGATGGTGCCGTGCATCGCTTCGACGAGCTTCTGTACGATCGACATGCCTAAGCCCGTGCCTTCGATGCCGGAGATCGTGGAATTGTTGACCCGCTCGAACGGATGGAAGATCTTCTGCAGGAATTCTTCCGACATGCCCATGCCGTTATCTCTGCAGGTGAAGATGAGTTCGCATTTATCGTCTTTCATCTTCTCACAGATGTGTAAGTCGATCTTTCCGCCGTCTTTGGTGTATTTGACGGAGTTGGACAGGATGTTGACATAGATCTGTCTGAGACGCTGTATGTCGCCATAGAGCTCTTCGTGAAGGATGTCATCGATCTTCACGGTGAACTCATGTTTCTTGTTTTCCATCTGCGGACGGATGATGACCAGCGTGTCATGAAGCAGTTCGCTGAGATAGAACAGATCATCGCTTAAGACCATCTTGCCCGAATCGATGTGAGACATATCCAGGACTTCGTTGATCAGAGTCAGAAGGTGCCTTGAAGCAGTGTCGATCTTGTTTAAGGAGTCTAAGAGCTTGGTCTTTTCGTCGATGTTTTTTCTTGCCAGGCCGGTCATGCCGATGATGGCATTCATCGGTGTACGGATATCGTGAGACATATTGGATAAGAAGGCTTCCTTGGCGATATTGGCGCTTTCGGCTTCCTTCAGTTTCGTTTCCAGATCTTCGATCCGTTTACTGTCGGCATTGCTTCCCGAGATGTATAAGAGCGTATCATCGGAAAGCGGGACCGTTTCAAAAACGTCTGACGCATCATAGTCTTGTGAAGTATATAGGATCGTGTTTTCTTTGCTGTCTTTTACTGCATATCCTCTGGCCATGGCTGTCTCCTGTTGATTTAATGTCATTATACCATCCGTTTTTGAAAACGTTTCCATCATCGGTTTTCGAAGGGTGATTTATGATATATTATTTTTGATGGAAAACAC
>JAZQIF010000033.1:0-2603 GCA_045540935.1 Erysipelotrichaceae bacterium | reverse complement strand
TGAAGTACGGACAGGTCCATATTTCCTATGATGGCAAAGACAATGACTATTCCCATATCCCGAGTCAGGAAGAACTTCTTTTTGACGAAGATTCAAAGTACGTGCATCTGTGCTCCAACAATACGATCTACGGAACGGAATGGAAGACCTATCCGGATACTGACGGAAAGATCCTGATCGGCGATCTGAGCTCCGATATCCTGTCGAGGAAGATCGACGTCTCGAAGTTCGGTCTGATCTACGCCGGTGCGCAGAAGAACATCGGCATTGCGGGCATTGCGGTCGTCATCATCCGTAAGGATCTGATTGAAAAGCCGCTCGATATCACACCGGACATCCTTTCCTATGAGCTCATGGCGAAGCATGATTCGATGCTCAACACGCCGCCGACCTATCCGATCTATGTCTTGGGAAAGGTATTGAAGTGGATCGAAGAAAGCGGCGGAGTGGAAGTCATTGAAAAACGCAATCAGGAAAAGGCAAAACTTCTCTACGATTATCTTGACGGGCAGTCTTTCTACAGACCGCATGCAGAAAAAGACAGCCGTTCATTAATGAATGTCACCTTCACGACGCCGAATGAAGAACTCGACAAGAAGTTTGTCAGTGAAGCGGCTGATCGGGGCCTTGTCTCTTTGAAGGGCCATCGTCTGGTCGGGGGACTCAGAGCTTCGATCTATAATGCGATGCCTATACAAGCCGTGGAGCAGCTTGTGAGCTTCATGGATGAATTCGCAAAGGAGAATGCCTGATGAAGATAAAACTGGCCAATAAGATCGATGAAAAAGGGCTGGAGCTGTTTGGCGAAGGCTATGATTACTGCCCAGATATGGAAAACGAAGATGCGATCCTGGTAAGAAGCGCGTCTTTGCACGACTATGAAATGCCGAAAAGCCTTCTGGCGATCGCCAGAGCCGGGGCCGGCGTCAACAACATCCCGATCGATAAATGTAACGAAAAAGGCATCGCTGTCTTCAACACACCGGGTGCCAACGCCAATGCGGTCAAGGAGCTGAGCTTATGTTCATTATTCCTGGCATCCCGCGATATCAAATCGGGGATCCTGTGGGAAGACGAACTGGAGAATGCCAATGACTTTGCCAAGCGTATCGAAAAAGGCAAGTCCGCTTTCGTCGGTCCGGAGATCACCGGCAAGAAGCTGGGTGTCTTAGGTTTGGGAGCGATCGGTGTCCTGGTAGCCAATGATGCGGTGAAACTGGGTATGGAAGTCTACGGCTATGACCCTTATATTTCTGTCAGTTCTGCCTGGTCTTTGTCCAAATGGGTGAAACATGTGACGGATCTTAACGAAGTCTTCAAGGAGTGCGATTACATCACACTGCATATGCCATATACCGAATCCACGAAAGACATCATCGATGAAAAAGCGTTCTCTTTGATGAAAGAAGGTGTGCGCATCATCAACCTGGCCAGAGGAGAGCTGGTCAATGAGGATGCTTTGATCAAAGCATTGGAATCGGGCAAGGCGGCTAGATATGTCACCGATTTTGCCTCGTATCGGCTCGTTCATACGAAAAATACCGTCTGTTTCCCGCACTTAGGGGCATCGACTCCCGAATCTGAAGAAAACTGTGCCGTCATGGCAGTCAAAGAACTGAAAGATTATCTGGAAAACGGCAATATCGCCAATTCGATCAATCTGCCGGCCGTGAGCGAACCAAGATCGACCTCGCACCGCATCTGTCTGATCCATAAAAACGTGCCGGGCATGCTGGCAAAACTGACTTCGATCATCGCCGATACGGGCATCAATATCGAGAATCTGGTCAACAAGGCCAGGGGAGATCTGGCGTATACGATGATCGATACCAACTCCAATGTGGATGAAAAGGCATTGAACGAGGTGGAGAACATCATCCGGGTCAGAGTCCTTTTATGAGTCTGATACCTATATTCTGATAGAATGAAAGAAACAGGAGAACACTATGTTTACTTTTCAGAAAGAATTGAACGTCAAAGCAGATGAAGTCTACGATCTGCTGCTGGATTCGATCGCTTTCGAGGCGAGCGAAAAAAGCGGAAAGAAATTTGAGATAAAGGACATCGAAAAAGGCTGCCATTATACCTATAAGCGCAAGAACGGCAAGAATGAGATCACGGCCTATGTCGATGTGAAAAAACCTTCTCTGGATAAGATCGAGACCCATTATGAGATGCAGGGGAACAAGTATGTCTTTTCCTACAGCATCAAACCGTTGGGAGAAGAAAGATGTGAACTGTCGTATTCACAGGACGGCGGTCAGAGCGGGGCGTTGAGCGACTTCTTCATGAAACGCTCGCTGTCGAAACGTTTCTCGGCTTTTGAAAGGACCATCATTCAAAGAAGGAAACAGGAAAATAAAGAACAGTAACAATATAAAGATAACAAAAGCCGAAGCGGATGCTTCGGCTTTACTTTGCCTTTTTGCCTTTGTATTCGATGCATATCATCGTCAGGTCATCGAACTGTTCGGCTTTGTTGACGAATTTATCAACGGCCTTGCGGACATTGAGGGAAAGCTCTTCAGGACTGACGTCAGGGGAGGCATTGAGTGCCTGCAGCAGGTTGTCCATGCCAAACAGCTTATTGTCTTTGTCGGTCG
>JAZQIF010000032.1:0-32899 GCA_045540935.1 Erysipelotrichaceae bacterium | reverse complement strand
CAGTTTCCTCATTGCCGATTCAATCTCCTGGGGTATCACACGAACGTATGTAGAAAACACAGTTCAACCTGCATAAACCGAATGACTGTCAATGAAGTGACCGGCTGACTGGCTTTCGTGCGGACGCACATGGTCCAAGGAAATAACCGTCACACCTTTGCCACTTCATTCTAACAGTCTAAGCAATGAGAGGATGCAGTCCTGGCTGGCTGCCAGGGTATGCAACCCATATCTATATAGTAGGAGGAGTTGATGATCTGTTTTTCTTTGTTTTGGTCATGATACCTCCTGATCATTATTCGCAAAAAAGAGGGCGGATACCTAAAAAAGATGAATATTTTTAAATAAAGCGATTTTGATTCGATACTGACAATCTACTATAATGAGGTTGGGTTTACAGATCATGGAACGTCGATCCAAAATATTGCAGCTCATTAAGACGGAGAATTATGTCACATACGACGAACTTTCCGAGATCTTACAGGTTTCAAAAAAGACAATATATAACGAGATCATCGCACTGAACGATGAACTTTCTGCGTTCGGGGCAAAGATCGAGTCCAAGCCGCGGCACGGGCTGATCCTGAAGATCTCCGATAAGAAGGCATATGAGGAGTATCTGTCTTCCTTGAAAGAGGAACAGGCAGAAAACGGAAACGGGGATCTTCGTGAACTGTCCATCGCCAGACGCATCATCACTTCCGATCATGCGATCAAGATGGATGATCTGTGTGAGGAACTGTATATCAGCCGTTCGACGCTGAATGCGGATCTCAAGAAAGTAAAGACGCTTTTTGAGAGTTACGAGCTGAAGATGGAATCTGTCGCATATAAGGGAACGATCGTCAAAGGAAGCGAATATAACAAGCGAAGATGCCTTTCCGAGATCTCGAAGAAGCTTGCGGAAGCTTCCGGTCAGGCGAAGAACTATGACATGGAAGAGATCGCAAAGATCCTGAAGAAAGTCTTCCGCGAGGAAAAGTTCCGCATGCCGGAATATCTTTTCAACAATCTGGTCGTTCATCTCTATATCGCTTTACTGAGGGTGAGGAGCGGTTATTCGATCGAAGAGGCCAAAGGCTACGAAGACTATTCCGATGAGAAGGAACGGCAGATCGCCGATCGGATCGTTTCCCTGATGGAAAAGAAATATCAGCTGCCGTTTCCGAAAGCGGAAACAAGCTACATCGCATTGAATCTTTCCAGCCGCAAATGGAACGATCAGAAAGCCAACCCTGTCATTTCCCGGAAAGTCTATGAAGTGGTCATCGAGATGCTCGACGAGATCGATCAGATGTTCCACTATGATTTCAAATATGATCTGGAGCTGGTTTCACTGCTGGCTTCGCATGTCGCTTCTTTGCAGGTACGTCTTCTCTATGACATGCCTTTGGACAATCCTTTGCTGGCACAGATCAGAGAAGGATCTTTGCTGGCCTTCGAGATGGCCAACGTCGCCTGCAGCAAGATCTGCCAGCATTACGGCAAGAAGGTGAGTGCCGACGAGATGGCTTACATCGCCCTTCATTTCCATCTGGCGATGCAGAGAAGAAAAGACCGGCACAAGAAAAACGTACTCATCGTCTGCGGTACCGGCAGGGGTTCGGCGGAACTGGTCGCCTATAATATCCGCAGGAATTACGGCAATTATCTCAATGTCGTGGGAACTCACGAATCCACCGACTTTTCCGATATCGATTTTTCAAAATATGATTATGTATTGACGACCATACACATCAGCGAAACGATCCCGATCCCGGTCATCGAGATCTCGATGGTGCAGACCAGACAGGATGAAAACAAACTCAATTCCGTCCTTTCTTCCTCGCAGGACGGCGTCCTTCGCGAATATTTCAAGGCCGATCTTTTCATGCCGCATCTTAAAGCGAAAGATAAGAATGAAATATTGAAGATCCTTTGCGGAAAAGCAGAAAAGGAAGGCTATGCCTCTGATGGCCTGATGAAGCGCGTTCTGAAACGGGAGGAGCTGGGTACGACAAGTTTCGGCAACGGGATCGCCATACCGCATCCTTACCGGCCGGAAGGAGTAAAGAGTTTCATCGTCACGGGGATCCTGGATGATCCGATCGAATATGACGGAGATAAGGTGAATATCGTCTTCCTGCTGTCGATGAAGGAAAAAGGCGACCGTAATCTGCAGGGCTTCTACCGTTCGGTAGGCAAACTGCTTTCCAGCCGCAAGGCAGTCGATGAGATCGTCCGTGATCAGAGACTGGAGAAGCTGCTTTCCATACTGGACACATTGAATCAGGATTGACCGCTGCGGCGGTTTTTTCTTTGCAGGAATTGCAGGATTGATTCTTGCAAAAGTGTGAATTCTCTTCATTACGGATAAAAACTAGAATGAGGTTGTAAGAAAGGGGAATCGAAAATGTTTGAAAAAGAACTGATCGTGCTGCCGGAAGAAAGCTTTGGCAGCAAAGAAGAAGTGATCGCTTATCTGACACATCTGAACAATTCCAGAGTGAATGATAAGGATCTCTATGAAAGAGACGTCAAGGAAAGAGAAAGCGTGATCCCGACTTATGTGGGTTATGGCATCGGTCTTCCGCACGCCAGGACAGCCGGCGTCGATGAAGCCTTCGTCGTCTACGCCAGATTACGAAATGAAGTCGCCTGGGGGCAGGAAGAAGAAGAGAAGGCAGATCAGGTCTTTCTGATCGGTGTTCCGGAAAACAAGGAAGGCGATCAGGCGTCCGGCAATCTGCATCTGAAGATCCTGGCAATGTTGTCGAGAAAGCTCGTACATGAGGAATTCAGGAATGCATTGAAAGACGCGAAAACAACAGATGAGATTTATTCCGTTTTGAAACAGATCGAGGAGGAGAATTAAATGAAGATCGTAGCAGTATCAGCCTGCACCGCAGGTATCGCACACACGTATATGGCACAGGAAGCCCTCTTGGAAGAATGCAAGAGAAGAGGCATCGAATGCAAAGTCGAGACCCAGGGCGGTATGGGCATCGACAATGAACTTGAACAGGATGAGATCGACGAAGCCGATGTCGTCATCCTGGCAGTTGCGGTAGGTATCGAGATGGAAGAACGTTTCGATGAAAAAAGAGAAGCCGGAAAGCTCATCGAATGCAATCCGACAGAAGCGATCAAAAATACGGCAGCCCTGATCGATCAGGCGGAGGCTCTGGCAAATGAGTAACAAGAAGAAACAGAACTTAGGTTCCCAGCTGTTCAAGTATTTCAATACAGGTATCTCTTATTTCTTACCGGTCATCATTGCCGGCGGCATGCTGTTCTCGCTGACACTGATCACCGGACGCATCGAAAACGGTGCGATCATCCCGTCCAACCAGTTCTGGAAGAACGTCTATGATCTCGGACAGGCGGGCTTTGCGATGATGGTCCCGGTCATGTGTGCTTATATCGCTTATGCGATCGGTTCCAAACCGGCACTCGCTCCCGGCTTTATCCTGGGTCATGTCGCCAACAATGCGATGGGTGCCAAAGGCTTATCCACCGGTTTCTTAGGCGCATTGCTCCTTGGTTATCTTGTCGGTTACTTCGTTAAATGGATGAAGAGCTGGAAAGTCCCGACCGACTTGCAGCCGATGATGCCGACATTCTTCGTACCGCTCCTTACGACATTCGTCGTCGGTATCTTCTATGTCTACTGTCTGATCGAACCGCTCAACGGTTTCGTACAGATCGTCGTATCCCTGATGTACAAGCTCAACGGTGTCAGCTCTGTGGTATTGGGCTTAGGCATCGGCTTACTGGCAGCGGCCGACTTCGGCGGACCATGTTCCAAGGCGGCAACAGCCTTCACACTGGCTCTGATGTCGGAAGGTTTCTACGGCCCGAATGGTGTCTTCCGTATGTGCTGTGCCATCCCGCCTCTTGGCATGGCTTTAGCTTCCTTCTTATTGAGAGACCGCTATGACAAGGCGGACAGACAGCTTGGCATTTCCGCACTGTTCTTATCTTCCGCCGGTATCACCGAGGGTGCCATCCCGTTTGCCGGCAAAGACTTCAAGCGTACCTGGATCGCCTGTGCAGTCGGTACAGCGATCGCCGGAGGCTTGGGCATGATGCATAAGATCTCATCGGTCGTCGCATTCGGCGGTGTCGTAGCTCTGCCGGGCGTCTATGAAGGAGCGTTATGGTATGTCGTCGACATGCTGATCGGAGCGCTTTGCATCGTTGCGATATTGTTCTTCACAAAGCCGAAACTGGAAGAAGATCTCAAGACCAAGTAAGAAAGAAATACAGGAACTGCGTGGTGCGGTTCCTTTTCTTCCTTGTCCTTTTCTTCACAATTCCTATGGTAAGATATAGGTAAAGAAAGACATTCAAATGGAGAGGACTATGAACAAAAAAGTTTTTGATGTTGTGTTGCTCAATGCTTTGCCGGCTTCCGGTAAGTCAGAGCTGAGAAAGTTCATGAATGAAAATGATCCCGAGCAGATGGTCAACGATTTCCATATCGGCAAGAACCTGCAGCTGGATGATTTTCCATATGTATGGCTGATGCGCCAGGTCGACAAGAAACTGGCTGCCATGGGAAGGCCGACCCTCTATTATCCGGATGATGAATCTCCGACCTATGATGGCAGAGTCTGGGGCGTCTTATCGATCCTGCTTTCGGAAGATTACCAGGATCTGGTCAACCGCAACTATGTAAAACCGGCTTCGGCTGCCGAATATCTGTTTGAAAGATTCGACAGAGGCTGCATCGCTGTCGGTATGAAACCGCTGATCTCCCTGCTAGATGAGGATGTCCGTCATCAGATCGCCGAGGAACTCGAAGATGAGGCAAGAGCTCTGCTGGATGAGAAACAGGCGCAGTATTGCGAAGATATGTCCGACAAGACGATCATCATCGAATTCTCCAGAGGCGGCAATGACGGTGCTTCGATGCCGCTGACCGGTACCTTCGGTTACCAGTACACGTACTCGATGCTTTCACCGGATCTTCTGAAGAATACCGCGGTCTTATACCTTTGGGTCACTCCGGAAGAATCACGTGCGAAGAACGATGCCCGTTTCGATCCGAACAACCCGGGTTCTTCGATCAACCACAAGACACCGGACAAGGTCATGTACTATGACTACGGCTGTGATGACATCCTGTATATGAAGGAAGTTTCCGACAGGCCGGATACCTTGAAAGTGGAAGCCTGGGGCGAGACGTTCTATCTGCCGGTAGGCGTATTCGACAACCGTGACGACTTCACGACACAGTTCCGCGGACCGAAGCAAACTTGGGACAAGGCTTCCGTCGAAAAGGCCATCGAGATGATCTCGGATGCCACAGGCAAGATGTGGGACAACTACAAGAAATAATCTTAAGTCATGATGCACAGGCAGGAGCGATCCTGCCTTTTTTCTTGCATAAGAAGATACGATATAATGAGAATTGATAAAGAAGAATGAGGAGGTGCCTATGGCAAGCATGCAGTCACTTCTTGAAAAAGATAAGGAACGTTTCTTACAGAACGCTGCTTCCGCCAAGTCATCGGCGGAAACGGTGCGTTTTACGGAGGAAGAATTCGGAAGACTTCTCACTTTATACAATGAGGATGAAGAAAACGAGTCTCTGAAAAAGACGGCGATGTTCATGATCGAAGCGTATAAGGCGGCAGCCGGTTTTTTGGATTGCGACGGCGAATCGGTGATCTGGTCCAAGAGCCAGTATCGTCCCGGTCTGAACAAGCCGAAGCGTTCGGCCTGGGGCATCGTTTTACTGCTGCTGGGTCTGCTTTGTCTGATCGGGGCAGGTGCCGTATTGTATTATCTGACCGACATCCTTCCTTTCAACAACGAAAAGATCATCGTCTTTTCTCTGATCGGTGTCTCGATCCTTTTGCTGTTTCTTTCCGGTCTTCTGTTTTCCAAAAAGAAGGAAGAAAACAAGGAAGAGCTCTATGCCGAGACTATCCCTTCGCCGGAAAAGACTTACCATATCATGTTAAACTGTGCCTTACGGATGGACAGGGTGCTCGATGAAGAAAGAAATCGTATCCTGCTGAAAGAAAAGAAGGCCTTGCTCGATGAAAAGGAAGGTATGAAGAAAGAGGAGATACAGCTATACTCTTCGCTTCTTGAGAATGCCTATGCGCAAAGCGAGGAAGAATATGCCCGCCAGATGATCTCGGATCTGAAGTTTTATCTGCATAAGCGCAAGATCGAGACCGTTGACTATGACGGAAACAACAAACAGCTGTTTGAACGCATGCCGGGTGCGGCGATCGCAACGATACGGCCGGCGCTGGTCATCGGTGAGGAAGTGCTGCGCAAGGGCCTTGCGACAGGAGAATAAATATGGATCGTTTCTATGGTTTTGACCTCGGCGATGCCGAGAGTGCGGTAAGCAGGCTCGATAAGACAAGCGATGATACGCCGGAGATCCTGGCGGTCAACGAGTCGAAAAGTTTCATCTCCGCATATGCCTTATTGAAAGACGGGACCCTGCTGATCGGGGAAGAGGCGTGTTATCATCCCGATGCGATCAAGCGCAAGGAGCGTTTCAAATCGCATTTCTTAAAAGAAAATGAGGCGAGAAAAGACATCGCCAGTTTTGCGTCCGGTGTATTGGGGCAGTTATATCTAAACGGCCAGCTGATCAAGGGCGAGGACTGCAGTTTTTATGTGGGCTGTCCGGCCGGTTGGGACAAGGTGGCCAGGGAAGAATACCGGGCGATCTTTGAAAAAGTCGGCTACCCACCGGTGAAGATCATCTCCGAATCGAGAGCTGCCTTGGTCTGTGCCTGCCAGTCCAAACACCTGCAGGTCGGCTACGATATCCTCAACCGTCCGGTCTTGGTCGTCGACATCGGCTCTTCCACGACCGACTTCGCCTATATCATGGGCGGTAAGGAAGTCGAGCTCAAGACGGGCGGAGAAGTCTATCTTGGCGGCGGTATCATGGACGAGATCCTTTTGGAGGAATCGATCAAAGCCTCTCCGAACGAAAAGAAGATCCGCAAGATCTTTGAAGAAAGTCAAGCCTGGCACAGTTATTGCGATTTCGCAGCCAGAAGATTGAAAGAAAAGTACTTCTCCGATGAAGAATACTGGAAAGACAACGAGTGTTCCGTATCGGTCTCCTTGCGTCAGGGCATCCTGCCGGTCAGGCTGATGATGCATCTGGATGAACAGATCGCGCAGAAGCTTCTGGAACAGAAAGTCGAAAGGCTGGATGGCCGCTCTTTCAAGGAGGTCTTCATGGAAAGTCTTCATGAGGCGAAGGCCGGAGTCGGCGAACAGCAGCCGGAACTGATCTTTCTGACCGGCGGCGTCTCCAAGATGAGAGTCATCCGCAAGTGGTGTCAGGAAGTCTTTGCCGATTCGATCGTCATCTCTTCCAGTGAACCGGAATTTTCCGTGGCATCGGGCCTTTCGATGTGCGGAAAGATCGACGAAGAACTGCGGCAGTTCCGCAAGGAAGTCTCCGCTCTGGTGGAATCGACGATCGTGGAACGCTGTGTCGGCGATCATATCGCGGAGCTGTATCATGATGCGGTCGAGACGATGGTCGCTCCGATCTTGGAGAACGTGGCTTTGCCGATCGCGGAAAAATGGCGTGACGGCCAGATCGAAAAACTCTCGGATATCGATCCTTTGATGGAAAAAGAGATCGATGCCTACCTACATACCGATGAGGCAAGAAGCCTGCTGATGAAACCGGTCGCCAAGTGGCTGAAGACCGTTTCCTATGAACTGGAAGAACATACGATGCCGATCTGCGTGCGGCACAATATCCCGTATTCTTCCCTGTCTTTGAATTCCTTTTTGTCGATGTCGGATATCCAGATCGATGTCGAAGCCAAGAATCTGTTTGCGGTGAGCGAGATCACCTGGCTGATCGATGCGACGATCTCGATCGTCGTCGGTCTGCTTTGCGGAGGCGGCGGTGTGGCACTGATCGCCAACGGCCTGCCGGGCATCATTGCCGGAGCGGTCGTATCCTTGCTGATACTGGCTCTGGGCAAAGACAAGATGCAGGAGCTTCTGCTCAACTCCAATATCCCGACTCCGGTGAGAAAGGTCATCCCGCGTTCCTATCTGAAGGGCAGGATCGATCAGATCTGCGAACAGGTCAAGGCATCCCTGTATGAAAAACTGGAACAGGAGAAGAATGACGATATCAGTGACCGTCTGGTCAAGGAGATCTCCTTGCAGATCGAAAGCTGTCTGTCCAAGATGGCGGAAGTCGTAGAGATCCCGCTGGGATAGATCGTTTGTAACATCGGTCAGCATCTTAAGACCGTGCAGTAAAATATACTGTGCTAGGATGAAATCAAGAGAGGTCAGGACATGAAATATATCGATATCTTTGAAAAGAAAGTCTCGGCGATCGGCTGCGGCTGCATGCGCATCGCCGGTTTCGATGAGAAACAGACAGAAGAATACATACGCACCGCTTTGGATCTCGGGATCGATTTCTTCGACCATGCGGATATCTATGGGGGAGGACATTGCGAGGAACTGTTCGGCGGATTCTTAAAGAAGAATCCGGAGTATCGTGAGAAGATGTTCTTACAATCCAAATGCGGGATACGCAGAGGGTGGTTCGATTTTTCTTACGAATACATCATGGAAAGCGTCAACGGCATCCTGGAAAGATTACATACCGACCACCTGGATTCCTTACTTTTACACAGGCCGGATGTCCTGATGGAACCGCAAGAGGTGGATAAGGCATTCAGCGAACTGAAAGAAAGCGGCAAGGTCTTACACTTCGGTGTCTCCAATATGAACCGTTTCCAGATGGAATATCTGGAAAAAAATATCGACGAAAAACTCTTCGCCGATCAGTTACAGATGTCGATCGTTCATACGCCGCTGATCGATGCCGGACTCAACGTCAACATGGGCAACGATCCTTCGATCATGCGTGATGCCGGAACTTTGGAATACCTGCGCGATCACGACAAGGTCCTGCAGGTCTGGTCACCGTTACAGATCGGCTACTTTGAAGGAACGTTCTTAAATTCAGACCGTTACGAAAAGCTCAATGAGACTTTACAGGCAATGGCGGGAAAATACGGTGTCGAAAAAGATGCGATCGCATATGCCTGGCTCCTGCGTCTGCCGATGAAGGTGCAGGTCGTCTTAGGCACCGCCAATCTCAGCCATATCGCTTCCGCTGCCAAAGCAGCCGATATCAAACTGGAAAAGAAAGACTGGTACACCCTGTATCTGGATGCGGGAAACCGTCTGCCCTGATCACGGAAATAAGAGAAAATGAGGCCGGTCTTCTCATTCTTGAAAGACAGCTGTCTCTTTGAAATGATACAGATGAAAAAAGTTCTGATGTGAACGATTTTTTCACTTGAATTTCTCATTTTTCTGATAAGATAAATTTACAAAGAAAGGATTCAAACAAAATATGGAAGCTGCTGAAATTCCTTTATCGTGCATTATTGATCTGGCGGCTTTGTCTGAATCTTTTCGTGATATTCAGTAAGTAAAGAAAGCCGCCGTACAGGAGGCTTTTTATATGGAAAAGAAAATCAAGAAAACAAGCAGTAACGTTGAAGAAAAGCTGACATCTTTTTCTGCGCTTTCACCGCAGGAAGTTTTCGATCATTTCGGGATAAACAATGACGGACTAAGCGGCGAACAGATCGAAAAGGGAACGGAGCTCTACGGTCCCAACATCATCAAGAGCGGCAAGCAGGACTCGGTCTTCACCAGGCTCAAGGAAGCGGTCATCAACCCGTTCAATATCGTTTTACTGGCGGTGGTCGTGGTGAGCTATTTTACCGATGTCATACTGGCGGCAGTTCCTTCCTTTGCGACGATCATCATGTTAGTGATCATCGTGACGATCTCATCGGCGACTTCTTTCATCCAGTCACAGAAATCCGATGCGGCAGCCAAGGCGCTGCAGCAGATGATCGTCACCAAAGTCAATGTGGTGCGTCAGGGCATGAAGAAACAGATCTCGATCGAAGACTGCGTACCGGGTGACCTCGTGATCTTGGGATCGGGCGATCTGATCCCGGGCGATGTGCGTTTCATCGAGACCAAGGACCTCTTCGTCGACCAGGCCCAGCTGACCGGCGAATCCAATCCGGTGGAAAAGTATGCAGACCTGAGAGAAGCAGAAAACATCACCGATCTTTCCAATATCGGTTTCATGGGCTGTGATATCGTTTCCGGTTCGGCAAGAGCCATCATTTTGGCGACCGGCAACGATACCTACTTCGGTACGATGTCAAAGACGCTCGAAGCACAGAACGAGAAGTCCGTCTTTGACAAGAATATGGAATCGATCACCAATCTTCTGATCCGTTTCATGATGGTGATGGTGCCGGTGATCTTCGTCGCCAACTATTTCACCAAGCACGATCTTCTCGATTCCCTGATCTTTGCGATCACCATCGCTGTAGGCCTGATGCCGGAAATGTTACCGGTGATGATCACTTCTTCTCTGGCCAAAGGGGCTATCTCGATGTCCAAAAAGAAGACCATCGTCAAGAAGCTCGGTTCGATCCAGACTTTCGGCGAGATGGATATCTTATGTACGGATAAGACCGGAACCCTGACCCAGGATGAGATCATCCTGGAAAAATATCTCGATGCTTCAGGTAAAGAAGACATTCGGGTGCTGCGTCATGCGTTTTTGAACAGCTACTTCCAGACCGGACTCAAGAACCTGATGGACCGTGCCATCATCTCCAGAGGCGAAAAGGAAGGCCTGGACTATCTGAAGAAGTCCTATGTCAGGGAAGATGAGATCCCGTTTGATTTCGCCCGCAGAAAGATGTCGGTGGTGCTGCGCGATAGAAAACTGAAGCGGCAGCTGATCACCAAGGGTGCGGTCGATGAGATCATTGCCAACTGTGCCTTCGTAGAGATCGAAGGAGAAGTCCGGCCGATGGATGAGGAACTTCGCAAGAATGCCTATAAGATCTCGGATGACAACGGTGCGGAAGGCATCCGTGTCATCGCGGTCGCTCAGAAAAATGAGATCCCGGATATCGATGCTTTCTCAGCGGAAGATGAAAAGGACATGGTCCTGCTCGGTTTCATCGGTTTCCTGGATCCGCCGAAAGAATCATCGATCTCGGCCATCAAAGCCTTGAAAGAAAACGGTATAAGAACAGTGGTTCTGACCGGCGATTCCAAGCCGGTCGCCATCAATATCTGCGGACGCATCGGCATCGATACGACCTATGCCTATTCGGGACAGGACATCGAGATGATGAACGACGGTCAGCTCAAGAGTGCCTGCAAGAAGGCACAGGTCTTTGCCAAACTCAATCCTCTGCAGAAAAAGCGGATCGTCGAGACCTTCCAGGATCTCGGACACGTGGTCGGTTATATGGGTGACGGCATCAACGATGCACCGCCTTTGAAACAGGCCGATGTCGGTATCTCCGTGGATACGGCGGTCGATATCGCCAAGGAAGTGGCGGACATCATCCTGCTGGAAAAAGATCTCAATGTACTGGATGAGGGCGTCAAAGAAGGAAGAAGGACCTTCGCCAATATGAACAAGTATCTCAAGATGGCGATCTCCGGCAACTTCGGCAACATGATCTCCGTTCTGATCGCTTCGCTGGCTCTGCCATTCCTGCCATTAAAGCCGGTACATATCCTGGTACAGAACATCCTCAATGACTTTGCGCAGTTCGGCATGCCGTATGACAATGTCGAAGAAGAATATATCGAAAAGCCGATGGAATGGGATACGGATTCCCTGAAGCAGTTCATGTTCTATTTCGGACTGACGTCGACGCTGTTGGATGTGCTGTGTTTTGCGGTGTTATGGTTCATCTTCGGTTACAAGACACCTGAGCAGGCCGAATACTTCCAGTGCGGCTGGTTCATCTTCGGCGTCATCTCGCAGACTCTGGTCATCCATACCATCCGTACCCATAAACTGCCGTTTGCCTCAGGCAAGGCCGGCAGAGAACTGATCATTTCGACCCTGGCAGTCGTGGCTGTCACCCTGGTCATCGGTATGAGCGATCTGGCTTACATCCTGGATATGAAGCCGCTTCCTTATACCTATCTGATCTATCTGGCGATCCTGATGGTGGTGTATATGCTGATCGCACAGATCATGAAGAACATCTATATCAAACGATTCAAGAAGTGGATCTGATAGAAAGGAGCAGAAATGGAAAACAAATATCTGGAAGAAAACATTGAAGAAAGAAATTACACGCAAGAGATCTTCGATCTCATACGTAAGACCAAGAATTCCAAACTGCTGGCTCAGACACTGACCAACTATCACGACAACGATATCGCCGATGCTCTGACGTATCTTTCACCGGATGAAAGAAAGCGTCTGTATAAGGCCATCGGCATCGAAGCGACTTCAAGGATCTTCGCATATCTGGATGAAGATGTCGACAAGTACTTTGCCGAACTGGAGAACGAATCGGCTGCCGATATCCTGGAAGAAATGGATGCCGACGATGCGATCGATATCCTGGAAGAACTCGATGAAAAGAAGGCTTCCGAGATCATCTCGCTCATCGAACCGGAATCCAAGTCCGATATCCAGCTCTTACAGTCCTACGAGGACGATGAATTCGGTTCCCTGATGACCACCAACTATATCACTTTGGAATATGGCATCGGCATCAAAAAGTCGATCGAACATCTCATCGAGGAAGCGGAAGAAAACGACAACATCGAGACGCTCTACATCGTCAGGGACGGCAAGTTCTATGGTGCTCTGACTCTGAGGGACCTGCTGATCACCAAGAGGGATGAGGACCTCGATGAAAAGATCATCCTTTCCTATCCTTTCGTCTACGATACGGAAAAGATCACCGATGCGGCAGTCGATACGCTGGCCGACTACTCGGAAGATTCCATCCCGGTCCTCGACAGAGAAAACAACGAGATCTTAGGCGTCATCACTTCTGCCGACATCGTCGAACTGATCAACGAAGAAGAGGAGGAGGTCAAGGAAGAAGTCAAGGCTGTCGAAGAAAAGAAGGTCAATTATTATCAGATCGCCGCCTTCGTCTTACTGTTTTTACTGGCGCTGCTGCAGATCTTCGATGTCGTGCCGATGGCTCCATACATCCCGGCCCTGATCGTTTTGGCCGCCCTGGCTTTGGAGGTCTACGGTCATTTCTCTTTCTCAGGACAGTGATATCATGCAGGTGATGGAGACAAAGATCCTCAACACTTTCAAGATCATATCTGTTTTATGTATCATCTATGGCCTGATCGTTTTGATGCTGATCGGGCCTTTTCATATCTTCAATTTCTTCTATCTGCTCGTCGGCCTGTTTCTTCTTGCGATCAGTATTTTCTGGAAGAGGATCAAAGAAAATCTGAACGCAAAACTGCGCAAAATCCTGATCGTTATGTTCGTGTCTGCCGTTGCACTTTTTCTTATGACGGAACTATGCATCATCTCTTACAGTTTTCAAAAAGCTGAAAAGGGCGCCGATTACGTGATCGTATTAGGCTCTCAGATCAGAGAAGACGGACCTTCCAGAGACTATAAAGCGAGGCTCGACAGTGCCTATGCGTATCTGACAGAAAACGAAAATTCGATCGTCATATGTACGGGTGCCAAGGGAGTGAATGAGCCGATCAGTGAAGCGCAAGGCGGCAAAGATTACCTGATGAAAAAAGGGATCCCGGAATCAAGGATCCTTGTGGAAGATGAGAGTTACAATACCTGGCAGAATCATGAAAATGCGAGGAACATGATCAAAGACTATCAGAACAGGAAGATCTTAATCGTATCCTGTGATTATCATCTTTTCCGTGCTTCTTATATCGCAAGAAAACTCGGCTTTCGAAACATCAGCGTCAAAGGCGGACATGGGATGGTGATCCTGCTTCCGCAGTACTGCACAAGAGAGTTCTTTGCCTTAGGCAAGGAGTTTCTCACGCATCATTGAAGCGATGACCGTTCGATGGCTGAGATCTGTCCGCTGCCGTTTGTCTCATTCAAAGAAAACGAAGACTATCACAGCTGAAAATCGCTCGGATTAACCCCCGACTTGGAGCTATAATAGGGGGTATGGAACACAAGTATATCGTTGTCCGTGTGACGTATACCCCATATGGGGAAAGGCTCGAAGAAGAAGACCAGACATTTTCCGATCGGGTCCAGGCAGAAAAGTATGCAGAGATGTTCAACAGTATCTGCGAATCCAACATCACTTATACCATCAAGAAGATCAATGTGATGTAACGCAGATCTTATCCTGCAAATGAAGGGATCGGATGATGCGGATCTTCCTTCGATTCAAAACGGGAATATGGCAAAGTGAAACAAGACATCTTCGGATGTCTTTTCATATGCCCGGACAGGATTTGTACAGGCACCAACTTGTGATATGATTAAATTAACAAAAGGCATATATAATAGGTTGTTTTACAGAAAAAGCAAGGCTTTTTTCATTTTTGAAAGACATAAGAAAGGAGAAACATGATCTATTTATTGCTGAATCCGTTAGCGAATAATTCAAAAGGGGAAAGTGACGCTCATGAGTGGGCCGAAAGCCACGATGTCGACTGCAAGTTCATAAGTCTTCTTGACATCCCGGACATGAAAGGCTTTCTGCAGGGACTTGGCGATGGCGATGAAGTCATCCTGACCGGAGGCGATGGGACCCTGAACCGCTTTGCCAACGACGTCTACGGCTATGAGATCAAGGTGCCGGTCTATTACGCGAAGTGCGGTTCGGGAAATGACTTTTTCCGTGACAATGAAAAGTATGTCAAAAACGGAAGGATCGAACTTCGTCCGTTTCTGAAGGATCTGCCGGAGATCACGGTCAACGGTATCAAGAGAAGGTTTCTCAACGGCATCGGTTACGGTCTCGATGGCGAGACCTGCAAAGCCGGAGATCTGCAGAGAGAGACTTCCGACAAACCGGTCAATTATACCAATATCGCCATAAAGCTCCTGCTTGGCGGCTACCGTCTGAAAAAGGCGACGGTGACAGTCGACGGGGAAACGGAGACCTATGAAAACGTCTGGCTGGCTTCCACGATGAAAGGACGCTTCTACGGCGGCGGACTGATGGTGGCACCGGAACAGGACCGTTTCAATGAGGATCATAAGGTATCCGTCGTTGCCTTATATAAAAGATCACGTCTGATCACCCTGATGCGTTTCCCTTCCTTGAACAAAGGGGAACACATAAAGAAAGCGGACTGGGTCACGGTAAAACGGGGACACAAGGTAAAGGTCAGCTTCGATCAGCCTTGTGCCTTGCAGATCGACGGGGACGTCATCGACAACGTCACTTCCTATACCGTAGAAACGGGGTTCTGATATGGACAGATACGATGTCATCGTGATCGGTGCAGGCAACGGCGGTCTGGCTGCCGCCTGCAGGATCCTGAATGCCGGCAAAAGCTGCCTGGTATTGGAGAAACACAATATCCCGGGCGGTTTTGCGACGAGCTTCGTGCGGGGGCGTTTTGAATTTGAAGCCTCTCTTCATGAGTTCAACGGTATCGGAACGAAAGAAGAACCCGGCTCGACGAGACTTCTGTTCGAAGAACTCGGTGTGGCTGACAAGATCGAATGGGTACATCTGAAGGATGCCTATCATCTGATCTCCGAAAAGGAGGGCTATGATTTCGTGATGCCTTTCGGCCGGGAGGCATTCATCGAAGCGAATAAGAAACTGCATCCGGAAGGCGATAAATACATCGAAGATTTCTTTGCGATCGCTCAGCAGATCCGTGATGCCATGGAATATCTCAGTGCTTCGAAAGGACGGCCGGATCCGAAAGTCATGCAGGAAAAATATCCGGATTATCTGGCTTGCGCTTCCTACAGCGTCAACGAAGCATTCGAGGCCCTGGGCTATCCGAAAGTGATCGTTGACAACCTGAATACCTACTGGTGCTACCTGGGAGCGGATGGCGATAACCTGAGTTTCCTGCACTACGCGAATATGATCTATTCCTATTTCTCCAAAGGTGCCGTCATTCCCAAATACCGTTCACATGAGCTGTCTCTGGCTTTCGAAGAAAGGATCCATGAACTCGGCGGCGAGATCTGGTTCAATTCGGAGGTCACGAAGATCCTTTGTGATGAACAAGGCCACGTCTGCGGGGTGCAGTTAAAAGACGGCAGGACGATCAAAACGCGTCATGTCATCGCAGCGATCTCTCCGCATGTCGTCTATGGAAAACTGATGGATCCCGATACCGTTCCGGAAAAGGCGAGGAAGCTCACCAATTTCCGCAAGCTGGCGGGAAGAGGTTTTACGGTCTTTCTCGGACTGGATGCCTCGCCGGAAGAACTCGGCTTGAAGGATCACAACTACTTCATATACGATACCAGCGATTCCGTGAAACAGTACGAAGCGATGAAGCACTTCGGCAATACGGCAGCTCAGGCAACGGTCTGCCTCAACAACGCCGATCCTGACTGTTCGCCGAAAGGCACCACCATCCTTTATATGACGTCTCTGTTCATGGAAGATGTCTGGAGTCAGGTGAAGGAAGAAGAGTATTTCAAAGTCAAAAACGAGGTCGCAGAAGCGATGATCGAACGTTTCGAGAAAGCGACCCATACCAATATCAGAGAACATATCGAAGAACTGGCGATCGCCACCCCGGAGACCTATGCCAGATACTGCGGTCACCCGCAGGGGACGGTCTACGGCTACGAGTCCCAGTACTATGACGGACTGATGAACCGCATCCAGATGGTCGAAGAAGATAAGTGTGTCGATGGCTTGAGGATCGGCGGCGGCTATGGCGAACGTCTGCTGGGTTATCCTTCCAGCTACAAGTCCGGTGCCAACGAGGCGGCAAGGACACTTCGCGATATCGAAAAGGAGGGCGCTTAGATGAGATTCCGGAAAAGCACGATCCCCGGTGAGGATATAAAACGCGGTCTTGAAATGGTAAACAAAAGACGGGAGCTGATCGAAAACAGCGACGATGGTCCGATCGTCTGCGAATTCGGGGTCAACCGCCTGGCAGCTTCCCTGCACCCGGGTTACATCAAGGCCAGGATCAAAGATAAAAAGGAAGTCACGAAAGACTGCATCCGCATCACTCTGGCTTCTTTAGGAGCGGACGGACGCTTTCCGTATTTTCGGGCAGGACAGTTCATCACCTTGTGTGCCAAAGTACGGGACGCTTATCTTAACCGTCCCTATTCGATCGTCTCTTCTCCTCTGGATGCCTTGAAGGGGAAACTGGAAGTCATCGTCCAAAGAAAAGGGATCTTCTCTTCCTGGCTGATCGATGAAGCGCAGATCGGCGAGGAACTGATGGTCCTGGATCCGCATGGCGACTTCTGCCATGACGATCTGCGGGATACCCATGGCGTCCTGGCGATCGCCGGGGGAAGCGGCGTGACACCGTTTCTTTCGATGATGAAGGCGATCGAAGAGAAAAGCGAAGACTTTGAGCTGACTCTTCTGTACGGCGTCAGGAAAAGGGAACAGATGCTGGCAGATCCGAAGGATTTCCACAGCAGCCGGATCAGGATCATCCCTGTCTTATCGGAAGAGGAATGCGAAGGCTATGAGCACGGTTTCATCGACGCAAAGCTGATCGAAAAATACCGGAAACAGGACGAAGATGTCTTCTTATGCGGACCGGATGCCATGTACAGTTACGTGGAGAAGGAACTTCTGGAACTGGGTGTACGGCCTTCAAAGATCCGCAGGGAACGCAATTCGATCGGCGATCGGGCAGTGGATGAAGTCAAAGTATTCGACCTGAAAGTCCATATCCGGGATGAAGTCTTCAAGGTCAAGGCCCGTAACGATGAGACGATCGTCACGGCTCTGGAACGGGCAGGCATCAGGACGAATGTCCGCTGCCGCAACGGCTCCTGCGGTTTCTGCCACAGCCGGCTGATCGAAGGGGAGTATCATGTAGATGAAGACGATGATTTCAGAAGAGCTGCCGATAAGAAATTCGGATACATCCACCCGTGCTGCAGCTATCCCGAATCGGATCTGGAGATCGATGTTCCGTATACGGAATAAGGAGTGTGTATGACGGTTTTTATCATCATTTATCTGATCGCTTTATGCTGCTACTTCTATACCAGGACTGCGGATAACAGACTTCATCGGGCGATCAACAAGTACATCATGGCGACCATGTATCTGGGTCTGGCCATCGTGACGTTTTTCAGAAAATATGAATTCGCATCCTACCAGACGCTTCTGATGGCAGCCTTGCTGCTGGCGTATTTCGGAGACATCTTCTTAGTCTTTGATTTTGGAAGAGGCGGCGACTTCTTTCTGGCCGGCAACATCTGTTTCATCCTCTACGAACAGGCCGTCATGGTCAGCCATGGCCATGACTATCACGATTTCTGGTGGGTCTTCCTGGTCGTAGCTTTGCTGCTGAGCGCCTTGATCATCGCTTCCGGAAAGCGCAAAGACATCTTCAAGTTCGGCAAGATGCGCTGGCCGATGACCTGGTATCTTTCGACGATCCTGACCCACGGCTTCACCGGTCTGGCGATGGCGATCCTGCTGCCCGGGACGAATTATGTGATGATGGGCATCGGTTCCTTCCTGTTCATGCTGTCGGACATGATCCTGACAGCCTACCGTTTCGTCTTCAACAACAATAAGTGGCTCATACGGCTCAACAGCCTGACCTATTTCATCGGTCTGTTGCTGATCGTTCTTTCAACGGTGTAGACAAGAAGCCTTCGGGCTTCTTTTCTGATGATCGGATAGTTGAATTTAAATAAAGGGAAGGGATGAGATAGAATAGAGGTGTATGGAAAAGAAGCGCACCTACATCGCGATCGACCTCAAATCCTTCTACGCTTCCGTGGAATGCACGGAAAAAGGTTATGATCCTTTGAATACGAACCTCGTCGTCGCGGATTCTTCGCGTACCAACAAGACGATCTGTCTGGCCGTTTCGCCGGCTTTGAAGTCATTTGGCATCCCGGGACGTCCGCGTCTTTTTGAAGTGGAACAGCTGGTCAAGCAGATCAATGAGGAGCGAAGAAGGAAGGCTCCCGGCAGAAGGCTGACCGGCAAGTCGGCGCTGTTAAATAAGTTGCAAGCCGATCCGTCTCTGGCTCTGGACTTTGTCATTGCGATGCCGCGTATGGGCTTATATATCGAATATTCAACGAAGATCTACGATATCTATCTGAAATATGTGGCCAAGGAAGACATCCATATCTATTCGATCGACGAAGTCTTCATCGATGCGACCGACTATCTCAATACCTATAAGATGAATGCCCATCAGTTTGCGATGAAGATGATCGAAGACATCATGGTCAATACCGGCATCACCGCAACGGCCGGCATCGGCACCAACCTCTATCTGGCAAAAGTCGCCATGGACATCGTGGCCAAACACAAGAAGGCGGACAAGGATGGCGTGCGTATCGCCGAGCTCGATGAGATGTCCTATCGAAAGGAATTGTGGACACACGAACCGCTGACCGATTTCTGGCGGGTCGGAAGAGGCTATCAGCGAAGACTTGAGAAATACAACATCCACACGATGGGAGATATCGCCCGCTTTTCCTTACGGGCCGATGGGACCTTGTATGATGAATTTGGCATCAACGCGGAACTTTTGATCGATCATGCCTGGGGACATGAACCCTGTACGATGAAAGACATCAAATCCTATGTGCCTTCCGCCCATTCCTTAGGTGCCGGACAGGTACTGATGGAACCCTATTCCTACGATAAGGCCATGGTCGTATGCAAGGAAATGGTCGACAATCTCTGTCTGGAACTCGTGGACAAGGGCCTGGTGACCGATGGCGTGAGCTTATATATCAGCTATGATGCGACGAGCGATCTTTCCGCTTACGAAGGAAAGATCACGGCGGATTATTACGGCCGAAGGGCAGCCAAGCCGGCTGTGGGATCCTTGCAGCTGAAGACTTACACTTCCTCTGTTTCGATCATCATGAATGCCTTCATGACCATTTTTAAGACCGTCGTCGACAAGCGTCTGATGATACGGCGTATCAATGTCACGGCGACCAGGGTCATGCCGAAAAACAAGGTGAAAGACAACGTCAGAGTGGAACAGTTCTCTCTGTTTGCGGATCCGGAAAAGGTCGAGAAGCAGATGGAAAAACAAAGGATCGAAGAGAAGAAAGATGAAGATCTTGCCAAGGCGATCCTGAATATCAAACAGCGTTTCGGCAAGAACGCGATACTCAAGGGCACCAACTTTGAGGAAGGTGCGACCGGCAAGCAGCGCAACGAACAGATCGGAGGACACAGGGAATGAGTGAGAAAGATCCTCATCGCTACGATGACATCATCGATCTGCCCCGTTTCGTATCCAAAGGACGCAAGCACATGTCGAACTATGACCGGGCTGCCCAATTTGCCCCGTTCGATGCTTTAACCGGTTACGATGAGGCGATCGAAGAGACCGGCCGGACGACCGACCGCGAGGTGGTCTTAGGAGAAAACGAGATCATGATGCTCGACAGGAAGTTTCAGATCCTGCGAAGTCACATCAAAGAAAGACCGTCTGTGACGCTCACGTACTTTGTTCCGGACTTATACAAGGAAGGCGGTTCCTACAAGGAAGAAGAAGTGATCGTCAAGCGCATCGATATGAGTGAAAGAGTTTTGATCGATGAAGACAACAAACGCTATGACCTTGATTATATCGTTTCCGCCAGGTCGGATCTGTTTGGCGATATCGACCTTTAGAGGACAGGGAGCTGTCCTTTTGAAGTATTGTTTTGCGAAGGGATTTCGTGCTTAAATAATAGAGTAATTCAGCCTTTTATTTTTTTACCGTTTTGTTTACCCAAGGAGAAAGAAATATGAACCGATTGGAATTTCATTTTGACTGTCTGGACGGCCGCTGCCTTTTTATCTGTGAATTTGATAAGAGCGCTTTGAACTACGATCTGGAATCGACGATCGAAGAGCTTCCGGCTTGTGCAGGCGAACTTTCCGCAGATGACTGTGAACTGTTCAATAAATATATTGCCCAGGCAAATATCCCATCCTGGGAGAAGGAATATATGCCGACATTATCGAGGATCGAAGATAGCGTCAGGTGGAAAGTGAAGCTCTTCCTCGATCAGAAGGAATATGTTTCCAAAGGCGAGGAGTCTTATGAGCCGTATGGCTATAAGGATTTCATCAAAGCGCTGAAACTTTGCGTTTCCAAAGCGGATTATTTTATGGCGGAAAGCGAGTAAATGAAAAAAGAAGAACTGGAAAAACTCAAACTCAATGAACTCAAGCTCCTGGCAAAAGAGAAGCAGCTCAAAGTCGCGGGCCTGAAAAAAGATGAGATCATCGCCCTGCTGGAAGACAAGGAAGAAGTTCCGACAAAGGAAGCGGTCGAGATCCCGTCTGAGATAAAAGAAGAAGAAAAGGTTAAGGAGTCGGAAGTCCGCCTGTTTGAAAAGAAGAAGGATCCTTCCGTTCCTTTTGAAGGTATCCTGACCGTCATGGAAGACGGCTACGGTTTCATACGCGGAGAAAATTTCGAGACCGGCGATGACAATGTCTTCGTCTCGCCGACTTTCGTCAAGAAATTCCGTCTTCGTACCGGTGATCACATCATCGGCAAGAAAAGAGAACCGCGGGAGAATGAGCGCTATGGTGCTCTGATCTATATCGATAAGATCAATTATCTCGATACCGATATGATCCGTTCGCGTGTGACGTTTGAAGATCTCACACCGGTCTTCCCGGATGAGAGGGTGAAGCTTGAAAGAAGAGGCGAATCTCTTTCGATGCGGGTCATGGATCTGATCACGCCGATCGGCAAGGGCCAGAGAGGTCTGATCGTCTCGCCGCCAAAGGCCGGTAAGACCACGATCTTAAAGGATATCGCCATCTCGATCTTACGCAGCGTGCCGAAGGCCCATCTGATCATCTTGCTGATCGATGAAAGGCCGGAAGAGGTCACCGATATGAAGGAGACCGTCAAAGGCGACAATGTCATGATCGTCTATTCGACCTTCGATGAGCAGCCTTCCAAGCACAAATACGTTTCCGAGATGACCATCGAACATGCCAAGAGGCTGGTCGAGGCAGGAGAAGATGTCTTCATCCTCCTGGATTCGATCACGAGACTCTCCAGAGCCTACAACCTGACGGAAGCTTCCTCGGGAAAGACACTGTCGGGAGGCCTGGATCCCAATGCCTTGTATATGCCGAAAAAGTTCTTCGGAGCTGCCAGAAAGACCAGGGAACGCGGTTCGCTGACGATCCTGGCGACGGCACTTGTGGATACCGGTTCCAAGATGGATGATGTCATCTATGAGGAATTCAAAGGCACCGGCAATATGGAACTCATCCTGTCGCGAAAACTGCAGGAAAGAAGGCTCTTCCCAGCCATCGATATCGCCAAGTCTTCGACCCGCAGGGAAGACCTGCTGTTATCCAGAGAGGAACTTCAGGCAGTCAACATCATCCGCAAGGACATGCTGAACTACTACCGCGAGGATTCGATCGATTCGCTCATCGAACTGTTCATCCGCACGAAAGACAACGAAGAGCTCGTACAGCTCATCAACAAGAAAGGAATTTAAAAAGTCGGGATCAGATCTCGACTTTTATGTTGTTTACCGGTTTGAAATCGATGATTTTGTGTTTCTCGATGTATTCGGCAATGATCTCGACGACATTGCGCTGTATCTCCTGCAGCGTGACGGCATCCTTGACCATATCGTAATCACCGCCGCCGGCTGCCCGGTAGTTGTTGATGCATAAGGAGAATTCATCATCATCCTTGATCGGTACGCCGTTTCTGGTGAGCGAGACGATGCGCTCGCCGACCGGATTGGAAACTTTGATCGTATATTCGATGCCGTCTAGCATGTCGTAGTTGTGGTGCTGCGGGGTCGGGAAGTCATTGTGGGCTTCCACGACGATCTGTCCGTCTCTCACATCCCAGAACTGCGCATCGCGTTCCAGATATTCCTTCAGGATCTTTCCGTTCACCTTCTTGACGACCAGGGTGTTCGGGAAGACGTAGGTGGCGACCAGGTCGCGCATGGTGATGTTTGACTCAAATCCTTTGGCAAATAAGAACAGGGCATTGGCGCTGATATCGGCGCCGGTCGCTTCGAAACAGACGTCGTTGAGGAAGGTGATGACCTGTGACTTATGTAATCTTGCGTCGAATTCGTCGCGGATCAGCAGATCGACTTTGGAAGTTCCCAATGGCTGATCGAGCCATTTCTGGCATTCGTTTTCTTCGTCCTGCACGAGTTCTAAGATCTTTTGATCGGCTTCATGATCGACATCGATGAGCTTTGCGCTGATCTCATCTGTCTGCGGGTCGATCTCGATGTAAGAGATCTGTCTTCCGTTGTGGGCATTCTGGATATATACCGTGCCGTTGCAGGTACCGCACATCTCCATGTGCTGGTGTCCGCATAACAGGACATCGAGGTTGTCGATCTCCATGCACATCTTATAGCCTTTGTTTTCCCCGCTCTGGGCACCTTTGGGTTCCAGAGTATCGGGATCGGTTTCAAAACCGCCGTGGTAGACGCCGATCACGTAGTCGGCTTCTTCGTTTTCTTTGATCTGCTGACAGATGTCCTTGGCACAATCCAAGGCATCGATGAACGTCATATGAGTGATGTTTTCCGGCTTTTCCCAGAACGGGATATGCTGGGTGCAGACACCGAAGAAGGCGATCGTCTTGCCTAAAATCTTTTTGATGTGGTAAGGCTTGGAAAACGGCTTGCCGTCATATAAGACATTGGCACAAAGACATGGCATGTTGAGAGTATGAATGAAGTCAAGGAGCACTTCTTCGCCATGGTTGAAGTCGTGGTTGCCCAGATTGTAGAAATCATAGCCGATGGCGTTCATGACTTTCGCAAAAGGATTTGGCTCATTCCTTCGTTTTTCGAAGTGGTAATAGGCCAAAGGCGAACCTTCCAGGTTGTCGCCGTTGTCGATGAGAATGGTGTTTCCGTCTTTGAGACGGTCGAATGTATGCGAGACTTTGCCGAAACCGTGGTGTTCTTCCTTACCGTTGGCGTAGCTGTAAGGAAAGACGTAGGCGTGGACATCGGATGTCATCAGTATTTTGATCTTATCGTTCATATTGACCTGCTTTCTACCAACATGGTAGCATACAAAAAATGAAATTCCCGCAGGACTTTCCTGTTAGAATATTCGTGAATGAAGGATGGGAACAGCTATGCAGATCGATCCGAGATTTAAAGATGATCTCAATTTCCGCGATCTAGGCGGATCAGAATGTGAAGATGGCCGAAAAGTTAAGGAAGGCTTCTTTTATCGTGGTGCCGGTCTCGGTTACTTTGATTCAGAAGAACTTGAAAACTTTGAAAAGCTCGGCATCCGGACGATCATGGACCTTCGCTCCAGACAGGAGATAAAGGCATTGCCTGATCCAAAGATAAAAGGGGCAGAGATCATCGAACACAGCGGTCTGGTCGTAAAGGGATCGGAAGATATCGACTGGTCGCCTGCCGGCATGGCCAAGATCGGCGGTGAGGCTTTTGAGCAGCTCGGGAAGATCAAGGGTTATTATCAGAATATCGCCTTTGATAACAAGGCATTTCAGATCATGATGGAGCAGATCGTCAAAGGACAGGTACCGATCTATTTCCACTGTGCGACCGGCAAGGACAGGACCGGCGTGGCGGCGATGCTGCTGCTTCTGATGCTGGGAGTGAAGAAGGAAGAGATCAGGAAAGATTATCTTGTGACCAACGTTTTCCGCAAGAAGATCCTGGAAAAGAGCCTTGAAAAAGTGGCGGACCGGGCCAAAGATCATCCGGAGATCGCGACTCTGATCACCTTGCAGGATGGTGTCGTTGAGAAAACGTTTGATATCGTGATGGATTCGATCGAGGAAAGATATGGCGATATCGAAAGCTATTTTGATAAGGAATTCCATCTTTCAAGGGATAAGATAAGGGAACTCAGAGACAGATATCTCATATGAAAAAAGCGAAATACTGTATAAATGTCAGAAGCAGTCACAAAAGGCTGCTTTTTCGAAAAACAGAACAGGCTGAGCTCTTCGGATGAGTTTCGTTCCGACTGGGGAAAATTAGAGTAGGAAAACTGCAATTTTAGATTATAATTATTGTGTAAATCTATGTGAGATTTATAGAAAAAGGAGAGAAAAATGAAAAAACTATTCAAAGTACTTTCTTTAGCTCTCGTTGCCATGATGTTAGTTGCATGCTCAGGCGGCAACGGCGGCAGCGAAGGCGGAAGCGAAGCAGCAGCTGAGCCTGCAGAGATCGTCTTCTGGCACACTCTCACAGACCATGATGAAGAGAATGTCAAAGAGATCGTTGATGCATTCAACGCTGCAAACGAGGGTGTCTACCATGTCACTCAGGAAACTCAGCCGTTAGATGGTTTCGAAGCTAAGGTTTTGGAATCTGTTACTAACAATGTCGGTCCGAACCTTGTCTGGTTATATCCGGGCACCGCTACTGAATATGTCGGCGAAGGTCTGGCACTCGATTTCGGTCAGTATCTGACAGACGCTGATGTCAAGAGCCGTGTTTCTGAAGGTATCTGGGCTTCTGTTACTGACTATGAAGATGGTCTGATGCATGCCGTTCCGGGCACTTTGACCGGTCCGATCATGTTCTACAACCAGGATTTATTAGACAAGTATGGCCAGTCCACCCCGACTACTTGGGAAGAGCTCTTGGAAGTCTGCAAAGTCGTCGTTGACGGCGAAAAGGCAGAAGGCCATGACATCATGGGCTTTGGTCCGGACTCTGTTGATACTTTAGGTATCATCGTTCTGGAACAGTTAGGCTTACACTATATCGACGCTGACAAGACAGCTAACGACTGGACTGATCAGAAGTTCGTTGACTGGATCAACTGGTGGAAAGCAGCTGAAGCTGACGGTTACTTCCAGTTAGTCGACCCTGAAGGTTACCATTCAGGTCCGTTCGGCAACCAGAACTATCTGTGCTACTTAGGCTCTTCTGCAGGTATCGGCTACATCAACCACGATGCATTCAACATGACGACCGGTGCTGTTCCGCAGATCGCTGGCGGCAAGAACTACACTGAAACTACAGTCCGTGCTTTAGTCGGTTTCACTAAGGGTGATGCTTCCGACGAGGGCGCAGCTAAGTTCGCTGCATTCTTCGCAAATGCTGAAAACAACGCTAAGTTCGTCCAGACTTACGGCGCTGCTTCTCCATATCTTGATGTTGCAGGTTCCGATGCTTACAAGGCATACGCTGCAGAATCTCCAGCTATCCAGGCTTTAGCTCTCATGACTGACTATGCCGGTACTCGTCCGAACGTTGTCGGTCAGCAGGCTTGCAAGGAAGCGATTACTCAGGCTCTGAAGATCGCCGTCGCAGGTACTGACACTGTTGAAGCTTTAACTACTGCTCAGGCACAGGCTAACGCCGCTTTAAGCGAGTAGTTCAGGAGTTTTATGGCAAGGAACAAGCTCTTTGTTTTCATGCTGGATGCGTTATGTTCGTCGGATCTTGATCAGATGAAACATTTAAACAGCTTCGCATGGATGTTTGAGAAAGGTTCTTATGTGAAACATATCGAGCCGATCTATCCGAGCTTTACCTATCCTTGTCATTGTTCGATCATTACAGGGAACACCGTGAAACATCACGGTGTTCCTCATAATGCGATCCTGGAGGTCGAAAATCACGACGCTCCATGGTTCAACCAGCGTGCAGATGTGAAATGTCCAACCATTTTTGATTATGCAAAGAAGGCTGGATATCTGACATGTTCACTCAGCTGGCCGGTATCGGGCAAGGCCGATATCGATCTCAACATGCCGATGATCGTTCCGCCGGGCTATATGGGCGACGATCCGGGACAGTTCCTTTGGGGAAATGCTTCCAAGGAGCTGATGGATAAGTATTTCTGGAAATACGGAAGATATCTGATGGGCAAAGACAGGAGCCTCGATCTTTATACGATGGCTCTGGCTCCCGATATCATCCGCGACTACCATCAGCCGGACGTGATGTTCGTGAAGATGTGCGATCTTGATACCGCAAGGCATGTCTATGGCGTCTACTCGCAAGAAGCGAAAGAACAGTTAAGAAAACACAATTACGAATTCGGCGTACTGCTCGACAGTATCCGCCGCTATGGCGATTTTGAACATACCAACTTCATCATCATGGGCGACCATGGTCAGCAGGACATCACGATGAATCTCAACGTCAACATCCTTCTGAAGGATGCCGGCTTCATCCGCTGCGATGGAAACGGAAAGCTCATCGATTATGATGCGTACTGCCATTCCGTTTCGATGTCTGCCTGGATCGTACTCAAAGATCCGAATGATGAAGCGATGCGTGAAAAAGTTTATACCTTCTTGAAGAATCTCAAAGATGATCCGAAATACAATATCGGTTATCTATACACGAAGAAAGAAGCAGATGAACTCTTCGGTCTGACAGGTCCGCTGGATTTTGTCATCGAAGGCAAAGAGCCGATGTCTTTCTCAAGCACTCTGGCAGGCAGGGATGCTTTTGAAAAATATCTGCGTCCCGGTCAGCACAGTTCGGCAGCCAGCCATGGCCACCTGCCTTGGCGCGATGAGACGACGACTTTCATAGCTGTCGGTCCGGATGTTGCGGAGAATGTGGTGATCGAGCGTTCATCCATGGTCAACGAAGCCCCGACGATGGCGGCGATGTTAGGCTTAAGTATGGAAAATACCGACGGTAAAGTCATCGAAGAACTGATCAGAAAATAATTGTTTATTTAAAGGAGGAAAACAATGAAAATACGCCTGGAGAATATCGTCAAACGTTTTGACGATAACACAGCAGTAAATGACTTTTCTGCTGAGATCGAATCGGGGGAACTGGTAACGCTTTTGGGTCCTTCGGGATGTGGCAAGAGTACCATGCTGAACATGCTGTCAGGTATTCTTTATCCGACCGAAGGCAAGATCTATTTCGATGAAGATGATGTTACTTATGTCTCTCCGGAAAAAAGAGGTATCGGATTAGTCTTCCAGAACTACGCACTCTATCCTCACATGACTGTACTGGAAAACATCTGCTTCCCTCTGGAGATCAAGAAAGTTCCTAAGAAGGAAAGGATCGAAAGAGCTAAGAAGATGGCACAGCTGGTCCATGTCGACGGCATGCTCAACAGAAAACCAGGTCAGCTTTCCGGCGGTCAGCAGCAGCGTGTTGCGATCGCACGAGCTCTGGTCAAAGAACCGAGACTCTTACTTCTGGATGAGCCGTTATCCAACCTCGATGCGCGTCTTCGTATCGAGATGAGAGAAGAGATCAGGCGTATTCAGCTCGAGACCGGTGTCACGACGATCTTCGTCACCCATGACCAGGAAGAAGCGATGTCGATCTCCGACCATATCATTCTGATGAAGCTGGGTGTCTTACAGCAGTATGATAAACCGCAGTATTTATATGACCAGCCGGCAAACTGCTTCGTTGCTGACTTCTTGGGCAATCCGCCGATCAACAAGATCGAGGGTGTCGTAAAGGATGGAAAAGTCCTCTTAGGCGATGAAGAAGTCGATTCGAGAGTCAGAGTCGACAACGTTCCGGATAATACAGAAGTCTTCCTGTCCTTCCGTGCAGAGAGCGTCATCCTGGATAACGATTCTCCATTGAAGGCAAAAGTCGTCATGACTTCCGTCATGGGTAAGGAGATCATCACTTCCTTCATCCTGGGCGGCAAGGAAGTCCGTGGCTATATGAATTCCGACGCTGAACTGGCAAGAGACCAGGAGATCGGTATCTCCTTCAAGAAGTCCGGCGTATTCGTATTCGACTTTGAAAGCGGAGAACGTTACTTATGATCAAGAAACCTTTTTTCGAAAGGATCAAGCCGCTGCTGTACCTGCTGCCGTTCATCGTTTCGGTAAGTATCTTTACACTGTATCCGATCGTCAACGTCATCAGGATGTCCTTCTTGGAGGGCTATAAGTATCTTTCGGGATCTTATACCGGCATCGGTTTTGGCAACTACGAAAAAGTTCTGTCCGATCCTTTCTTCAGACAGGCACTTTCCAATACGTTCAGATACGTATTGCTGGTGGTTCCGATCTCGACCGTCATCGCGATCGTTTTAGCTACCTTGCTGAATCAGAAGATCAAGTTCCAGTCGTTCTTCCAGACGGCGTACTTCCTGCCGATGGTCACATCTTCTCTGGCTGTCGGTCTGGCATGGCGTTTCATGTTCAACGACAAGGTCGGTATCTTAAACTATGTCATGTCGCTGTTCGGCGCAAAAGGCGTCGACTGGCTGACGTCCATTCCGGGCAACTTCTTTGCGGTCGTCGTCTTCGGTATCTGGGCGATCTTACCTAATACGATCATCTTGCTGCTGTCGGGTCTTCAGAACATCGACCCGTTATATTACACGGCAGCGAAAGTTGACGGCGCAAAGACGCTGAGGATCTTCTTCAGGATCACGGTACCACTGCTGGCTCCGACGATCATGTTAGTCATCATCATCAACACGATCTCGACCTTCAAAATGTACCACGAGTTGTTCCCATTGTTCTCAGGTCCGGGTATTGCCTACAACTTGTTTACCGTCGTCTACTATATCTACTACGAATTCCGTGTCATGTCACCGCCGAAATACGGCTATGCGGCTGCCGCAGCCGTCATGCTGCTGATCACGGTCTTCATATTCACAATGCTGCAGCGTGCCGTCCAGGCATGGTCAAGAAAGGAGAGAGGCGAAGATGTCAAGAAAGCCAAGAGACACAGAGACGCGCTCCGATAGACACGTCAATAAAGAACCTGTCTCCGTGGGCAGGATACTCATGTATGTCGTACTGTTCATCGGTGCTCTGATCATGATCTTCCCGTTCTACTGGATGATCACAGGCGCCTTCAAGACATGGACCGAAGTCAACCTGATCCCTCCGACATTATTCCCGGAGAATCCGTTCAACTTCGAAAACTTCATTTATGCGTTCAAGACAGCGCCATTCGGAAGATACTTCATCAACTCTTTGCTGGCGCTGATCGGCTGTATCGTGACCTGCTCGTTCACGACGATCTTAGCCGCATATGCCTTCTCGAGACTTCGTTTCCCGGGCAGAGAATTCATCTTCTCGCTGCTGCTGTCGCTGATGATGGTCCCTTACGAGATGATCATCATCACCAACTACCGTACGATCGTCTCCTGGAAGCTGCATGATACGATCTGGGCACTGATCTTACCGTTCATGTCCTCCATCTTCTATACTTACATCCTGAAAGGTTTCTTTGATTCCGTACCTGAGTCCTTATACCAGGCGGCAAAGGTCGACGGATGTTCCGACTGGAAGTATCTGTGGAGAGTCATGGTACCGATGGCCAAGTCCTCCTTAGCCACGATCATCCTGCTCAATGCGATCGCTACCTGGAACTCCTTCCTGTGGCCGATGATCGCGACCAACTCCAAGAACGTCAGAACGCTGCCGTTTGGTCTGTATGCATTCATGACCGAAGGCGGACAGCGAAACGAACGTATGATGGCTGCCTCGACGATCGTCGTCATACCGATGATCATCGTCTTCCTCTTCGCAAGGAAGTACATCATCTCCGGTATGTCACGCGGCGGTATCAAAGGCTGATATCTGCAAAAAGCACAAAAAAAGAAGGATCGAACTTATAAATTCGACCCTTCTTTTCTTTTGCCTCAGATCACATATCGGAAGACCATGATGAAGTGACTCAGGCTCCCAAGCAGGACAAAGATATGGAAGATCTCATGTTCGCTCCAGGAATCGGAGATCCTGATCTTCAAAGCGTAGATGATCGCCCCGATGCTGAAAAGCAACCCGCCGGTCAAAAGCCAGAAGAAGCCGATCTCACCCAAGGCGGAACGGATCGCCCCGATCCTTATCAGAGCCATCCAGCCCATCGAGACATAGATGATCGAGGAGACGTATTTGGGACAATAGACATAGAACAGTTTGATGAAGATCCCGATGAGGGCAGCGACCCATATCGCGATCAGAAGGACCATGCCGCCGTTGTCTTTGATGGAAAGAAGACAGATGGGCGTATAGGTTCCTGCGATAAGCAGGAAGATGGAACAGTGGTCGATCCGCTTCAGGATCCCGGTCTTCTTTTCCGGCAGCAGGAAGCTGTGATAGGCACTGCTTGCCCCATACAGCAGGATGGAAGAGAGACAGTAGATGCTGACAGAGACCATCGAAATCAGATCACAGCGATAGAGTCCCGCCTTGGATAAGAGGATCGGTGTTGCGATGATCGAGATGATGAAGCCGATGAAGTGGCTCAGAGCACTGATGGGATCTTTGATGACGATATAGGGCCGTAAGCGGGAGCGATCATACGGATCAAAAGGGATTTGTGACATGTCGGCCTCCTTGTTTCATACGGATATGAGATATATAATAAACTTGTGAGAGGTTTTTCAATAACTTCTAACTTTATAGTAAAATGTTTATTCAAAACCTGTCAAGAGTTTTTCAAAAACCTGTGAGGCAGACATGAAGAAAAGAAACGAAACACTAAGTGAAAAACAGATCCATTTGCCGACTTACAGGGAGATCCCGAACGTCGGTCTTTATCTTGATCAGACATCGAAGTACATCAACGAAGCATTGCAGGATATTCCGGGCTGTACGATCACCAACTCGATGATCTCCAACTACGTCAAGAAAAAGCTGATCGCCAATCCGGTGAAGAAACAGTATGGAAGAGATCAGATCGCTCCGCTCATCTTCATCGCTCTGACCAAGTCGGCGCTCTCTTTGGAAGATGTGGCACACATCTTTGAGCTGCGGAAAAAGAGCTATGATACGGAAGAAGCCTATACCTATTTTTCAAAGCGCTTTGAGGCCGTGATGAATGAAAACGATCCTCCGAAAAAGGCGGAAGATGATCTTCTGAAAGGGGTGTTGGAAAAGATCATTTCGACGATCGTCGCCAATATCCGGCTCCATGATCTGCTTTCCAAGACATTTGGTAACAGAATTAAGGAATAATTTACACATTTTTAAAAGAGGAACTGCTTATAGAGTGCTAGAATGAAGCAAAGAGGTAAACTTTATGTTCTCATGGCAGCATTTCGTATGGCTGGGCATCTGCGCCGCCATCATAACAGCAATGATCATTTTATATCGGAAAAACCGTCCGTCTCTGACTCAGGTGCTCAACTACTGCCTGATCGTCTGTTTCCTTTCGGAATTCACGAAAGTGTTCTCGGTCATGGAGATGGCAAGTTCCGCTGATGGAAGCATCACCTTCCCGTATATTCCGATGAACCATCTGCCGTTGCATCTGTGTTCGATACAGATCCTGTTCATCCTCTATGTCCGTTTTACGGAAAACAAGAAGATGCGCGATCATCTGTTATGCTTCATGTATCCTTCCTGTCTTCTGGGAGCACTGGCTGCTCTGGCGATGCCTTCGATCTTCTCTACAAGCATCACCGTGGACCAGGCTTTCATCCATCCGATGGCTTACCAGTTCTTCGTCTTCCATGCGATGCTGATCACACTGGGTCTGATCATCGCGATGTCCGGTGAGATACAGTGGAAGTGGAAACATTATTTTGATTCCCTGGTGATCGTTGCGGCAATGGGATTCATCTCCCTGTATGTCAATTCGATCTTTGCCTCGCCGACCTATCTCAACGGTGTCCTTCAGCATGTCGATTTCTGGCCGAACTTCTTCTTCACCTACAACAATCCTCTCGGGATCAAGGTGACGACGATCCAAGGCTGGTATCTCTATCTTGTCATCCTGGTGGCTGTCATCGTTGTTCTGGTCTTCCTGTGCTTCTATCCGCTGATCAGGGCAGAAAAAAAGAAATAAGTTGCAGGATCCTGAAAGGGATCCTTTCTTCTGAGCATATTTGTTAAAAAATTCACAAGAATGAGTATAATAACACTTGGAGGTAACAGAAATATGAATGAAAAGAAAGTTGTCGTATTAGGCGGCGGTGTCCTGGGGACACAGATCGGCTTAGTATGCGCGTATCACGGTTATGATGTAACGTTCTGGCTG
>JAZQIF010000031.1:0-14291 GCA_045540935.1 Erysipelotrichaceae bacterium | reverse complement strand
TTGAGATGGATGCCTTTTTCTTCAAAGTAACGCAAGGCATAGACCGGATACTCACCTCTTAACTGCACATCCGGGAAGAAGAATTCCTGCATCCTGTTTTTCTTCAGCGTCAGGACGATGTCTTTCGGATGACAGGTCGCCGGATACATGATGCCATCGGCGATCATCGTTCCAAGCTTAGCTTCCGGATCGATCTGAGATCCTTCCTTTTTGACTCTTGCGCAGGCCACAAACTGGTTGTGGACAGCCTGATACATCGTCTCTTCCATCTTTTCCGGTGCCACCTGATCGTCATAGATGCCAAGGCAGCCAAACATCACAGTCGGAAGCAGGTTGACCTGGTTGCAGACGATCCAGTATTTGATCCTGCCTTTGAAGTGTTCGATCAGGAATAAGGCATATCTGACAAATTCATCTACCACTTTGCGGCTGGCAAATCCGCCGTGTTCGGTGACCAGATAAAGCGGGATGTCGTAGTGGCACATCGTGATGACCGGTTCCATCCCGTCTTTGATGATCTCATCGATCATGTCGTCGTAGAATTTCAGACCGGCTTCGTTTGGTTTTTCTTCGATACCTTTCGGGAAGATGCGTGACCAGGAGATGGAAGTACGGAAAGCTTTGAAGCCCATCTCTTTCATCAGTGCCAGGTCGTCTTTGTAGGTGTGATAGAAATCGATGCCGTAGCGTTTCGGATAATAGCCTTCCTTGTCTTCAAGAGCACGCTTTATGCCTTCCAGGGTATCGCCGCCTTCTTTTTCGATGTGAGCGATGTCCTGTTTGTCGTTATATAAGTGGATGTCAGAGGTCGAAGGTCCTCTGCCGTCGATGTCCCAGGCGCCTTCGATCTGGCAGGCAGCTACCGCGCCGCCCCATAAAAAGTTTTCAGGAAATCCGTTCGGGATCTTTTTCATAGTGTCCTTTCTAAAACAGAAGCCCGAAATGATCGGGCTGCTGTTTCTCTTGTGATCTTAAATAAAACTATTCACCGAGATCTTCGCCGTTGGAAGCGCAGACCTTCTGATACCAGTAGTAGGAATCTTTCAGAGATCTCTTGCCGGTACCGTTGCCGTAGTTGTCATAGTCGACATAGATGAAGCCGTATCTCTTTTCGATCTCGCTGGATGAGCAGGAGATGATATCGATCGGACCCCAAGGATAATAACCTCTGAGGTCGACGCCGTCTTTGACCGCTTCTTCAAAGGCCTTGATGTGGTCTCTCAAATAAGCGATACGGTGGTCATCGTGGATGGAACCGTCTTCTTCTACTTTATCGTAGGCACCCAGACCGTTCTCTGTGATATAGAGCGGTTTCTGGTATCTGTCCCAGTATTCGTTGAGGGCGATACGCAGACCGATCGGGTCGATCGACCAGCCCCAGTCGGAAGCCGGGATGTCAGGATTCGGTACCTGACCTAAGGCAGTATGCAAGAACGGCTCTTCGCCGGAAAGTCTCGTGTAATAGTAGGACAGCGATACGAAGTCGACTGTTCCTTCCTTGAGAGCTTCTTCATCACCCGGATAGAATTCGATGTGCAGATCATGATCATCGAAGTATCTGAGGGCATAGCCCGGATAGTAACCTCTGACCATGATGTCACCGTATAAGTATTCCATCTGGTTGTGTCTCATGTTCCAGAAGACATCTTCCGGACGATGAGAGATCGGATAAGTGAGGTTCGAGCAGAACATCATGCCGATCTGATTTTCCGGATCGATCTCATGACCGATCTTGGTTGCTTTGGCACAGGCGACCATCTCGTTATGAACGCCCTGGTACTTGGCCTCTAAGAGGTTGTCGACCTTGTCGACAGCGATGCCTAAGTGGTTGAAGGACTCGTGGACGATCAGGTTGATCTGGTTGACGACGATCCAGTATTTGACTTTTCCTTTGAATCTCTTGAAACAGACTTCGCAATATCTTACGAAGAAGTCGACGAGTTCTCTGGAATACCAGCCCTTGTATTTCAGGGTCAGGTTGAGCGGCATCTCATAGTGGGATAAAGTGATCATCGGCTCTAAGCCGTTGGCGATCATGCAGTCAAAGAGACGGTCATAATATGCCAGACCTTCTTCGTTTGGTTCTTCTTCATCGCCGTTCGGGAAGATCCTTGCCCAGTTGATCGAAGTACGCAAGCTGTTCATGCCGGAACCGGCCAGCAGTTTGATGTCTTCTTCATAAGTGTGATAGAAATCGATGCCTCTTCTTTTCGGATACAGCAGATCATCTTCGTTCATTGCCTTTTTGATGTAGGCCGTATCGATCTCCATGTTGTAACGATCCTTCGGATCGATGTCATACTGGGCACGGTTGATATCTGCCAGACACCAGCCCTTTCCGCCTTCCTTCCAGGCACCTTCCATCTGGTTTGCCGCCAGAGCGCCGCCCCATAAAAAGTCCTTAGGAAGACCGTTCACCTTTGACATTTTTGCCATATTACTCTCCTCTTAATACGAATCTCTTATCGAGAGCCTGTGCGTATTTCAAGAAGTTCTTTGTCATATTGATTTCGACCTGAATGGTCATGAGTGTATCCTGTGCGTGCGCGAACAGAACGGAGTATTCCATCTTTTCGTCGCCGCCGCGGATATCGCCTTGGATCATTTCGGTCTGCGTGACATGAGCTGCCGTCTGAACTTTTTCAGCATCTTTGATCAGAGCCTTGGCCGCTTCATAGTCGCCTTCGACGATCTTGTCGAAAGCCTGCGCCGCAAAGTTTCTTGCGTCACCGGAGTTCATGATGATCTCCATCGCCTTACCGATGATATATTCTGTCTTTTCTTCAGGTGTCATTACTTTTTCACTCATTTTCGTTTTCTCCTTTGAATAAAAGAAGCGCTGTCGCTGACAAGAGCTAGCGACAGCGCCTTAGTTCGTATTTCGATCGATTATTTAGCAGCAGCTTCTTCAGTAACTTTCTGCTTCTCGTATGCTTTGAAGAACGGCCAGAAGACCAGCCAGGACATAGCGAACTGTGCAAGGACGAACACGATGGATAACAGGTGTCCTTCCGTAGCGATCCAAGTGCCGATCGGATATGGGCAGTACCATAAGTCGAACTGGATGTGAGGGATCTTTGCGAACGGGATCCACTTCGTGAAGATCCAGGTCGTTAACGGCATCAGGATACCTAATAACCACATCGGTACCATGAGGTACGGGTTCCAGGCGATCGCACCGAAGATGACCGGTTCGTTGATGTTTAAGATACCAGGGCCCAAGCACGCTTTTCCTAAAGCGTTCAGTTCCTTGGACTTGGAGAAGCACATCATGATGACCAGAGCCAGCGTAGCGCCGGTACCGCCGATCCACATGTAAGTGCAGAACATCGTGGTTTCCGTGAATAAAGACAGGTTGGCAGCTGTAGCAGTGCCTGCAGCGACCAGTGCCAGGTTGTTTGTGATGGCCTGAAGCTTGACCGGCTCAGTAACAGGAGTAAGTACCCATGTAGAGATACCCATCGAGTAGATGAAGCAGGACAGGAAGCAGACGATCATCATACCAGGCAGCGTGTTGGCGATAGCACCTAACGGAGACAGGATAGTCTGAATGATGCCGGCGATGTCGACACCTAAGATACCGACGACGACCCAACCTAAGGAAACGGTGATCATGATCGGCAGCAATGCGTCGAACCACTGACGTACGAAGTCAGGAATGACGGAATCTTCTTTGAAGAACGAGAACTTGACGAATGCGCCGAAGATCAAAGAAGAGATGATGCCTGCGAAGATCGCGATGAACATACCGGCAGCACCATAGAGTTCAACACCCTGAGTAGCGGCGCCAGAAGCGACGACTTCCGGTTCTACGAAGATCATGAACAGTAACAGACCGCAGATACCTGCTAAGATCCTCTGTTTTCTGAATCTCTTCTTTTCGCAGTAGTTGAACGGGATCAGGAAGGCGACCATCAAAGAGATCTTTGACATGGTCCAGCCAAACGGTGTCCAGAAGCCGGGATAAAGGATAGCGGCACAGCAGAACAGAGAGCCCGCAAGGATGAATGGCAGGATCTGTAACAATGAGTCCTTAATGACAACGACCCATGTCAGGTTGGTAACTTTCTGCAGTTTAGGTGCGAACGAGTTTTCCAACCAGTTCATAAATTTGTTCATGTAGATTTTCCCCTTTCTTAAATTTCCATGAAAAATTCTTTATATCAGGAGATTATTCTCCGAATAAAGCAAGGATCTGATCGAGTGCTTTTTCGCCGTTGAGATGGGCGTAAGCATCTTTTTCGATGACACCGACCTTGACAGGGAAGCCTTCGCATCTCTCTTCCATTTCCTGTTTCAGATGAGCGAGGTGAGGTCCGATCATGAGGCAGTCGATCTCTTCGACATAGTCCTCAACAGTCGATTCGCTTCTTGCGTTGACAGTGATCTCAACACCTCTTGCGGAAGCAGCCTTACGGATGTTGGCAGCCATGAAACCGGATGAAGCACCGGAACCGCAGACCAATAATACATTGTGTTTTGCCATAATCTTGTTTCTCCTTTTTGATTATTTTGATTTGGAATAGTTTTCCAATTCTTCCAACAGATGATCGACAGCCTTATCGCCGTCCAGATTTGCGTAATACTCTTTTTTCATCAGGATCACCGCAAAATCTTCTTTGTATCTCTCTTTCAGGTCATCGATGTAGCCTGACAGATGAGGGCCGACCATCAGTGCATCGATATCGTTTCGATAATTCGCGATCTCTCCTTCGCTGCGTGCACTTATCGCGATTTCGATCCCTCTGTTTCTGGCGGCCATACGCATCTTGGCTGCCATGAAGCTCGAGGAAGCTCCGGCACCGCAAACCAAGAGAATATTCAGCTTTTTATCCACGTCCACATTATAGATAAAGTCCTTTTCTGTATCGACTAATCTTTTGCACCGTAGACGGGGCAAGTTTCTGTATGAAAAAATCCGCATTTCTGCGGATAATTTCGATCGTTATTTCTTATTCAAAATGCGGCCGCTTCTTAAGATCGGATGGCTTCAGCCCCTGCTTCAGGGCATGTAAGTCCCAGCTGCGGTTGGCGATGAAGATATAGAGCCACCTCGGGAAAGCAAAAGGCTGTACATAACGATCTTCCAGATCTTCTTTGCGATCGATCGCCATAGCCAGATCTTTCAAAGCATTCAAAGCCGGCCTCACCGGTCCGAAAGATATCTTCCTGATCAGAACGCCGATCAGTTCGCCGGCACCGATGCCGATCGCTCCTTTGTATTGAAAACCGGTCTTCTTACACCAGTACTTCATCATGGACAGCAGGTTGACCAGCTGGTGACTTTCATAGAGACCGAGATTTGCCAGCACATAGATCTTCCTTCCTTTGCCATTCAGCTTTTCTTCTATCTTTTGAAGAAGGCGGATCACATTGGAAGGAAGGCCATCGACATATAACGGCATTGCCAGAACGATCGTTTCGGCATCCGCCATCTTTGAGACCGTTTCCTCTTCTCCCGCATCTTTGAAACGCAGGTATTCATGATCCGTATGCAGATCTTCGGCCAGCCGTTTTAAGAAGGTTTCGCTGTTGGCCTCTTTGCCGCGCATGCTGCAGTTGATCAGAAGGAACCTTCCTTTGACCGGATCGCTTTCTTTGACGATCTCTTTTCTTTCTGTTTCTTCTTCAAACAGGACCTCTTTGACATTGTTTCGCATATTGCGGCAGACCGCTTCCACATAAGAGATGGCCATGTCCTTTTCTTCTTTGGAAAGGTCATGTCCCCGGAAGATGAAAGTGATATCTTTAATCTTCTCGAAGCGCCTTTTGTGATGCATCTCGTTTTCTGAGACCTCAAAATACGGAAGCACATAAGGAATGGAACGGTCAAAGACGTTTTTGATGAAGGTCGAAAATCCGCCATAGGTGAAACGGGAAGAATAGACGATCTCGTCCGCTTCATTCAGTAAAGCTGCCATCTGATCGAAGCCGTCTTTGAAGACACATCTGCCCGGTGTTTTTTTCCAGCAGGTGAAGCAGCCGATGCAGGGGCGGATCTTTCCGTCGTCACAAAGGATCGTATATCCCTCATACTCTTTCCGTCTGACGATCTCTTCTTTTTCCATATCCGTGATCAGAAGCCTTTTTCTTTCCATAAGTCACCTCTTTGATATGTCGTTTTCTACATTATCCTATGTCTTTCAGAAAGAATCCACTCAGACGAAAACAGCTCCGGATCACCGGAGCTGCCTGTTTCTTATCCTTTATTCAATGCCCTCTTGTAAAGATCATCGAGTTCTTTGATGATAGTATCCTGCGCATAATGGTTTCTCGCGTAGGAAGCGATGTCTTTGCACCATTTTTCTCTTTCCTCGCCCCGCTTTCTTGTCAGGACATCCAGGATCTTTTCAGCCAGGGCTTCACTGTCTTCGACCGGTACCAGACCGCCGACTTCCTCATTGACGAAATCCGGAAGGCCACCCTGGTCGGTCGCAATGACCGGTGCCCCGCAGGCCATCGCTTCGATCGCCACCAGACCAAACGGTTCTCTTCTGGACGGTACGAGATTGACATCGGAGACGTTATAGACTTTGCGCAGTTCGCTCTGCGGTACATTGCCGAAGAAATGAACAGACTTAAGTTTCAGATCTTGCGCCTGTGCATGTAAGGCGTCCCACTCTTCGCCGTTGCCGACGATCAGCGTCACGGTCTTCGGTTCTTTGTCTTCATAGATCTTTATCGCATCCAACAAGACATCAACGCCTTTGAAGTTGGTAAGCTTGCCGGCGAATGTAACGATCTTTCTTCCTTCATAATCTTCCTTCTTAACGCCATGATCTTTCATCAAAGAATCGACGTCAGTATCTTCCATATAGAAGATCGAAGGATCGTAGCCGTTGCGCATCATGACGATCTTGTCTTTATGTTTCGGGAAACGTTCTTCGATCAAGGCGCAGTTGTCTTTGGAGATCGAGATCACCGCGAAGCAGTCATCCATCGCCTTGTTGGCATAGTCGCGGAACTGCGGCCACTTGTCAAAACCCATCAGGTCGGTGCCGTGTGCCGTCAATACCAGCGGGATGCCTTTGCCGGCAGCCAGGGACGGCAGGATCCAGACATGCTGGCCATGGATGATGTCCGGTCTGAAATCTTTTATTTCTTCATCGATCGCCCTGCTGAAGGCGTCGGTGTACATCCTCAACTGTGCTTGCGATAAGTTGGCAAAATTGTTGATGCTTCGCGGATGGGTGGTGAAACATGGGAAGTTGAACGGCAGAGCGTTGTCCATCGACTCGCCCATCGTTTCGTTTTCTTGCTTTTCTATATCATCGCCCGGCGTGAAAAAGACAGGATGAAGTCTGATGCCTTCAACTTCGTCATACGCATCGGTGTTTTCCGGCAGGATGATACAGACCTCATGGCCCAGCTGTGAAAGATGAACGGCCAGGTTGCGCGTATAGGTTCCGCTCCCCGATCCGGCCAAAGGAAAATGGTTGATCATCAGGATCTTCATATTGTTTGTACTCCTTCTTACCTTTATTATAAATTTTTCATCCTTTTCTTTGCATGGTTTTATTGAAAAGAAGACTTGAGAAAACCGATGGTGTTCGCTCTTTCGCCGATTTCACTGTCTTTTGTTTCCTGCGAATATATAATAAGAGCATGAGGAACCAACAGATACATCTCATCAAAATACTTCAGAATACCGATACGCCGATCACCTCGTCATCTCTGGCCAATGCTTTGAACATGTCGCCGCGATCCATCAAATCCTACATCAACGAGATCAACGAGACGCTTCCCGGCACCATTTCTTCTTCCCGGAAAGGCTATCTGATCGACAAGGAAAAAGCACAGGAACTTCTCGAAGAATCCAAATCGATCATACCGCAGACCAAAGATGAGCGGGTCAACTACATCATCAACGCGCTGATCAAGCGGGGCTTGGTCAACACATATGATTTCTGCGATGAACTGTTCGTCTCGTATTCCACATTGAAAAACGATCTGGTCTCCGTCCGCAGGATCCTGAGCGACGCCAATCTTGACCTGGTCAATTCGGCCGATGTGCTGATCATCAACGGCTTGGAGAAAAACAAGAGAAAGCTTTTGAGTTCTCTTTTGTATTCCGAATCCCACAACAATTTCGTCAACTACCAGAAGATGTCGGAATCTTTCGCCGGGATCGACGTCGTTTTTATCAAGGACACGATCTTAAACAGTTTCGAAGAATATCATTATTTCATCAACGACTACTCTTTGGAAAACCTGGTCCTGCACGCGACGATCACGATCGACCGCATACGCAACGGTCATGACGCGACCATCGAACCAAAGGCTGCCTCGATCATCCGTTCCCATGAATTCGACCTTGCCAGATCCATCGTTTCCAAACTAGAGGAACATTTTAATATCCGTTTCAGTGAAGTAGAGATCATGGAATTTGCGATGCTGATCCTTTCTAGAGCTTCCAACCTCGACTATGAGACGGTCACCGTTGACAACGTCAGACAGTACGTCGGCGAAGAGATCTATTCACTCACCGAACAGCTGATCAAAGACTTCTCAACTTTCTTTTATATCGACCTGTATCAGCCGGAGTTCTTCGTCCGCTTCGCTTTGCATATCAAGAACCTGCTCATACGGGCAGACAGCGGTTACTTCTCCAAGAACCCGCTGACCGATTCGATCAAACAGAACTGCCCTCTGATCTATGATGAAGCTGTCGTGTCCGCCAGAATCATCAAGGAACGCACCGGCATCAGCCTCAATGACGATGAGATCGCCTACATCGCCTTCCATCTCGGCGGTGCGGTCGAATTGCAGAACACGATCTCCAACAAGCTGACAGCCTACCTCTTCTGTCCAGGCTATTACAACCTGAATACGAGACTTTCCGACCAGGTCTCCAAGCGCTTTTCCGAAGCGATGATCATCGCCGGTATCCTCACCCAGGAAGAAGAGCTTTCCAAGGCAAACTGTGACCTGATCATCTCGACGATGCGCCCTTCCGTTTCGCTGAATGTCCCGGTCGTCCTGGTCTCGCCGTTTTTGAAAGAACCTGACTTCAAAAATATTTTTGAAGTCATCGAGAAGATCCGTTCGAACAAAAAGAAAAAAGAATTCCGGGAACACCTCTCTTATCTGATCAAAGACGAGCTTTTCCATGTCGTTGATCTGCCTCTGACAAAAGAAGAGGCCATACACAGGATGGCCGAAGAATTCAGAAAGCTCGGTTATGTCGGTGACAAGTTTGAAGCGGAGGTCATCGAACGCGATTCCATATCTTCGACGGCATTCGGCACGTTTGCGATACCGCATGCCATGAAGATGCACGAGATCCGCACCGGCATCAATATCCTGATCGCCAAAGATCCGATCGCCTGGGACGAAAAGAAAGTGGAACTTGTCATGATGTTATGTTTTAACATCAACGAAAGATACCTCTTCAATGAACTCTTTGAGCCGATCTCGATGATCCTGGTCGACCCGGACAATCTCGCCAAAGTCCTGAAGACAAAAAATGCCGATGAATTCATCGACACTCTTGCAGACCTGCTGCCTTAGAAATAATTATTTAAAAGATATTTGCCTAAGCCGTCGTGATGCACATCCTCATCCGTGATGTGATCGGCGGCTTTTTTGGTGGCCTCCGATCCGTTTTTCAGGCAGATGCCGGTACCGGCTTTCTTCAGCATCGCGATATCATTGTCCATATCGCCGCAGGCGACGACTTTATCCAAAGGGATATCGAGTTCCTCACATATCCTTTCCAGCGCGACGCCTTTGTCGATCCCCGGTTTCATATATTCCAGAGTTCCGTAGAAGGATTTCAGATAGATATACTTATCAGACTTGTGCGCGGCTGCCGTCTTCATCACGATATCTTCCACATCTTCTTCGATGTAACGGAATTCGATCTTCGGGACGTCGTGAAGACAGAAACGTTCCTTGTCACAGAACTCCACTGTTCCTTCGTTTCGTTTCATCGAAGCTTCGATGATGTGGTCGCTGCGTCTGGCCAGGACGTGGTCATAACCGTCTTCATAGACGACCGGATTGACATCCAGAGGCCACATGTATTCCAGGATCTCTCTGACATCTTCTTTCGGCAGAAAAGAGTACTCTCTTTTTGTTCTGGTCTTCGCATCCCAGACTTCGCAGCCGTTGAATCCGATGACGATGTCCGGATCAAAGTCATATCCCCATTCTCTGAACTTGCCGATCGTGCGTCTGTCGACAGGCCGGCCGGAAGCCAGACCGATCAGGACGCCTTCCTTATGAAAACGGCGCAGAGCTTCTTCCGCAAGCTTCATCGGTTTGCCGCCTTTTTCGGTGATCGTCCCGTCGATATCGCAGATCAGTAATTTAATGTCTTTTTTCATCCCTAACATTATATATAATTTTCAGATGATGGAAAGGAATATCGTAAAGAACTCTAATTATTATCTTTGTTTTCCTCTGCCAGACATTGTCTGTCGTAGGCCATCAGGAACGGATACCAGATCACTGCCGTTATGACCAGCAGGATCAAAACCAGGATGACACCTCTGAAGTCGTGGTTGGTCAGATAGGTCAGGATCGGGATCGGGATATACCATAACAGGAAGGAAGAAGAAGGGATATCCACGAGTCCTGCCCGCATGACAAGATAGGTGATGATGGCAACGATCGTTGGGTTGATCCACATCGGTATCATCAATAAAGGGTTAAACACGATCGCGCCGTAAACGATCGGTTCGTTGATGTTGAAGATGGCCGGAACAACGCAGGTCTTGCCCAGGCCTTTAAGTTTTTCTGACTTACACAGAAGTAACAGGATACACAAAGTCAAAGTACATCCGGTACCACCCAACCAGATCCAGCCGCCGAAGGTCTCGTTGGATAAGATCAGCGTCGCCTTTCCGCCGGCTGCCACAGCTGCGGCGTTCCTGGCGATGGCGTCCATGCCTACCGTATAGTAGACGGGCGTCAGAAACCATGGACTCATGCCGAAAGAATAGAAGAAAGCCATCAGGAAGCTGATGAACACGAATCCGAAAAGGCTTTGCGCGACGTTGACGAGCGGTGACAGGATCATGTTGACGATCGCATACAGATCAAGTCCCAGGATCTCACACAAGATGAAAGCCGTCAACGCAACCAACAGGATTGGTGCCATCGAGTCGAAGCTGTCGACCAAGAAGGAAGGCATCTTGGTGTTTTTAGAAAACATGCTGCGGGTGGAGAACAGACGCATGAGGAAAGCGACATACAAACCGGCTACGATCGCTACAAACATTCCGGAAGCACCGATGCGCTGCGGATCTACCGCAAACATGCCCCGGTCATCCAGTCCCGCTTTTGACATCGCCAGAAGCAGAGAAGCACCCATGAATCCGGCCTGCCTTTTGTATTTGGGCAGTTCCATCTTTTCCAAGACGATGCCCGGGATCAGGTAGGCGACCATCAAGGCAGAAAGGCCCATCGTGAACTGTGAAAGATAGGAAAGATCCGGAAACGAAGGGACATAGTCCCGGATGATGGATAGTATCGTGATGAAAGAAGAAATGATCATGACCGGCATCGTCGACACCATGGTCTCCTGCACAGCGGAGATCCACGGGTTTTTCGTCAGAGCTTCCGTTTTTGGTGCTACTTTTTCATTCATCCATTCTATGAGTTTTTTCATTGCCATCTCCTTTGACTTTTTAAAGCCTGTCTTTTATTCCGATGTTGTTGTTTTTTTGAATCACTTCAGCAGTATCCTCTTATAGCCCATGTTCGGCTGCAAGAGGTAGAGACAATCGCCGACGATGTTGATGCAGGAATAGCCGCTGTTATCAAACAGTTCTTCTTTTCCTTCCGCCAGCGAGATCCTGTAAAGCGAATAATTGTCATCGCTGTTGATATAATACAGATCATTTTCATAGACCACCATTCCGGCGCATTCGTTATCACTGAGTTTTGTCGCTTCTTCCGGCGCTTTCAAGGATGCCGCATAGATCCCCTTGCCGTTGGAGCCTTTGAAATAAACCGTATCCTCGTAAATGATGAAAGTGTTGCGGATCAAAGTGGAAAGCACACTTCGGTTGTTCGCAAAACCGACCTTGCATAAACTTCCTTCCGGATCGATGCCATAGATCTCGCCTTCATAGACATAAAGATCGCTGCATCCAAGGTCATTGATCGAGGTTTCATATTTCCCGTCTGTGGTCAGGATGCTGGTACCTGCCCCAAAACTGTCCAGAGAAAACAGCACGAAGTTGCGGCTTCCGTAATAATGAGAGGTGTCATTCCTTTTTAATATCCTGACCTTTCCGCTTTGAAGATCATAGACACAAAGGTCGCGGCGGTCGTTGCTGATGTCGCGATAGATCAAAGCATCACCGCTCAAAGTGAGATTATCGGCATCCGTGTTCTGCACGAGACAGACGCCTTGTTTGCCATCGTAAAAATCCTGCAGGGAGATCCGATAGATCCCCGCTACTCCGTCAACGATATCCGCGTAATAGACCTGATCATCTTTCACTGCCGCCATCGAATAATTCGCCATATTCATGCCGACACTGTCCTCTTTTATTGCGATCGTGAGTTCCGGGGCACTTGCTTCCAGAAAGATCGCCCGGCCGATGAATAAAACGCCGACCAGCAGACAGACGCCAAGGCAGTACAGCCATGACTTGGAAGAGCGTCTTCTCGCAAAGACGGTAAAGATCAGATATGCCGCAACGATCGCAAAGATCGCTCCGATCCCCAATATGACCAGCTGGGCGGTGGAATGGGTCGTCGGATTATCGAAATAGATAAACAGCAGGAAGGCCCCTGTTATCAATAAGAGGATCGAAGCAGCGAGTTTGAATAAGGCCATGCCGGTCAGTTTTACGCCTTTTTTTGTTTTCTTCCAGTCATCCTTGTTATCGAGGTCTTTGCCGGCAAGGATGTTTCTGACCATTACTACCAGTTCATCGATCGACTTTTCCAAAGGTTTATCGACTGCGTCGAGCCAGTGCAGGGTGGAAAGATAGTACTCCATTCCGCCGGAAGGTTCGTTTTCCGTCAGTTTGAAAGGAATGACCGGGATGCCTTCGGATATCGCATTATCCACTTCCCTTCTTACCTGAACGGAAGCGTTGGAATAGTCGGTAAAGATCAGGATCATCGCCTTTGCCGCTTTGAGGCCTTTCATGATCGCCGAAGCCCATTCATCACCGGCATCGATGTTGCGCGGTGCATACCAGCAGCGGATCTGCTTCTCTTCCAGTTTTGCGCAGACTGCCTGTGCTACGAAAGCGTCTTTATGAGAATAGGAAATGAAAACATCATGCGCCATCTATAAATCCTCCGATCTGATATGATATGAACTTTCTGTTCACTTTTATTCTATCAGACATAATAGCTACCAGGTTAACATCACTGGTCGTTTATATGAAAAGCTGTCTTTCGACAGCTCTTGTTTCATTCTCTTTCTTTGACGACGTGTTTCAAAGGTCTGTTGTTTATGAATCTTTTCAAATTATCTTCCGCAAGATCGAGGAATGCCTCAAACGCGGAATCAAGATGATAGTTTCCGGCTGCGTGCGGCGTGATGATCAGACCTTCCTGTTCCCAGAGCGGATCATCTTTCAATAACGGTTCCTTTTCAAAGACATCCAGCGACATGCCGGCAATGATCTTTTCGTCCAATACCCTTCTTACCGTCTCGGACGAACATAGGTTTCCTCTTCCGACATTGATGAAGATGCTGTCGGGTCTCATCCTGCAGAATCTTTCATAAGTGAAAAGGCCTTCGTTTTCTTTGTTGCCCGGAAGTATGGAGACGACCGCATCGACATCGCTGATCGCCAGATCGAGATCTTTGTCGGTATAGAGTTCGTCGACATAGTCCGGCTTTTCGATCATCGTGCGTTTGACGCCGATCACATGGACACCCAAAGCTTTGAGGTCTTTTGCCAGATGGCTTCCGATATTGCCTAAGCCGAGTATCGTCACTTTCAGCTTTGAGATCTCTTTGACTTTGCCTTCATCGATCCATTCGTGATTTTTCTGATCGTCATGATAGACATAGAGTTTCTTGACCATCGCCAGCAGCGTCGCCAGGCAATGTTCCGCCACTTCTTTGGTGTGGACATCGACGGCGTTGGTCAGGATGGTGTCTTCTTTTAAAACGCCTTTCTTGATGTACTTGTCGACGCCGACGGCGGAAGTCTGCAGCCATTCGAGCTTTTTAAAACCCTTCAGTCTGGCGATCGGGATGTTGCCGACGATGATCGAGACATCTTTGGTGTCTCTGTTATCATCTTTGAAGATGAAGTCGTAGTCAGGTGAGATCGCTTTGAATCTTTCTTTCTGACTATCGTTTAGCGGAA
>JAZQIF010000030.1:0-10484 GCA_045540935.1 Erysipelotrichaceae bacterium | reverse complement strand
TGACGGCGATTACGTCAAGGCAGGCGATATCATCGCCGATGGTCCTTCGATGGATGACGGCGAACTGGCATTAGGACAGAATGTTACCATCGCGTTCATGACATGGCACGGTTACAACTACGAGGATGCCATCATCATGTCCGAGAGGATGGTCAAGGATGATGTCTACACGTCGATCCATATCGATGAATATTCCATCGAAAAGAGAAAGACAAAACTCGGTGAAGAAGAGATCACCAGAGATATCCCGAACGTTCAGGAAGGCGCATGCCGCAACCTGGATTCCAGAGGTATCGTCATGGTCGGTGCGGAAGTCAAGGAGGGTGACATCCTTGTAGGTAAGGTCACTCCGAAAGGACAGTCCGACGCTTCGCCGGAAGAAAAATTGTTATTAGCGATCTTCGGTGAGAAATCACACGAAGTCAGAGATAATTCACTGCGTGTTCCGCATGGCGGTGCCGGTATCGTTCAGTCCATCCGTATCTTCAAGAGATCGGAAGGCTATGAACTGGGCCCGGGCGTCACGGAAGTCATCAAGGTCTATGTCGTTCAGAAACGTAAGATCTCTGAAGGCGACAAGATGGCCGGAAGACACGGCAACAAGGGTGTCATTTCCAAGATCTTACCGGTCGAGGATATGCCTTTCATGCCGGATGGAACTCCTGTGGATATCATGCTGAACCCGTTCGGTGTCCCTTCACGTATGAACATCGGTCAGGTCCTGGAGATCCACTTAGGCATGGCAGCCAAGACGCTCAGCGAAAAAACAGGTCAGCCTGTCAAGTTCGCAACGCCGGTCTTTGACGGTATCACCAATGAAGAACTGACTGACATCATGAAAGAAGCCGGAACATCCATGGACGGAAAGATCGTGCTGCGTGACGGCAAGACCGGTGAACCTTACGATGAAAGGATCGCGGTCGGTGTCATGTACATGATCAAGCTGGCTCACATGGTCGACGATAAGCTGCACGCACGTGCAACAGGTCCTTATTCACTGGTCACTCAGCAGCCATTAGGCGGTAAAGCGCAGAACGGCGGCCAGAGATTCGGTGAAATGGAAGTCTGGGCACTGGAAGCTTATGGTGCTGCCCATACTCTTGAAGAGATCCTGACTGTCAAGTCCGATGATATCAACGGCCGTACAAAGACCTACGATGCCATCATCAAAGGCAAGAGGATCCCTGAACCGGGTATTCCGGAATCCTTCAACGTCCTGAAGAATGAATTACAGGCTCTGGCTCTGGATGTCAGGATGCTGGACGCAGAAGGCAATGAAGTCTCCATCTCAAGAAGCGACGAGGACGAGCGCGATGTCGAAAAGGCAAGCGATGCGACTGTGATCGAAGATACCGAAGGTCTCAATGTCAGAGATACCATCGATGAGGAAGAGGCTCCGGAAGCGATCATGGGTCTGGATGAAGAGGAGGTATAGACATGGCCAAGAACAAATTTGAAGCGATCAAAGTCGGTTTAGCATCTCCTGAAAGGATCCTGGAATGGTCTCACGGCGAAGTCACGAAGCCTGAAACGATCAACTACCGTTCCCAGAAACCGGAACGTGACGGATTATTCTGCGAAAGGATATTCGGTCCGACCAAAGACTGGGAGTGTTACTGCGGTAAGTATAAGAAAGTCCGTTACAAAGGCGTCGTATGTGACAGATGCGGTGTCGAGATCACCAAGTCCTCCGTACGTAGAGAGCGCATGGGCCATATCGCCCTGGCAGCTCCGGTAGCTCATATCTGGTATCTGAAGGGCATCCCTTCGAGAATGGGCTTAGTACTCAACGTTTCTCCTAAGATCCTGGAAGAAGTCGTATACTTCGTTACCTGGATCGTTACCGATCCGGGAAATACGGATCTGGAATACAAGCAGCCTCTGTCAGAGCTCGAAGTAAGAAATTACGAAGCGCTCTACGGCAGAGATGCCTTCAAAGCACAGACAGGTGCAGAAGCCATCAAGACCCTTCTTGAACAGGTCGATGTCCTCAAAGAGAAGGCCGATATCGTCAAGGAACTTGAAAAAGCACAGGGCGACAAGCGCAAGAAGCTGATCAAGAGACTTGAAACGATCAATGCCTTCGTTGAATCCGAGAACAAGCCGGAATGGATGGTCTTAACGGTACTGCCTGTCATCCCGCCAGATCTCAGGCCGATGTTACAGCTTGACGGCGGCAGATTTGCGACATCTGATCTTAACGACTTATACAGAAGAGTCATCACCCGTAACAACCGTTTGAAGAAGTTACTGGAGATCGGTACTCCGAGTATCATCGTTCAGAATGAAAAGCGTATGCTTCAGGAAGCGGTCGACGCTCTGATCGATAACGGCAGAAGAGGCAATCCTGTCAAGGGTTCCGCCAACAGGCCGTTGAAGTCTCTGTCTCACTCCTTAAAGGGCAAGCAGGGCCGTTTTAGACAGAACCTCTTAGGCAAGCGTGTCGACTTCTCAGGAAGATCGGTCATCGCGGTCGGTCCGGATCTCAAGATGTACCAGTGCGGTATCCCTAGAGAAATGGCGATCCAGCTTTACAAACCGTTTGTGATCAATGAACTCGTCAATCAGAAGATCGCGCAGTCTTCCAAGTTTGCCGAGAAGATGATCGAGAGATTTGATCCGGCGATCTGGGATGTTCTCGAAGAACTGATGGACAATCATCCGGTATTCCTGAACCGTGCCCCGACACTTCACAGATTAGGTATCCAGGCCTTCAAGCCGAAACTCGTCGAAGGAAGAGCGATAAGACTGCATCCTCTGGTATGTACAGCCTTCAACGCCGACTTCGATGGTGACCAGATGGCCGTTCACCTTCCACTGTCTGAAGAGGCACGTGCGGAAGCCGAGATCCTGATGATGGCTTCCAACAACATCTTAGGTCCGAAAGACGGCAAGCCTATCGTTACTCCTTCCCAGGATATGGTCCTCGGTAACTTCTATCTGAACATGGAAGAAACTGCGGAAGAATTCTATGAGAAGGCAGATGCCATCGACGCTCTCGGCGACAAGGAAACTGCCGCTATGTGGAGAAAGTTCGGTGACAACGAAGGTCACGTCTACAAAGACTTCAATGAAGCTCTGATGGCTTATCAGAACAAGGAAGTCCATTTACATACACGTGTCGCTATCCCGGCGCGTGCACTCAACAAAACAAGTTTCACTGAGGAACAGCTTGATAAGTACCTCGTCACGACGATCGGCAAACTGATCTTCAACAATCAGTTCCCGAGTGATTTCCCTTACATCAACGAAGTCAAGGGCGATTCACTCAAGAAGACGCCGGATTCCAGTTTCTGTGACTACGGTACCGACATCAGGAAGTTCATCAAGGATAAACCGATCGCTCCGGAATTCACCAAGAAGTCCCTTTCCAAAGTCATCGCGGAAGTCTTCGCGAAGTACAAGACGGAAGGTTCTTCCCAAGTCCTGGATGCGATCAAAGACCTGGGCTTTGAGTACTCTACCGTTGCCGGTATGACGATCTCTCTGTCGGATATCAACGTTGCGCCGCACAAGCAGCACTTCGTCGATGAAGCAAAGGCCAAGGCCGATGTGTTACAGAACCTGCTGAAGAGAGGCCAGCTGACTCTCCCTGAATGGGAAAAGCACTTCTCCAAGCTTTGGGCGGATGCGACAAATGCCATCGGTGACGACGTCATGAACAACCTGTCGCGTAAGTCGCCGATCTCCATGTCCTCCGTATCCGGTGCCCGTGGTAACAAGTCCAACTTTACCCAGCTGGCCGGTATGCGTGGTCTGATGGGAAGACCGACCCAGTCCAAATCCAAGAAAGAATATCAGCCTTCGATCATCGAAGTCCCGATCTATTCTTCCTTCCGTGAAGGTCTGAACGTATCCGAATTCTTTATTTCCACACACGGTGTCCGTAAAGGTCTGACCGATACTGCCTTGAAGACAGCCGAATCCGGCTATCTGACCAGAAGACTGGTCGATGTCGCTCAGGATGTCATGGTCATGGAAGAAGACTGTCAGACTGACCAGGGCTACTATGTGGAAGACATCATCGATCAGAAAGACAACTCGACGATCGAAAAATTCTACGACAGGATCGTAGGACGTTATGCCAAGGAACAGCTCACCGATCCGGAGACCGGCGAGATCATCATTGACGAAGATGAATTCATCGATGAACAGATCGCCGACAGGATCATCGCAGCCGGTTACAAAGGCATGAACATCCGAAATTCCTTCACCTGTAAGTGCAAAGACGGTATCTGCCGCAAGTGCTATGGCCGCAATATGGCGACCGGCAAGCTCGTCGAATCCGGCGAAGCGATCGGTATCATGGCTGCGCAGTCCATCGGTGAACCGGGTACTCAGCTGACCATGCGTACATTCCACTCCGGTGGTGTCGCAAACGCTGACGACGATATCACCCAGGGTCTGCCGCGTGTCGAAGAACTGTTTGAAGCACGCTGTCCGAAACATCCGGCTGTTCTCGCAAAGATCGCCGGTGAGATCACAAAGGTCGAAGAGCTCGAAGACCACTCATGGATCATCGAGATCTCCAACGACAAGGAGACGATCGTGCACAAGTGCGGTATCTCTTCCACTGTCCGTGCCTGGATCAAAGTCGGAGAACAGGTGAAAGCCGGTGATAAACTGACGGAAGGCAACGTTGACCCGAAAGAGTTACTGTCGATCGCCGGTGTACAGGCTGTACAGAACTACATCTTAAAGGAAGTCAAGAAGGTCTATGCCGTTACCGGTATCGATATCTCCGACAAACACGTCGAAGTCATCATCAAACAGATGCTGAAGAAAGTCATCATCGTTGAACCGGGCGGATCTGAACTGTGCGCAGGTCAGACGATCTCCCTGAAAAAACTGAACGATCTCAATACGCAGCTGCTCTTCGCAGGCAAACAGCCGGCGAAATTTGAACCGCTCTTATTGGGTATCTCGAAGTCTTCCGTTGAGACTGACTCCTTCTTATCCGCTGCTTCCTTCCAGGAAACGACGAAAGTTCTGACCGATGCGGCTGTCAACGGCAAAGTCGACAACCTCTTCGGTATCAAAGAAAACGTCATCATCGGTAAGCTCATCCCGGCCGGTACAGGTTCGAAGTTTGAAAGAGAAACGACGGCCTTAGTCCACGCGAGAGCCGAAGAACTCGACGAGATCAGAGAAGAAAAACTGCTTGCTGCGCAAGAAGAAGCTTCCCTGCCTAGCGAGATGATCGGCGAACTCGACGAGGATACTGCTGACGAAGAGATCCTTGAAGAAGAAGCTGAAAACGAAGACGTCGAAGAATAAAAGTCAAAGGTGGGCAGAAATGCTCACCTTTTTCTTTTGGTCATTTTTCTGTCAAATAAAAAATCTTTCATAGTATAATGTCTCTCGTAATGAAAAAGACCTATGCAAAAAATAAGAAACACGAAGCGATCACGGATGAACTGATCGCTTATCTGAATAAAGATCCTGAGCTCAAAGAGCTATTTGAAACTTCGATCGCCAAGGCCCTTGTCATCAACCCGGATGAAGACACCAATCCGATCAGGGAAGCAGAGGATTATTTCGATCTGATCGACCGCTGCGTCAAAGGGCTGCCCTGGACATTTACTCCCAGTAAGAAGTATTCGAGCCTCTATATGCGGATCGACCAGTCGATGGGCATCCTGTATTTTGCGATCGAACAGCCCTTGGAAAAACTCAAAGATAAAGGATACTACCATCCTTCTTTGATCCATCATGAGCCCATACGTTCCTGGTTTCATAAGCTGGTCGCTGAGATCGGCACTTTCCTTGATGAAGAAGCCTCCTGGTGCCGGGAATATTACGAGCTTGCCTTGAAGGAAGAAGATTTCCATCTGAAGGAGGATCTTTTTGAAGACCCGGGAAACTGGCATTGCTTCAACGATTTCTTTTCCAGAAAACTGAAAGATCCTTCGAAACGCCCGATCGCTTTTCAAGAAGACGAAAATGTCGTCGTTTCCCCTGCCGACGCGATTGTTCAGGGCTTATGGCGGATCGATGAAAATGGAAGGATCATCGAAAGGAAAGAAGACCATCAGAAGGGCCTGTCGATCAAGACCGGCACCTTATGCGATGTTTCAGTATTTCTGGGTTCCGAAGAATATGGAAAGCTTTTTGCCGGCGGTACTTTGAGCCATACCTTCTTAGATATCAATGAATATCACCGCTACCATTTTCCTCTCTCGGGAACAATACTGGATGTAAAGAAGATCCCGGCCGGGGCAATGCCCGGCGGTGTCATCACCTGGGATGAAGAACAGGGACGCTACAAAGAGTTCTTCTCGGAAGTCTTCGGCTGGCAGTCTCTGGAGACCCGAGGGATCATCTTAATGAAAGATGTCTATGGTCATCATGTCGCAGTCTGTCCTTTGGGCATGTGCCAGGTGGCATCGGTGAATTTTGAAAAGGATGTCGTTGCCGGAAGAGAAGTGAAGAAAGGCGATCCGATGGGATTCTTCTTATATGGGGGCAGCGATATCGTGATGGTCTTTGAAAAAGATGCCGGTTTCACATTGTCTCATGAAAAAGGCAAAAAGCTGAAGGTCGGCGAAGAATATGGAAGGATCAGGGACTGAGGTCCCTTTTTTTGATGTCCGAATTCAGCTAAAGTTCAGATTCAGCTTCCTCAGTCTTTTGTATAATGTCTCTATGAAACTTTCAAATCGCTTTAAAATGTTGATTATCCTGGCAATAATGTTAACTATAACATACTATCTTGCCTCCCATCGCAAGATCATTGAGACCGATGCCTGTGAGCTGGAGAGATCCTATGAGATCTACCTGGCAGAAGGCGAGACCTATGATCTTGAAAGAGAAGATCTGCAAAGTGAGGATGAAAAAACAGCCATCTGCGAAGAAGGAAAGATCATCGCTGTGGCAGCAGGCGAAACGAAAGTCTATGCGGGCTGTGATACCTATATCGTCAAAGTTTCCGATCTCTATACGGCAGAACACATCGATATGAACAAAGAATATCTGCCGGAAGAAAGATATACCATAGAAGAAAACAAGTACATCGATGAAGTGCTTGCGTATCTGATCGATCAGGCAGGCTATCAAAGCAGGGCGGCAGCTGTAGAAGCAGCCCGCTTTCTGACGCTGCGCTTTCCTTACAAGCTGCACTACTTCTATGAAAACGGTCGCTTGGAAAGAGCAGGACAGGAGGTCGATGGCGAAGGACGTTACTATCACAAAGGCCTCTATCTTTCTTCCGCCAAGTATGCCGGCATCTCCGCATCGCTGGCTGCGACCGGCGCCTGGGGTACAAAGATCTATGAATACTCTACCGACCAGTATACGCCTAACGGCCTTGACTGTTCGGGTTTCATCACCTGGGCTTTGTACAATGCGGGTTTTGATTGCGGAGATATCGGTGCCGGACCGGTGATGGATGTCTTGGATCTGACGGACCTCGGGGAACTTGTTTCTATCGAGGACGCAAAGATCGAAGATCTGAAGTGCGGCGATCTGACAGGACTCGATGGTCATATCGGGATGATCATCGGCATCGATGAGACGAAGATCTATATCGCCGAAGCCTATTGGGTCAATGACCTGCAGGTAAGGATCTATGATAAGAAAGAATTCCTTGAAAAATCGGAATGGGAATATGTCATCCTGATGGATGAATATTACAAGCAAGACGGCAATTATTCGAAGATGTGGAAACAATAAAGGATGTCAACTCAGCAGATCACACTGTAAGCAGAATAACGTGAAATGCGAATGCATCTTTTTTTATTTGACGCCATGTAAGGCGTTTTTTTCTTCAAAAATCTAAAATAAAATAAAAAAACCGCTAAATATAATTATTTTAGACTGATCATTATATAGATGAAAAATTACTATATGGGTACAGGAGAAAAATACATGAAAAAAGAAAGAACATTCAAAGGCTTATTTACACGCATTAACCACACAAAAACATCAGTCAAAGGAGAGATGAAATCAATGAAATTATTCAAGAAATTAACAGTCGTCTTCGCAGCGATGCTTATGATCGTTTCATTAACAGCGAAAGTAGATGCTGCCGAGATCAATGTCGAAAATGCCATACCTGGCGAAACATATGACGCATACAAGATCCTGGAATACACATCCAACAAGAGCGTTGCCATTGATGAAGAGACCGGCGAAGAGGATGTCGTTCCGGCAACAGCGTATTCCTACTACCTGTTAGATGCAGATTATCAGGGCGCTCTCGGTACTGCTCTTATAGCTGCGGGTTTCGAATTCACTCAGTCTGCCGACAAGACACAGTGGTTTGTAAACAACGCTGATGAACTGACAGATGGCGCTGCAATCGCTAAGACTCTTTATGAAAGTATTGATGATTGGAAAGATGCAGCTCTTGATACAGCTACTGCTACCGGTTCTTCTGAAGGTAAAGTCGAATTTACTGATCTTGCAACAGGCTACTGGTTTGTAACTTCTTCCTTAGGTTCACTTTGCACATTACAGTCCTATGATGATGAAAAACTCGTTGTAGAAAAGAACTCTATGATCACTGATAAAAAGGTTGTTGATGAAGACAGCGCAAATGCTCAGGTTGGTGATGTTCTTACTTATACGATCACTCTTACTGATGGTAAAGGTACGAACCTTGCAGCTACTCTGACCGATACATTATCAAAAGGTCTTACTTACAATGCCGATGCTAAAGCTTCTATCAATGGCGGTGAAGCAACTGCTATCACTGGAAGTGTTACTGAAAATGCTGATGGAACTACAACTGTAGTCTATACATTTGATGCAGTTACAATGACTGCTCTTGAAGAAGGACAGAAGATCGTTGTTACTTATACTGCAACAGTCAATGCTGATGCTTCTATCGATGGTACTGTTTCAAATACTGAGTATACTGAGTATTCCGAACAGAAGACCGAAGGAAACACTGTTGAAACCGATCTTACTGACATGACTATCAACAAGACTGACGGCACCAATGCATTAAAAGGCGCTCAGTTCAAACTCTACCGTACAGACGAAGCTCTTGAACTTGATCATGTTGATGTTAAACTTCGTCAGCTTACAGATGATGAACTTGAAGCTGCAGGTGTTACGAAGGCTGACGATACGGTGTACTACACTGTGGATCCGGAAGGCACGAACCTGATCGACATGGCTCAGAAAGATGCAAATGGTGAATACTTGTATTCTTCAGCTGTAGTTTACGGCCTTGACAAAGACAGCACATACTACCTCAGAGAAACCAAAGCTCCTGAAGGCTACAACATTCTTGAAAACGAAGAAACTGTAAACCTTGGTTCCCAGAACGTCATCAACATCGTTAACAATGCCGGTACAGTCCTTCCTTCGACCGGTGGTATCGGTACTACGATCTTCCATACCGCAGGTATCGCATTGGTCTTAGGTGCCGGTGTATTGCTGGTCGCCAAGAAGAGAGTCAACGGATGATCATCCGTTCAGATATGAAAAGACGAGAATACAGGAGGTAAAAAGAAACCGACACAAAACGATCGAAGTTAAAAGATAGATACCGTTTAAGGATACGGAGATACACCATATCTAAGGAGGAAATGGTAAAAAAGAATATATGTCTCTTGCTTGCTTTCTTAACAAAAATGGTAGGAAAGAAGAAAGAGGATTCGATAAAAGGATCGTAAAAAAACGATCGACTCTCCTGCAGAAGAAGAAGGCCGGCGCCTTCTTTTTCTTATATTCGAAGTCTTTGATGAGATCTTCCATCATAAACAGAAAGCTGCACAAAGCAACATGTATGTCATCTGATGATATATCGTGTTATAAATGAAATGATATGAAAAAAAGATAGGTCCACTTTAAATTGGATCGAAAAGAAGCTTTTTTTCACGTATTTTTCTTGTTTTTGCGCCATTGCATCTGCCGGTTGTCAGATTGTAAAGCACACTTTATGGTCTTCCATCACCCGAATTGTTATGATGCAGATGACAAAAAAAGAAAGGAGTCACATATGATACTTGCAGATAAGATCATTGAATTAAGAAAAAGGAACGGATGGTCGCAAGAGGAACTTGCCGACCGTCTCGATGTCAGCCGCCAGTCGGTATCCAAATGGGAAGGGGCACAGTCTGTCCCGGATATGAATAAGATATTGAAGCTTTCCGAGATCTTCGGGGTGAGCACTGATCTCTTATTGAAAGATGAGCTCTCATTAAGCGAAACGCTTCCTGTATATGCGGATGAAGAAAGTAATGAAGTCCGGGTCTCGATGGAAGAAGCTGTTTCCTTTCTGTCATTCCGGGAAGAAGAATCGCTAAAGATCGCAGCTGGTGTGTCCTTGTGCATCCTGTCGCCGATCGCGATGCTGCTGCTAGAAGGAGGAAGAGAAGCAGGAAAGATCTTCTGGAGCGCTTCGCTTTGTGAAGGTCTGGGCATGGCCATCCTCTTATTGATGGTGGCACCCGCCGTCGCTTTATTTGTCAGCTGCGGACTTCGCGCAAACCGCTATGAATATCTTGAAAAGGAGATCATCGATACCGAATACG
>JAZQIF010000029.1:0-3251 GCA_045540935.1 Erysipelotrichaceae bacterium | reverse complement strand
GCGGGTCCCGCATACATGGATCTTATGGATCATACAATCACCTGAATTTATTATAACGTAGGCTTTTAAATCGTATTCATTTAAAATGGAAGCAGGAGGAAACACAATATGAGATCCTTTAAAATCATGGCCTTGATCCTGCTGGTGCTTCTTTACGGCTGTTCGTCCGCTGCGCCGGCAAGTCAGGAAGCGGCTGGTACATCCGTTACGGAAAGTGCCGAGGCGACATCGATGCGCATGGAACAGTTAGAAGGAGATGTGAGCGTATTTGACGGCGAAAAAGACATCGAAGCTTTTGCCGGCATGGGGCTTTACAGCGGTTATGACATCGGCACAAAAAAGGAAAGCTATGACTGGATCATGCTGGACGACGTGAAGCTGCTCAAGATGGACCAGAACACCAGAACATCCATTGACCAGCAAGGTAAAAAGATCAGGATCTTACTGGAAGAAGGAAGTCTCTTCTTCTGTGTCAGCGAACCGCTTGCGGATGACGAAGAACTTTCGTTTGAAACGGAAAACGTCTCCCTGTCCATACGCGGTACCTGCGGCATCATCCGCCATTACGCAAAGACATCCTACATCGTGATGCTGGAAGGGGAAGGACATGCCGAGTGTCTCAACAATGTTTCCAATTCCTTCGATCTTGTACAAGGCGATGTCCTGATCGTTCCCGAACTCAGTTACCAGACCGATCATATGGTCCATGGCGATCTGCCGGATTTCGTCAGGGAAGAGCTGACTGACAGCGATATGGTCAAAGAAAAGATGGAAGACTCTGCGATCGATCCGGATGACTATATGAACGACGAAGAGGTCCTGGAAGCTGCGAAGAAGTTTGAAGGAAGATATCTTTGTATCACACCGTACTACTCCAAGGGAGACATACCGGGCGTCGATCTTGCGATCGAAGATCCGTTTACTCTTGAGATCTCCTTTGATGAAGACGGATACCTGAAGGCAGTCGCCGAAGAAAGCGAAGAAGCCTATGCGGCTGTCGAAGAATTCAACAAAAAGGCCGAAGAAGCCGGGATATATTACCGTATGCCGCATACCGACATGGATATCGACTTGCCGGTCATACGTATCAGCGAAGACGGCGGGCTTCAGCTCGGCGGGTATTTCGAAAGCGGTCTGTATCGCAACGAAAACGGAAATCTCACGATCTATCCGGGCTTTCCCGATTACTATCGAAAGCTCGATTGACTTATGACATGACAAAGCGCAGCCATACGGCTGCTCTGATTTTGGATCAGGCCGCATTATGAAATGCGGTTTTTCTTATATGGTCTTCCAGATCGAATTGATGTAATCGGTAAAGGTGACCCAGTGCATCGGATACTGTTTCTTGAAGGATTCGTTGACTTCTTCCTGGCTCATTCCGTTCTGTTTGAACATCATAGCCAGAGCAGTCAGAGTCTCCTTATCCTGATCGCTCAGATCGTCTCCGGCACCGGAGATCTTGGATAACAATTCATCAGGGATCGAAAACATTTCTTTCATGGTGTGTGCTTCTTTTTATTATTTGTTGTTATGTTGTTACTTATAGTATATTTGAGTTTTTTATCGGAAAGGAATATTTCTATATCCGGTCGATATAGTCGAGTATGTTTTCGTGGAAGCTCTTGCGGATCGCTGCGATCTTACTTTCCCGTTTCGGATGGATGGCATTGGTCAGTAAGGCAATGGCGCAGTTTCTTTCAAAGTCGATGTACAGCGATGTTCCGGCAAAACCCGTATGATACAGGCTGCAGTCGGAGACCTTCGTACCGGCAGACGTGCTTCTGTCGCCGAAGTACCAGCCGCCCATCGTTCTTGACTCGTTGAGGCCCTTCGTATAAGACTCCCTGAACAGTTTCATCGTTTCTTTGTTCAGGACCTGTGTTTCATGGATCCTTCCTTCGTTCAGCATCATCCGCGCAAACAAGGACAGGCCTTCGATGTCTGAAAAGACACCGGCGTTTCCTGATACTCCGCCCATAATGTGTGCTTTGCCGTCGTGGACCTCTCCTTGTATCACGCCTCTTGCCTCAGTGACTTCCGTCGGAGCGCAGTCTTTTGTCCTTCCTTTGAGCGAAGGCTGATACATGATGTGTTTGTTTCCGATCGCATCGAACAGGACCTCCTTTGCATAGGCTTCCATATCACCTTTGTATCTTTCGATGATCCTTCCCAGAAGGATGTAGTTGAAACAGGAGTACTCGACATTTTCTTTTGCCTTATGCGTCCGCGGCAGGCGGTATATGAAGTCGAGAAGCCCTGTCCTGTCCTGACATTTCTTATAGTCTTTATCATCGGCCGGATAGCCCGAAGTATGGACGATCAGATCGAGCAGCGTGACATCGTCGTACCTGAAAGACGGCAGCAGATCGCAGACTTTCATATCAAAAGATAAAATCCCTTCCTCGATCAGCTTTGCGATCAGCGTGGAAGTCGATACGACTTTGCTTAAACTGGCGATGTCATAAAGGACGTCCCCGCTGAGTTCTTCTTCTTTCGGGACCAGTGCCTTTTTCCCGTAAAAGGAATAAGCGATCTCCTTCGGCGTGACGATCGAAAAGCAAGCGCCGGGGATCTCCTTGTTGTCGACAGACCTGCGGATGAGCTCACATTCCTTCAATACGATATTTTTGATATCTTCTGCCATTTCTTATCTCCTGTCTTCCACGCCGGTCAGAGGCGGTGCGTAGCTTTCTTTCTCTATTTTTTTTCTTTCTGTTCTTTCGTCCGGATTGCTTTGAAGCTGTGGTCTTCACTTACCGTATAGGTCTCGCCTGCGTAGTGCTTTGAGCCTTCCCGGTGATCGAAGATATAGCCGCTTCTTGTCAGCTCCGGCAACGTGATGACCGATCCCTCTTCCAGCTCCGGTGTCCACTCTCCCGTATGGCCTTCATATTCTCCGCCATCAAGATCGAAACTGATGCGATAGACGGGGATCGGCTGCAAAGACCGCGTGGACTTTGTATTTCTCTCCTCCTTTGAGGGTGCCGATGAACACCTTGAATTCATCGAGTTTCCAGACAGCCGGCAATTGATAGTGTTCATTGTCCGGTGCATAGTGTTCTCCCAGATTCGTGAGTATCGAAGGATCGGTCTGATCTCTCCAATATTCCGGGGACGAGGTCGATGTCGCTCCGCACAGAGGTGCTTCGATCGTAAAAGCGACTTTTTCGATCGTCTCACCAGCAAGACAACAGAGCTCTACTGATCGCTTTTCTTCCGCTGTCGGTTCATTGAAAAGCGGTCCTTTT
>JAZQIF010000028.1:0-18096 GCA_045540935.1 Erysipelotrichaceae bacterium | reverse complement strand
TTGGAAGTACGGAAGACGATCTTTCCTTCGTAGAGTTCATCGGTAATGTGATTGAACACTTCGCTTGGAAGTTCGACTCTCACGCCTATGTCGACACGGTTGGAGATCGTTTCGATATCAAGATCTGAGGATACTTTCTCCATCCATTTGGAACCGGAACGTCCTGCCGAGATGATGCAGTATTTTGAAGCAAAGACTTCCTTGTCGGTGACACACTCATATCCCTCATCGGTCTTGTTGACGCTTTTTACTTCGGTATTGAAGTAGATATCGACTTTCTCTTTGAGATAGGTAAACAGATTGCCTAAGACCTCATAGTTGATATCGGTGCCCAGATGTCTGACTTTGGCATCCAGCAGATGCAAGCCGACACGGATGCAGTCGGTCTTGATCTTTGAAGAAGCTGTCGAATAAAGCTTTGTCGCAGCTCCGCCGTATTCCACGTTGATGTCATCGACATAGTGCATCAGTTCGAGTGCTTTCTTCTTGCCGATATGTTCATATAATGTGCCGCCGAAATCATTGGTGATATTGTATTTGCCATCGGAAAAAGCGCCGGCACCGCCAAAGCCGTTCATGATCGCACAAGTCTTGCAATTGATACATTTTGTGATCTTTTCTCCGTCGATCGGACATTTCCTCTTCTCCAGAGGATTGCCATACTCGATGATTGCGACCTTGAGCTGAGGTGCGACTTTGGAAAGTTCATAAGCAGTGAATATTCCGCCGGGTCCTGCGCCGACGATCGTTACGTCATACTTTTTCATAGATTGTCCCTTTTACCAATCAATATTATATATTAATTTTACAGATTAAAAATGTTAAAAACCTATCCGTATGTTTTATAATATTTCGGTGGAGGTAAAATCTATGTCCAGAATGACAGGAACAGTTTCAAGGGGCATTCGCTGCCCGATATTCAAAGAAGGTGATGATCTATCCAAGATCATTCCCGCTACCGTTATTGAAGCAGCTGAAAGTGACGGTTTCGAATTACATGACAGAGATGTCGTTGCGATCACGGAATCTGTCGTTGCCAGAACACAGGGCAATTACTGTACGATCGACGATATCGCTGAAGATGTTAGAAACAAACTCGGCGGCAATGATATCGGCGTGATCTTCCCGATCACATCGCGAAATCGTTTCTCCGTCCTTCTCTCCGGCATTGCCAGAGGTGCGAAAAAGATCTATCTGATGTTCTCTTATCCGTCTGATGAAGTCGGTAACGCATTCCTTACATTGGATGATCTCGACGAAAAAGGCGTCAATCCGTATTCCGATGTATTAACTGAGGAACAGTTCCACGAGCTGTTTGGTGATCCTGTTCATGAATTTACCGGCGTCAATTATGTCGATTACTACCGCGATCTGATCAAGTCACAGGGCTGTGACTGTGAGATCATCTTCGCAAACCAGGCAAAAGCGATCCTGGATTACACAAAGAACGTCCTTACCTGCGACATCCATACCAGAGCCCGTTCCAAGAGGATCTTGAAATCTCTGGGTGCCAATGTCTGCGGTCTTGATGATCTGCTTACTGCGCCAGTCAACGGTTCCGGCTATAACGAGAAATACGGACTTCTCGGTTCCAACAAGGCGACCGATGAAAAAGTCAAACTCTTCCCAAGAGACTCTCAGGACTTAGTCGAAAAGATCCAGAAGAACTTCTATGATCTGACCGGCAAATGCATCGAAGTCATGGTCTATGGCGACGGTGCCTTCAAAGATCCGCAAGGAAAGATCTGGGAACTGGCCGATCCAGTCGTATCCCCTTTCTATACAAAAGGCTTAAAGGGTACGCCGAATGAAGTCAAGATCAAATATCTGGCCGATAACGATTATGCCGATCTCAAGGGTGAAGAGCTCAAAGCTGCCATCAAGGAATCCATCTCCAAAAAAGATTCCGACCTGGTCGGAAAGATGGTCTCCGAAGGTACGACTCCTCGTCAGCTGACGGATCTGATCGGTTCCTTATGTGACCTGACATCGGGTTCCGGTGACAAAGGAACTCCGGTCGTACTGGTCCAAGGTTACTTCGACAACTACACAAACGATTAAAAAAATGAAGGTCCGGATTCCGGACCTTTCATCATATTTAACCTAATATAGCCGCATCATTGGAGAATTCTTCTCCGCTGGCCTTTTCGAATCTTTCAAGCAGAGATTCGACGGTCAGCTTTTTCTTTTCTTCTCCTTTGATATCCAGGATGATCTTCCCGTTATTTAACATCAGGAGTCTGTCGCCATGGATGATGGCATCTTTCATGTTGTGCGTGACCATGAATGTCGTAAGACCGGATTTGTGGACGATCTTTTCGGTGACATCCAGGACCTTGGCAGCCGTCTTTGGATCAAGCGCCGCCGTATGCTCATCCAGCAATAGGAGCTTCGGTCTTTGAAGTGTCGCCATGATAAGAGTCAAAGCCTGTCTCTGGCCGCCGGACAAGAGTCCGACTTTGGTCGAAAGACGGTCTTCAAGTCCCAGATCGAATTCCTTCAAAAGAAGTTTGAACGTTTCACGTTCGGAATTGTTGATGCCCTGTCTTAAGCCCCTCTTCAAGCCTCTGCGGTGAGCCAAGGCGAGGTTTTCTTCGATCCACATGTCGGCAGCCGTACCCATCATCGGATCCTGGAAGACACGGCCGATATACTTTGCGCGTTTGTCTTCGGTGAGTCTTGTGACATCGACATCGTCGATGAAGATCTTTCCTTCATCCACGAACCATACGCCGGCGATCGCATTGAGAAGCGTAGACTTGCCAGCCCCGTTTGAGCCGATGACCGTGACAAATTCCCCATCGTTCAAAACGAGATCGACCCCGTCTAATGCGACCTTTTCATTGATCGTCTTGGGATTGAATGTTTTTTTAATATTCTCGATCCTTAACATATCATTCCCCTTTCTTCAGATTCGGGATCGCCAGTGACAGCATGACGATGATCGCCGTAGCCAGTTTCAGGTCGTTGGAATCGACTCTGAGCCATAAGACAACGATCATGATCAGATAGTATGCGATACCGCCGATGATGACGAAGATCAATCTTGTGAAAAACTGACAGCCTTTCGGGAAGATGATCTCAGATAAGACTTCGCCGATGATGATGGCAGCCAGACCGATGACGATGGCGCCTCGGCCCATATTGACATCGGAGAAACCCTGATACTGTGCCATCAGGCCGCCGGCCAAAGCTACCAGGCCGTTTCCTAAGGCAAAGCCGATGACTTTCATATTGTTGACATTGATGCCCTGTGCCTTGGCCATGCGTTCGTTGTTGCCGGTCGCACGGATGGCACAGCCCTGTTCCGTACCGAAATACCAGTACATGATCACGATCAGACATGCCGCAAAAAGCACTCCGACCAAGATCGCTTTGGGGATCGAGCGCATCGAAATGAAGACATTATTTTTAGAAGGATTGCATGAGACATTGGCGACCATACCCATAATGTGCAGATTGATCGAATACAGACCAAACTGCACCAGAATTCCCGACAGGATCGCCGGGATCTTCAATTTGGTATGGATGAGACCGGTAACGCATCCTACGATGATGCCGGTAAGAAAAGCGCATATGACAGCGATCCATGGATTGACCTTGGATGTTATCAGCATGACGGCAACGGCCCCACCCGTGGCAAAAGAGCCATCCACTGAAAGGTCTGACTCTTTTAAGACACGGAACGTGATATAGATACCTAAGGCCATGATTCCCCAGATGATGCCCTGGGCGATACCGCCCGGGATCCTGGATATGAGATTAGATAAGGTGATCATACATATACTTCCTGATTATTCGATCGGTTCAAAATCCTCCGGTACACTGACACCGAACAAGTCACAGATCTCCGGATTGAACTTCTTGACCGGATTTTCAAAATACTGGATCGGCATCTCTTCGATCTTGGATTCGCCATTTAAGATCCTGACCGCCATCTGACCGGTCGTGACACCTAAATCATAGTAGTTGATCGTCAAAGTTGCAATACCGCAAAGTGAGCAGATGCCTTCTTCGCCGGCGATGACCGGGACCTTCTTTTCCAGAACGACGTTGGCGATCGTTTCCGCACAGCTTGCAGCCTGATTGTCGGTCGGGATGTAGATCAGATCGACTTGCGAACACAAGTCTTCGCAAACCATCGAGATATCATTGGAATCGGTGAAGGAAGCTGTCTTGACTTCGATGCCTTTGGCGCTCAGTTCATTGCTGACGACTTCGACCTGGTATTTGGAGTTAGCTTCATTGGAACAGAAGATGATACCGACGGTCTTTGTCTCAGGGAAAAGATCGACGATCATCTGTGCCTGCTGATCAAGCGGAGCCAGATCACTGGTTCCGGAAACATTGGATCCGACCAGACCGTTGAATCCGTCGATTCCTAAAGCAACGCCGTATTCGGTTACGGAAGTGCCAAGGATCGGGATATCGCCGGTCGCAGATACCGCAGCCTGAAGTGCCGGTGTGGCATTGGCCATGATCATATCGACGCCGTCATTGACGAAACCCTGAACGATGGTCGAACAAGTAGCGGAATCGCCTGAAGCATTCTGGACATCGATATCGGCATCCGGGAAGGCTTTCTTGACTTCATCGACGAAGCCCTGTGTTGCAGCATCGAGTGCCGCATGCTGGACCAGCTGTACGACACCGATCTTGATCGTCTTGCTTTCTTCGGCAGGTTCTGCTGAACCCTCTTCCGAACTGCCGCCTGAAGAACAGCCGGCCAGTGCCAGTACCATCAGTACTGACAGCAACATCACTAATAATTTTTTCATGCAATCTTTCTCCTTTTAAACAAAAAAACGTCCCCGCAAGGACGAATTCACCGTGTTACCACCTTTTTTCACCAGCACATTACTATGCCGATCTTACCAGCCACCATCATGGCCTTGTCTTTTAACGGAGACATGCCGGGATATCCTACTGAATTCAGAGATCCGACTCGGTAATGTATTCTCGTAAAATTCGCATAGCTGTTTGCACCATTCACAGCCTCTCTTCAATGTTCCTTAAACGATACTGTTTACTTCAAAGTCTGTAACTGAATTTATTTTATGAAATTAATGTAAGCGTGTCAACAAATATTTTCATTTTCTTTCTGAAAATATTTTCATTATGTTTTATCTGCCACAACTTCATTTCCTAAAGATGCGCAAAGGATCAAAACCGCCCCGATCAACGAGGAGATGCCAAGAGGTTCATGGAAGACCAGAGCACCGATCACGAAATTCAAAACAGGCTCAAGATAGCCCAATATCGCGATGCTTTGGGAAGGCAATACATCGATCGAAGAAAAGTAACAGATATATGCCACACCGGTATGCAAGAAACCCAGGATCAGAACGATGATGGTCGAGCGAAGATCGAATACTTCCGGGAAACCGTGATTGAATAAAACATAAGGAAAAACGATCACTGCGGATGCCAGAAGCTGTACAAGCGTCTTTTCCAGCGGTCTGATATACGAGAGCCTCTTATTGCATAAGACCAGGATGACAAAACCCAAAGCCGCCAGAGAACCGTAGATCACGCAATGCATATCGACTGCCGTATCATTTGTGAAGATACCGATCAGAAGGCACATGCCCAGCACTGCCATCAGAATGAATACGATCTGTATGGGCCGCATCTTTTCCTTATAGACAAGTGTCGTAATGATCACAACGGCGATCGGCGCCATGTAGTTGCACAAGGAAGAGATCGCGATGCCATAGCGGTATCCGGCAAACAAGAAGACCCAGTTGAAGCCCAAGGCGAAGCCGGATAAAAGAAGGATCCTGAGATTTCTTTGTATGGCCTTTTTATCGATCTTCTCTTTACGCAAAGTGAGGACAAGGAAGATGAAAAGAGAACCTAATACTCCCCTTCCCAGTACGACGAATTCCGAAGAATAGGAAACAAAATGCAGGAAGAAGCCGATCGTCCCGTATAAAAATAACGCAAATAAATATCGTAAAGTCGCTGTGTTTTTCATGAATGAATCAACTATATCATGATTTTGTTATACGTATCGTAAAATCACATTGACAAGTGATACAGCTTCAATTGAAATTCTGAAAGATTAGTGATACATTAAATAAGCGATGTGCCTGTAGCTCAACTGGATAGAGTGTTTGGCTACGAACCAAAAGGTTGCGAGTTCAAGTCTTGCCAGGCACGCCACTCTTAAAAAACGAACCGCAAACTGCGGTTTTTCTTATAATATCGGCTTATGATATTATAGTTAGGTCAAGGAGAAACCTTATGAATATTGAAGAAAAGATCGTAGATGTACTCAAACAGATCGTGAAGGACACATATGGATTGGAACCGGAAGAAGGTCTTGTCATGATCGAGATCCCGAAAGAAAACAGCAACGGCGATTATTCGACTAACCTGGCCATGCGTCTGACCAAGATCTTAAGAAGACGTCCGCAGGAGATCGCTGCCCAGATAAAAGAAGAAGCGCTCAGCAGATTGGATATCGTGGATTCCATCGATATCGCCGGTCCGGGTTTCATCAACTTCTGGTTAAAGAAAGATGCGATGGCCAACATCATCAATACGGTCATTGAACAGAATGAAGATTACGGTTCCTCCGATGCCGGCAAAGGCTTGAAAGTATTGGAAGAATATGTCTCCGCCAATCCGACCGGACCGTTACATTGCGGACATGCCAGAGGCGCCTGCTGGGGCGATTCCTGTGTCCGTATCATGAAGAAAGCCGGTTATGATGTCACCAGAGAATACTACATCAACGATGCCGGAGCCCAGATGCTCAACCTTGGCAAATCCTTATTAGGAAGATACAGAGAACTGTTCGGTCTTGATTTCACGCTTCCGGAAGACGGCTACCACGGACCGGATGTCATCGAGATCGCCAAAGAGATCAAAGAACAGTACGGCGACAAGTATCTGAATATGGAAGAAGAAAAGGCCGTCGAAGAATTAAGAGAAGTCGGCAGAGCCCTGGAACTTGAAAGGATCAAGAGAGATCTTGCCTACTATGGCTGCGAATTCGATTCCTGGATCTCCGAAAAGTGGATCTTATCGGAAGGCAAAGTCGCCGACGCTGTCGAAAAGATGAAGGAAATGGGTCTTCTTTACGAATCGGAAGGCGCGACCTGGTTTGCCTCCTCCAAATATGGCGATGACAAAGACAGAGTCTTAGTCAAGTCCGACGGTTACTACACCTATCTGACACCGGATATCGCCAACCACATCCACAAATTTGAAAGAGGCTATGATCTTTTGGTCAATATCTGGGGTGCCGACCACCATGGCTATATCCCACGTATGAAGGCTGCCATGAAGGCCCTTGGCTATGATCCGGATCACTTACAGGTCGACTTATGCCAGATGGTCAGAATGATCGAAAACGGCAAGGAAGTCAAGATGTCCAAGCGTACCGGCAATGCGATCACCTTGCGTGAACTGATCGATGATATAGGCCTCGATTGTGCAAGATATTTCTTCTTATCGAAAGCTCTTGATACCCATCTGGATTTCGATCTGACACTTGCCAGGACCCAATCCAACGACAATCCGGTCTATTATGCCCAATATGCCTACGCCAGGATCTGTTCCGTTTTGCGTCAGGCCAAAGAACCTTATCAGAAGAAAGAGTCTTATTCCCTTCTGACTGATGCGAAAGAAGTCGATCTGCTCAAGCACATCTCATCTTTTGCGGATGTCGTCGCTGATTCTGCATTCAACAGAAGTCCGAACAAGATCTGCAACTACGTACAGAAGCTTGCGACGTATTTCCATTCCTTCTACGGTGCCTGCAAGATCAACGATCCATCCAATCCGGAATTATCCAATGAACGTCTCGCTTTATGCGATGCGACAAGGATCACATTGAAGAATGCCTTGGAACTCCTCGGTGTTTCCGCTCCGGAATCGATGACAAAGGAAGAAGCTTAATAACAAAACAAACCGCGCAAAGCGGTTTTTAATATACATATTCAAATAGTTCCACGATGATATCACCGGTATCTTCATACCAGACTTCCTTGTCTCCCCGATAGTCGAATCCGGCTTTCAGATACATGCGGCTGGCTGCCAGATTTCCTTTGACGGCATCCAAGTGGATGGCTTTGGAAGTCTTTTCCGTTTCATTTACGATGTGTTCCAGCAGCTTCAAGGCAAGGCCCCTTCCCCGATATTCCGGTAAGACCGCAAACAGATGCAAAACTGCGATCTGCTCATCCTTTAGATCTATAGACCAATTGCCGTTTTTATAGATCGGATCTTCTTTCAAAGAGATGATACCGGCACCGATGATCTTGTCTTCGTCTTTGAGAACATAGACAAGATCGTTTTTCAGATGATCTTCAAGATCCTTTTTCGAAGGATAGACATCTTTTGTCCAGTCTGGCGAATACGTATCATATTTCTGGTGGTCGATGATCACATTGTAGAAGCCATACAGCTCTTCAAGTTCTTCGATCTTACACAGTCCGCATTTCATGTCTCAATTATAGAGAATAGTCAGCGAAAACATAAAGAAAACACCCTTTCAGGTGCCAAATCAGACTGGCGTCCATGGAGAGACTCGAACTCCCGACCGTCCGCTTAGAAGGCGGATGCTCTATCCAACTGAGCTACATGGACATAAAATATCCTAACATTTTTGAAACTTGTTTTCAATAAAACGTCAGTGTACGATTTGAATTTATTCTTTTTTAGTGATACATTAAATAAGCGATGTGCCTGTAGCTCAACTGGATAGAGTGTTTGGCTACGAACCAAAAGGTTGCGAGTTCAAGTCTTGCCAGGCACGCCACTGGAAATTTAAAAACCGCATCAAGCGGTTTTTTTTAGATCTCACTTAACATCTGATCGGGATTTTCGCTTGCCTTGACATTGGCGAATGCCTTGGCGATCTTTCCCTTTTCATCGATCAGATAGGTCGAACGTACGACGCCCATATACTTTCTTCCGTACATGGACTTTTCTTTCAGGACATCATATGCCTGTATCACTTCCTGTTTCGTATCGGAAAGGATAGTGAACGGCAATCCGAATTTTTCTTCAAATTTCTTGTGTGAAGATACAGAGTCCTTGCTGACACCGAGGATGACGGCATCTTTTTCTCTGAACTGCGGATAGAGTTCCGCAAAACGGCAGGCCTGCTTGCTGCAGCCGGACGTCATATCTTTCGGATAAAAGTAGAGGATGACTTTCTTTCCCTTGTAATCCTTCAAAGAATGCATCTCACCGTTCTGGTCAGGTAAAGTAAAATCAGGTGCTTTGATTCCAACTTCCAACATATTGACTCCTATCTTTTGAATAACGACATGATATTGCTGAGATCGCCGATGAGTTCTTTCAGCTTATCGATCGAACCGTCGTTGAGCTGATCGATGATGTTTTTCAGTTTCTCGATCGAACCATCATCGACCGATGCGATCAGCTCGTTGATCTGTGAGCTGGTGTTTTCCAGATCGCTCATCAGCTGATTGGAACGGTTTACCAGATCGGTAAGGATCGGCATGTATTTCTGTATCTGTACATAAATGAAGATCAGAAGCGCCACGACAAGACCGATGGCGATCCATTGTACGAGATCGTTGATCCTTTTCTCTTTGACCAGTTCTTCGAGCAATTCCCGATCGCTCATTTCTTCTATCTTTTTCATACTCGCCTTTCTTATCGGAAACTCTTCACCCAGTTCAGCAAAGAATCCCGATATACGTTTTCCATAACATCTTTGATCATGCGATCATTCAGCGGACCGTTGGCTTTCATTTTTGCCAGGATCGCTGACTGCAATTCTTCGACAGACATCTCTTCATAAGGCTTTTCAACGATCCGTATCTCAGAGACCGCATTTCTTCGATCTTCTTTTACAGACTGCGCCTTCGGGCGGATCAGAGGCTCATAGTCTTTGACTTCTTCGCTTTCCGGTATCAGGATCAAAGCGTCATGGCCTTCCACAGAAATATTCAGATGACCATAAGATGTCTCAAACCTTTTGCCGCTCAATGCATCGATATAGTTTCTGTCTTTCTCTATATCAAATGATATCATCCGATCACAGTTGTTGGAAACGATGAACAGATCCCCTCTTTCAAAGCTGAAGACTTCCGTTGTCAGATGAACCTCACGGTAAGGCCCGTAGACCAGGGCCTTATGATCGTTTCGGATCTTCGCGAGTTTCTTGAATAAAGAAGGATAAAACTTTTCGTTTTCTTTCATCTGCCATAGATCCAGACACGGACGAAGCGAATCATCGGAATATCTTTCTTTCTTGCCTTCGATCGCAAATTCCGAACCGTAGTAGATCGAAGGGATGCCAGGCAATGTATACAGAAGTACAAATAACGGATAAAGATTTCGCCTGTCAGTGATCTTGGAAGCGATACGTTCGACATCGTGGTTATCGACAAACTGATAGAGCCGATAAGCATTTTCGCCGCACATCTCGAAGTCGCGTTTTACGGTATGCGCCAGTTCGAAATAATTATGTTCGTTATGAGAAGAGTAAAAACCCTTGTGCATGGCGTAACTCGTCACCGAGTGAAGCATCTGATCATTGACCCAGTTATTGTACTGGCCATGGATCACTTCACCAAGTAAGAAGAAGTCATTTTTCATCTGATCGCATTCATAGCGAAGGCGTCTCATGAAATCGTGATCCAATACATCTGCTGCATCCAGTCTTATTCCATCGATATCAAATTCCTCGATCCAGAAACGCACCGTTTCGATATGATAATCGACCACTTCCGGATTTCTGAGGTTCAGCTTGGCAAGCAGATCATAGCCGCCCCAGGTATCGTAGGAAAACCCGTCATTATAAGAATTGTTTCCATATAGATTGATATTGGAATACCAGTTCAGATATCTGCTGTATTCCCGATTCTCGCGGATATCCTTAAAGGCAAAGAAATCTCTGCCGGTATGATTGAAGACACCGTCAAAGATCACTTTGATCCCTTTATCATGACAATAGTTCACAAAGTTTTTAAGATCTTCGTTTGTACCCAGACGGCTGTCCAGTTTTCGATAATCCGTCGTCTCATAGCCATGGCCTACCGATTCAAACAATGGCCCGATATAAAGGGCGGTAAATCCTGTCTCTTTGATGTGATCGATCCAAGGCAGAAGAGTATTCAATCTGCTTACAGGTTCGCTGTATTCGTTCTGTTTTGGGGCACCGCAGAGTCCCAAAGGATAAATATGATAAAATATCGCTTCATCATACCACATAAACAATAACCTCGATTTCTATTTTCAGAATAAGACAGATGATCATGAAGAGTTTTATGATCTTTTGATACCTATTCGTTTCCTTCTTTCATTTTCGATAAGGAATGAAGTGCGATCGGCACTTCAAACAATAACATCGCAGACCAGCCGATCATGCTGGCATAGGCGATCCCCTGTATCCCCATATTTGGAGCCAGCAAGATCGTAAATAAGGTACGGATGGAAATCTGCGTCGTCGTACCCAATATCGTCATTTTCATGCGTCCCATGCCTCTGAAAAAGCCCTGGAAGCCATTGGTCATCGCCGGCCAGAGATAAAAGAATGCCATGACAGACAGGTACTTCGATCCGATCGATATCACTTCTTGCGCAGCAGTACCGGTCACAAACAAAGATACGATCTGTCTGCGGAAGATAAAGGTCATCAATGCGATAAACACACCATAACAGAGTTCCATACCAATGCCGGTAAAGAATCCTTTGCGTATCCTTTCTTTCTTCTTGGCACCGTTGTTCTGTGCGATATAGGTCGAAATGGATGAGGAGATCCCCTGTTCCGGGATGCAGGCAAAATCATCTGCCTTGGTCACTGCATGGAAGGCAGCGATCGATGAGACACCTAGCATATTGACCTGTGACTGTATCAGAAGCTTGCCGATCGGCTGTATGGCCTGCTGCAAAGCAGTCGGAGCACCATAGGAAACGACCTTTTTGAAGATATTTCCTTCATATCTCCATTCTTGCTTGTTCGGGACAAGTTCCGGAGTCTTGCGCATCATATAAAAGATCGCCAGAAAGGCAGAAGCGGCTTCTGCGGCCACTGTCGTTGCGGCAGAAGTAAAGATGCCTCTGTGAAAGATCCCCAGCAGGATCAGGTCCAAAACGGCATTTAAGATCGAACAGAAGGCCAGGAAGCGTAAAGGTGTCTTGGAGTCCCCTACGCTTTTCATGGCTGCCGCTAAGGCATTATAAGTAAATGTGAATGGCGCACCGATGAACGTGATGCGTAAATACGTCTTTGTAATATCATAGATATCCCCCGGGACTTCCAGGAAACGCAGGATCATATCGGAAAACAAGATACCGCATAATGTGATGATCAAAGAGATCACGATGCCTGATGATAACGTAACGGCGATGGTCTTTCTTAACAGTCCCATGTTTTTGGCACCGAAACTTTCCGACATCAGGATGCCGGCGCCGATGCAAAGACCGGATATCGATAAGATGACAAGATTCATCACCGGAGCGGCGATGCCTTCCGCCGCCAGAGCATTCTGTCCGATAAAGCGGCCGGCAATGATCGAATCGATCGCATTATAGGCAAGCTGCAGCCAGTTTGCCAGAAGCAAAGGAAGTGCGTATTGCCACAGGTGAGTAAATGGCGAACCCTTTGTCATATCACGCATCAGCAATCCCCTCCTTTTTGACCTATGAATTATTCTACACCAAAAACGATATGATTCTTCTTTCCATCAGCCATTTAAAAAGGTACCGATAGTACCTCATGGATCTTGCGGATATTCAAAAGATAAAACCATATGAAAGATCATTCCGGTGACCAGGATTCCTGCAGCTCTTCGATCTGCAGATAGCCGTCAGTCTTGGTCGCGATCTGATACTTGTCTTCATAGACGATCTCACCCGGAGAATTGGTGTAGACCAGATAATACGGATGATCGTAGCGGTCCAGGAGCCACAAAGCCGGCCGGATCATCTTCATCATCTCATCGGAATTCTCGGTCTTGAACCAGCAGACGACCGGTTCTCTGTTTTTGCACTGCGGCGGCCAGGGAAGATTATGAGCGAACCAGTCATCGATCTCTCGGAACAGCTCAGCATCTTCTTGAGACATGATATCTTTTTGTATCAATTGCCAGCACATGGAAAAGACACCTTTGGCAAACATCGTGTTCTGTGCCAGTTCTTTTCCCTGGATACGTACATATTTGAATTTCAGAGTACTCATCTTTTTATCCTTTCCGATCATCGATCATATGAGATTTTCAAAACGCAGGATATGCCGGAAAATAGTCTTTTGTTATTTATTTAAACTCGGTTCAACTGCCATTTTCTGCAAATATAAACGATCTCAAAATTTGAAACTTCGTCTCCATTTGGATAGATATAATGAGCTTCCGGTCCCGAATTAACGCAAAAGAATTCAAGTTCTTCTGCAACCAGTCCCATCTCTTCAAAAAGCTCTCTTCTGGCGCACTCTTCGACGTATTCATCGATTTCGATTGCACCGCCTGAATATCCCCACATGTGATTGTCAGAACGTTTGCCCAACAAAACACGTCCATTTTCATCAACGCAAATGATGCTGGCAGCGCACTGAATGATCGTTTTGTGACCGACCAGCTTACGCATTTCTTCCATATACCCTGTCATACTTTTACCTCATCAGCTCTGATTTATCGCTTCACTTGTCTCTCATCAAACCCTTTCATTGATGAATCAATGTTTGTATATCCATCGGCTTTTTCACTGCTTAAAAGAACAATCGTTTCGATGTGAGAAGTGAATGGAAACATGTCGACCGGCTGTATCTTTTGAATCGAATAGTATTTCTTCAGGTAATTGAGATCTCTTTTCAAAGTATCCGGATTACAGGAGATATATACGATCTTATCCGGAGACAGCTTCACCATCGAAGACATGAAACGGATATCGGAGCCGGCTCTGGGCGGATCCATGATGACCGCATCGATATGTGTCTTCTTGCTGCTTAAAGATTCCATATATTTACCGGCATCGTCCAAAACAAATTCAACGTTTTCGATGTAGTTGATCTTCTGATTGATCTTTGCGTCTTTGATGGCCGATTCATTGATCTCCACGCCGATGACTTTTCTGACTTTCTTTGAGGCACTCAAGCCGATCGTACCTGTACCGCAATACGCATCGATAAGAACATCGCTTTTCTTCAGATCCGCCAGACGTATGGCTTCTTCGTACAGGACTTGTGTCTGATAGGAATTGACCTGGTAGAAGGATGCGCTCGAAATACGGAATGACAGACCGCACAGCTTATCCGTGATGTACCCTTTTCCATACAGGACGTAGCTTCTTCTGCCTAAAACTTTGGAAGTCGGTACGTCATTGATATTATGGATGATCGTTTTTACGCTCGGATTGTAACGAAGGACATCTCTGATCAAAGTATCGGCCTTATTCAATGTTTTTGATCCTGTGACAAATACGACCATCGTTTCGCCCGTTAACGTTGAACGAAGCAGGATATGGCGAAGGCAGCCTTTCCGGTTTCTTTCGTCATATATGGAGATCCGGTTATTAATGACGATACGCTTCAAAGATGAGATCAGCTGATTGATCTCATCAGAAGCGATACCACACTTTTCGATCGGGACGACCATATGGGAATTCGGGATATAGTATCCGCAAAGGATATTGCGGTGTTCGTCATATGAAAAAGAGATCTGTACCTTATTGCGGTAATTCAACGATTCTTTGCAAGACAGGATCTTCTCCACAGTATGAAAAGACGACAGCAGGCTGTCGATCTTCTCCTGTTTAATGAACAGCTGTTTATCATATTCGATGCCCTGATACTGACAGCCGCCGCAGTATTCAGCTGCCGGACACTTTTTCATTTTAGATCCAGTACCGTCACGCATTCCGTATGGATAGTATATGGGAACATATCGACCGGATAGATCTCACCGATCCTGTAGGTATCTTTCAATAATTCCAGGTCTCTGGCCAGAGTTGCCGGATTGCAGGAGACATAGACGATCTTTTTGATCTTGTTGTTCTTCAAAGAATCGACGAGATCTTTGGATATGCCTTTTCTTGGCGGGTCGAGTATGACGACGTCTTTGTCCTTAAGATAGCGATCCATGCCTTTTGTGGCATCCGCCAGGATAAAATCACAATTTTTTATATTATTGAGTTTTGCGTTATCTTTGGCATTTTTGACAGCCGATTCTACGATCTCGACACCAGTTACATGTTTGGCGTATCTGCTCAGATACAAGGAGATCGTACCGATACCGCAATACAGATCCAGTATTTCTTTCGTCTCATCGATCTCAGCCAGGTTTCTGGCAACATCATAAAGTCTTATCATCTGGTCGTGATTGACCTGATAGAAGGATTTCAAAGATACTTTTGCTTTTATACCGGCAAAGTCATCATAGATGAAGTCTCTTCCATACAATACTTTTTCTTCACTCCCCAGGATGACGTTTGTCTTCTTATCATTGAGATTCATGATGACAGAAACGATGGATGGATATTTTGCGACCATCGTCTCGCAGACATCGCTCAGATCGACAGAAAGATCATTGACGATAAATGCCAGCATGACCTCGCCGCTCCCCTTTCCGTGTTTGATCAGGATGTGGCGGATGTATTTTTCTTTTGACGTATTCAATAACAGTGGCTTGAGATCTCTGATCATCTCATTGGCGATCTTCGATTCGATCAGACAGTCATCGAATTCAACGATATCGTTGGAAAACTTACGATAAAAGCCCATCTTATGATCGGCGACCGGGATCTGTACCTTATTTCGGTAATAGAAAGGATCCTCGCAGGCAAGTACATCATTGACTTTGTATCCCGGGAAGGTGTTGATCAGAACTTCCTTTTTCAGTTCCAATTGATATTTGTAATCGATATGCCGGTAATCGCAGCCGCCGCACTTGTAGGCGACCGGACATTTGGATTCAATGCGATATGGGGATGGCTTGATCAGTTTATCGATGATAGCGATCGAATAGTTCTTCTTCTCGGCAATGATCTTGACATCGGCCTCTTCCCCCTTGATCAGGCCCTTGACAAAGATCACCAGCTTGTCAGCTCTGGCGATCCCTAAGCCCTCAACGGACATATCCACACATGTACAGCGTAATATCTGATTCTTCATAAATTAAAAAACTTCATGAGATCCATGAAGTTTAATCACCAGTGCTTTCCCCTTCTGTCGTTTCACCTTCCGCGGTCTCGCCTTCACCCGTCGCAGGTGTTTCGTTGAGACCTTCAAGTTCTGCGGCAAGTGCAGGATCTTTCGGATGAGCGAGATCATCGATGCCGTATGTCTCTTCGGCAGAGTTTTTGTGAAGCAGCTTGTATTGTCTGCCCGCTTCATCGCCGATCTCAGAAGCGGTCGGTGAAGTGTAGATATTGATCTGCAGATCATACATCTTCTTGGATTCGGTCGCTGTGAAATACGTCGAGATCGGTAACTCCGAATTGACCGCATTGTATGCCGATGTCAGCAAGGAATCGACCTGTTCTTCCGATAAGGTATCGACAGTATCGATGAAGATCCGGAGCTGTCCCTGGGACAATACGACTTCCAGGTTCTCTACGGAAGAAAGCGCATCGAGCTTGGTCTTCAGGCTTTCGATATTGGCATCCGTGATCGCCGGTTCCAGGTCGCCTTCAAAACGGCTTCCTTCTCTCGGTGTTCCCGTCTGCATGGCCGAGATGCCTAAGATCCCGACAAAGATACAGACCGGAATTGCTATGATGATCAGTCCGACGATCAGCACGATCGCGGATCTGGACAGTTTTTTCTTTTCTTTTTTCGTGCTCATAAAAATTCTCCAGTCAATATTTTAACATACTCATAGCATGTTCTCAAATTCACTCTCACTTAAGGTCGTAACACCCAAAGTTCTCGCCTTATCGAGCTTGGAACCGGCCTCTGCGCCATAGATGACGAAATCCGTCTTTTTGGAGACCGAACCGGAGACTTTTGCCCCCAGGTTTTCAAGAAGTGCCGTCGCTTCGTTTCTCGAATACTTCTCTAATGTTCCGGTCAGAACGACGGTCTTGCCGGAGAAAAGAGAATCTTCGCCGGTCGATGTATCGATATAGTCCATATTGACGCCCAGCATCCTTAACTGATGGATCATCTCGACGTTGGAGGCTTCATTGAAGAATTCTCGGATGTATTCCGCAGTGATCGGACCGATATCATGGATGTTGCTAAGTTCTTCAAGACTTGCATTCATGAAATTGTCCATGTTTTTGAAATATGCCGCCAATACCTTGGCTGCCTTTTCACCGACCTGACGGATACCGAGTCCGTTGATCAGACGTTCCAGAGAATTCTGCTTGGAGTTTTCGATGGCTGCGATCAGATTGTCGTAAGACTTCTCACCGAATTTTTCCATCTGCAGGATATCTTCTTTGCGGTTGTGCAGCTTATAAATGTCTTCAAAAGAAGAAAGCAGTCCTTCATTCAAGAAGGCTTCGACACGTTTTTCGCCCAGACCGTCGATATTCATAGCGTTGCGCTCGGTAAAATGAGCGATCGAATAAACGAGTCTTGCCTTACATTCACTGTTGACACAGTAATGGGCAGCCTCATCTTCAAAGCGATAGAGCCTTCCGCCACAGACCGGACACTGTTCAGGGAAAACGAAAGGAAGCTGCGATCCGTTGCGGTTTTCCTTGATCGAACGTACGACTTCCGGAATGATGTCACCTGCTTTTCTGACGATGACCGTATCACCGATACGGATGTCCTTATCTTTGATGTTGTCTTCGTTGTGAAGTGTGGCAAAGCCGACCGTCGTTCCGGCGACTTTGACCGGGGTCAGTTTTGCGTTTGGCGTACACTTGCCAGTCCGGCCGACCGTGATGAAGATATCTTCGACGATCGTTCTGACTTCTTCGGCCGGGAACTTGTAGGCGATCGCCCACTTCGGGATCCTGGAAGTAAAACCGATCTGTGACTGCAGCTCGTAGGAATTGACTTTGATGACCATGCCGTCGATCTCATAAGGAAGGTCATGACGGATCTTGGCCGTCTCATCGATAAAGCTGATCACATCTTCGATGTCATCAAAAAGGCTCGTCGTCTCGTTGACGATGAAACCCAGTTTTCTGGCATATTCCAGAGAACCGTAATGGGTCGGC
>JAZQIF010000027.1:0-2666 GCA_045540935.1 Erysipelotrichaceae bacterium | reverse complement strand
GTGTAGATCTCCGAATTGATGTCTGCGTCCTTCTGTCCCAGAACAGCGCTTCGGTCAAAGACCGGGATACCCTGGTCCTTGAGGAAGGTGTTGTACATGTGCCTGAGCTGGTGGTTCGTGTTGAGCCTTAATCCGATCTGCTCACACGCGTTTTCCTTGTGCTTCTGCAGCGTCTGATGGGCCATCGGGATATCCGGTTTTCTTGGTCTGTGGAAGATGAACCATTTGTCCGAGTAGTCCGGAAAACGCTGGTCACGCTTCTTCAGTTCAAGAAGATAGCTGTAGAGGCCATGTGAGATCACGATCCTTCGTATCGAAGTATCATTTTTCGGATTGGAAACTTCGAAGGTGGCGTTCTCAGATTTGAGAGTGATCGATTCATCCACGATCAGCGTGTTCTCGAATTTCAGATCCTGGTAGCGAAGCGCCAGCACTTCACCGATCCTGAGGCCCTTGTTGCCCATGACCAGGTAAACGCCGTAGGTCGGCGAATACTCGCCATACATCCTTGAAAGCATCGCCATGAAACTGTAGTACTCGTCGATCGACCACATGTTCTCGTTCTTCTCGTTTCTTTTCTGCTTTTCTTCGTGAGTTTCCTTGAAATGCTTGACGTCCTTGCAGATGTTGGGACCTGCACCGAAATTGGCAATGCAGAACGACATGAACTTCTTCAGCGTTGTCACGATGAAGTTCTTTGTCCCCGTCGAATACCTGACATAGCCCTTCGCCTTTGTCATGTATCTTATATCCTTGTTGAGTCTGCTTCTGAATTCAAGAAGATCGATGTTTTTCACGCTCGATACCGGCACATCCGGAAGATTGGGCACAATGATGTTCATCATGACGTTATATGTCTTGTCATAGCTTCCATAGCGCACTTCTTCCTTGTAGATCTCCAGATACTTTTCCGCAGCTTCCCTGACACTGTAATTCCGTCTCTTGTCGATCTGAGGTTTCCTCTCCGGTACCTCGTTCAAGACCGTATAATTGCCCTCATCAACGCTTTTGATGAACAGATAGGCATCGATCGAGCTTTTAAATCCCCGCTTGTAGATGCCCTTGTATTTCACCAGGTAGCGTTCCTCGTTGTTTCCGTTTTTTCTCTTCAGCTGGTATCTGTTTATTCCGTAGATGTTTCTGCCGTCGATTACGATCACTTAGGCTTCCTTCAGTTTCTTTTCCATCATCATTCGATCGTAAAAGTAGGACCTTGGCTTTTTGGTGACTTCCAGAACGATGTCGGTCGGTACGGCTTTGCCGATCAGAAAGATCTCGTGTTTCCTGCAGTATTCCACTGCCTTGTTCCTGATCTCGATCGCTGTCGGCTGTCCGCAGTCAAAGAGTCGTCTGATATCGTTGATCGATATATTATCGTTCAGACTTAGTACATACTTTTCCTGCCAATTCAGTTTTTCCAACATTATCCCATCCTCCTAAAACATCTACTTTATTATTAAATTTTCAAAGAGCAGTTGTAAGTTAAATTTTTTTTATTTTAATTTTTCCTTACGTAATAATTTTTACATGTTATTTGTAGCATGTCAATAACTAATAATTAATTTAATTTAAGTTTTTCTTACGTATTATGGTTATAATTGAATCAGAGGGAAAAGGTATGTCATTTTCAACTTATTTCAGAGAGGTTCGAAAGGAAAACCGCCTTTCACAGGATGACCTTGCAAGGATCTTGCACATTTCCAACACATCGATACGTAATATTGAAACGGGAAGAACGGTCGTCCCGAATCAAGATATCTTCTACAAGTTAGTCGAGTATCTGAAGGAAGACAGCAGAGAAATCGCTTATAGGGCCTTTTTCGGCAACGAAACCGAGGAATTCGGACGGCAGTTAAACGAGATCAATAAACGATATATGGCTCATATGTGGATCTGTTTCGCTGTTCTGCAGATTGCTCCGGCATTCAATTACAGAAATGAACGCGTCATGAAATTTGATGGAATCTACTGGAAAAGCGGTTTTCCATACTATCGTGTTCTAGTGGGAAACTATCATAAAGAAAAGTATCTCAATGCGCTCAAAGAAGAAGATAAGACCGAAGCGCTTGAAAGAGCCATCTTCTCTGAAACGCAGTTCATCGAGGGTCTGAAAGATTTTGAACATATCAAAGAGATAAGGTTTGTCATGGACAAGCAAGATGAAGAAAACGCAAAAATATTCAGTGAACTTAAAAAAGTCCGTATGAAAAATTTAGGGAAAGAATACGATATCAGTTATGTTCTCTTTTGCCCAGACAGAGATAAGTATAATCCAGATTTTGATAAGCACTACGTGACAATCAGAAAATCAAAAATCGGTATCTAGCAACCGCCTTTGATACCGTTTTTTCAGTCCTTTGAATTATCCTGTGTCTGCGTTCCTTCTTTGAGGCGAGATGTGTTTTTGCATGTCCACGCTCCATCAAAGAATGTGCCTCTTAGCAAATATAGTGAGCAAAAACCTAAAGAAAACAGGCTGATTTTCTGATCCTGTTTATGCAATCATGAATCAAGAAAGCGATCACGCTGATTATTGTGATCTTATGAAAAGTGTTCCCGGTTCCGGCAGATCGACATCTTTAGGTTCAGCGTCCATGAACTCATATCTTTTTGCCGTATATGTATCTTCAGAAGGATTATAGTCATAATAATGTTCAAAAGAACGG
>JAZQIF010000026.1:0-2500 GCA_045540935.1 Erysipelotrichaceae bacterium | reverse complement strand
ATTGCGGGGAAGTAGATATATCCGGAGAATACATTGATCGTTTTTGATGAGATTCAGGAATGTCCGGAAGCTTTGAATTCTTTAAAGTATTTCAAAGAAAAAGCGTACGAGTATCATGTTATTGCAGCCGGAAGCCTTCTTGGTACATTACTTGCAGCACCGAAATCATATCCGGTCGGCATGATAAATCTGCTGGACGTATATCCACTGACTTTTGATGAATTTCTTGAAGCAACAGATCCGGCACTGTTTGAATACTACGAGAGTATTAAAAAGGGTCAGATTATTGAGGAGATCTTTCATAGACGTCTTTTGGATGTATACAATAATTATCTGATCATCGGCGGAATGCCGGAGTGTGTGTCGTCCTGGATCAATTATAAGGATCCGGTCCGTGTTTCCCGGATCCAAGAGGAATTGATCAGAGTCTATGAGAATGATTTTTCCAAGCATAACGGAAAAGTGAATAGCGGGAGAATACTTATGGTTTTCCGAAGTATCACGTCTCAGCTTTCCAAGTCTAACGAAAAGTTCATGTATGGAGCTGTTCGGGAAGGCGGCCGCGCAAGGGACTTTGAAGAAGCGATCGAATGGCTGGTTTCGGCAGGGATGCTGAATCGGGTTTATAATGTTTCAAAGATCGAGCATCCGCTTGCAGCGTTTGATAAAATGGAACAATTCAAACTGTTCTTCTTCGATACGGGTCTTCTTAAGCACATGGCCGGCGTCGATAACAGCGCCATCCTTCTGAAAACAGATTATCAGTTTAAAGGGCCTCTTACAGAGAACTATGTTTTGCAGCAGTTAAAAGGGCAGTTTGCTGTCGAACCGCGTTATTATTCTGATAAGAACAGCGAGATCGATTTCCTCTTACAGTTTGGTACGAAGATCGTTCCTGTTGAGGTAAAATCGGGAGAAGATAAGCCTGCACCTTCGTTCAAGAGGCTTGTCAAAGAGAAACATCCGGAGATCGCGTTACGTTATTCCAAGCGAGGATATAAAAAAGATGGCCAGATAACCAATATTCCGCTTTATTTAGCAAGAAAAACAAAAGATCTGCTTTGAATCACCGGATGTTGAAAGAGCGGAGCAGGCAGATCGTTTGAAACGGATCACGATGTTTGATTATAAAATCTCATCGGAAAGACGGAACCGTCCGGCTTGTCAGACATCTTTGTCCCTTTATGGCCGACTTTCTGACTGTGACACGCAATACACTTGACTCCGAGCGAAGATTACCGGTTCAAATAAGATGTATTCTTTTTCTGCATGATAAAATGATAGAACCGATAAATGATTGTCGGTTAATGAATAAGGATGAAATACTATGATGATACAAGAGTTGAACGGACATAAGTTTGATAATGCATATAAGAGAGTAAAGGCAGATAAAAACAGCATTCTGATGTGTTTTGTCGATGGAAAGATCCTGGCAAGATACGATGAGGAAGAAAAAAGACTGTACTATCCGATATGCGAACATGAGGATCTTGTCTATCTGTTTTCCGTGGATGAGACAAAGTATTTCTTAAAGATGGGCATGGAAAATAAGGACGGATTCGATCTTTATTCCATGCGGGATCTCATAAATCTGGAATTAAAAGAAAACTTGGATATCTTCGTCGCTTACAGTGCCTATCATCTCTATGTTTGGTATTCGACCAGTGTGTATTGCGGAAAGTGCGGCAAACCGATGGTCCATGATGAAACAGAGAGGGCGATGGTCTGTCCGCATTGCGACAATCACGTCTATCCGCGTATCAATCCGGCTGTCATCATCGGGGTGAAGAATGGCGATAAACTTCTTCTGACCAAATACAAGAGCGGTTTTGCCCACAATGCTCTGGTTGCCGGTTTTACTGAGTTTGGCGAGACATTGGAAGAGACCGTTCAAAGAGAGGTCAAAGAAGAGACCGGTTTGAATGTAAAGAACATCCGTTACTATAAATCACAGCCCTGGGGAATCGCACAGGATATCCTGGCCGGTTATTATTGTGAGGTCGATGGAGATGATCGCATCCACATGGATGACCATGAACTCAAGTATGCGGAATGGGTGAAACGGGAAGACATCATCTTACAGCCAAAAAGGTATTCTCTTACCAACGAGATGATGGAACGGTTTAAAGAAGGCAAGGAATGAAAAAAGCGGGGTCCCGCTTTTTTACGTATTTAATCGTGTACGATGATCTCTGTGCCGACATTGGCGTAATCGAATAAGATCGTGATCTTGTCGGTCGGCATGTTGACGCAGCCTCTTGAAGGATCGGTGAGGTAGATATCTTCACCAAATTCGTCACGCCATGAGGCATCGTGTAAGCCATAGACTCTTCCGGAAGGATCAAAACCGATCCAGAAGTCGACATGTTCAAGATAATCTCTTCCCATGAGGTAGGAATCCGTGGACATCTTGCGGATGTAAAACTCACCATGTGGTGTTTCATCGGTGATCTCACCGTTGCCCGATACGATCGGTGAGCTTAAGATCAATGTATCGTTT
>JAZQIF010000025.1:0-3394 GCA_045540935.1 Erysipelotrichaceae bacterium | reverse complement strand
GTCGGCGTACAGCTCCAGGCATGACAGAAGCTGTGAACGGCCAGTCCGCCGTATGGCGAAGCCGTCGGGTCTTTTGGGTCATAGATCTCCCAGAAGGTATCACAGCCTTTTTCGATCATGCCGCCCCAGTAGCCGTGCATCTTTTCATATGCCTTATCCGTTTCTCCGGCATCGATGAGTGCCTGGATGTAATGATGATAGGCATAAGGGGAACATAATTCGATGGCATCGTTCCGCTTTTCCAGTCTGTCCAACACAAGCCTTGCCTCTTCTTTGTTCAAGACACCGGCCAGGATCATCCAGACCTGCGAGGCATAAGAGATCTGATCGTCTTTGCCGGAAACAAAGAGCCCTTCTTTTTCATCGAACATCTTTTTCGCGGCAGCGGATTTCTTTTCGATCTCTTCTTCGATCTTCTTTATATCATTTCCCAATGTCTTTTCGATCTTCACAAGATCTTTCAAGGCATAGAGATAGACTGCCTGCCCCGGTGCTGTCTTATCCAGATCGAAGTTCCAGTCGATGAAGACGCGATCGCACTTATCCAGATCGATCACATCGTTTTCATCGAAACACTTCTGCAGGATCTCGTACTGTCTGATACAGACCGGTTCGAGATCTTTTAACGTTTCAAGGTCACCGGTGTTTTCATAGTAATTCCATAATACATCGATGAAGAATAAGGCATAGTCGAACATCGACTGATAGTCACATTCGACTTGCGGTTCGATGAAGACGTTGCTGGCAAGCTTGCCTTCTTCCAGTGTCGTGCCGGCAAAAAGATAGAGGCAGCGTTTCACCAGATCGTTGTTTCTGTATGTCTCGTAATTGGCCAGGGCCTGCAAGCGCAGGTCACCGAGCCATAATCTCCGGTCACGTTTCGGACCGTCTTCAAAGACTTCCTGCATGCAGTTATGAAGTGTGCGTAACGATACCTGATCGAGTCTTTCATCTTCCTTGCTGAAAGAAGGATGGGTGAGCTTTGTCTCATCGGCCGAAGAGACAGCTCTCAGATCGATGGAGTCGATCTTCACACTGTAATTTTCCGATACACTCAGGACTTTGATCTTCAGATAACGGAAGGCATATCTTCTTTTAAATTCATAGGTACACGGAAGCACATCGATGTGGACACGCTCTTCCTGTATCCAGCTTCTCGATATCCAGCCGTGATAGTTTTCGATATCCTGGTCGAATTCTTCTTTGATCTCCGCAAACTGTATCTGAAAATAAAGCGGCGCATCATAGTGGCGTCCAACAGCAGAAAAAGAAACAGACAGATATCCGACATAGTGGTCTTTCAGGTCATAGATGACCTCGTCACCGTTACTCAATATCTCGTCTCTTCCGTCGATCCGGATCTTTTTTTCGATCAGGGCAGGACGTAACTCTTCTGCTTTTTTCAGATAATCTGCGTTTCTCATTTCTATTCTCCCAGCGCCTTTCTTGCGACGATCGCAGGATCGGCATCAATAAAACGTTCGATAAAATAATCGGCGTAATTGCGTACACTGCCGTTTCCCACACCGACCGCTTTCATGTTGCCGTTGTGGGCAGCCGTGATACCGGCAGCCGAATCTTCAAAGACCATGCACTGCTCCGGTTCAAGCGACAATTCTTGCGCTCCCCGCAAGAAGACTTCGGGATCGGGTTTGGCATGCGCAACTTTGGTGCCGCCAACGATCGCATCGAAGAGGTCGATGATCTTTAGTTTCTGTAAGATCTTCCTGCTGTTCTTGCTGGCAGAACCCAAGGCGATCTTATAGTCTTTCTTTCTTGCTTCTTTGATGAATTCCTTTGCCCCGGGCAGAGTCTCATCATCCCGCAAAGCATCGATGTATTCCAGATAGTACTGGTTCTTGATCGCACAGTACTTCTCGATCTGTTTCTCACTCATCTTCATCCCGTTGAGTTCCAGGATGATCTCAAAGGAACGCCTTCTCGATACGCCCTTGAGCAGTTCGTTGTCACGGATGTCGAATTTTAATCCGAGCTCATCCGTGAGCTTCTTCCAGGCCAGGTAGTGATACTTGGCCGTATCGACGATCACACCGTCGAGATCGAATATGAATCCCTTGATCATCAGCGTTTCAGATATTCCTTTCCGCAGAACGGATCGACCGGTGAGATACCTTTGAACTCACTTTCTCCGTTGATCTTTTCCACGACCGCATCGATCATCAGATCGTGATTGGAATAACAGTTGATATAGGTCTTGATCATCGGCACATCCAGCAGATGATATGGGTTCTGCAAAGAGATGAACATCGTCGGTACCTCGTTGACGAACCAAGGCATGTTGTTGCCAAGGCCGAACAATGTATACCAGTTGATGCGGTTGGTCGTCTTGTTGGAGGCATTCTCGATGTTTCCGATATAGATGACCAGGTCATACTTTTCTTTGAAGCTCTTCACACTGTCGAACGGCAGCGGTTTTGTGAAATCAAAGACTTCCTTTTCATAAGGGATCATCTGATAACCCCTGGCGCTCATCTGTTCGACGAAACGGGAGGTCACTCTGTCATTGCTTGCGCAGTCACCGAGGATCTGATAGAGAACTTTCTTATACTTATCGCTGCGGATCGGCAGAAGATCCTGCGTGTCTTTGACAAGCGTGACCGCTTCATCGGCACATTCCTTTGCCCATATCTGATGTTCCTTACAGCCGACAAGATCTTCCTTTGCTTTTTCAAACGGAAGATACAGTTTCTGCGCTGCCTTGCAAGCCAGGATGCGTTTGACCGCTTCTTCTAGTCTTTCTTCACTTAAGACACCGCTTTGATAAGCTTCCATCATGAAGCCGTAATCTTCATCGTAGTCCTTGTTGAATAAAAACATATCGCAGCCGGCGTTGATCGCTGCCGGTACGGCATCTTTTCTATTCATGGCGGCACAGAAGCCGACCATCGGTGTGGCATCGGTCAATATCAGACCGTTGAAGTGAAGCTTTTCTCTCAAGAGTTTTGTGATCACATCATGCGACAGTGTTGCCGGAAGATATTTCTCTTCTTCACTTTGATAACTCGGTAAAGCGATGTGACCGACCATGACGGCTTTGGCACCTTCATTGATCAGAGTACTATAGACTTTCCCGTAGCTTTCATCCCATTCCTCTTTGCTTAAGGAATTGACGGAAGTCAGGATGTGCTGGTCACATTCATCGACGCCGTCGCCCGGAAAATGTTTGATCGAAGTCAGGACATTTTCTTCTTCACAGGCTCTGATATACTCTCTTGCGTATTCGATGACTTTTTCCGGATCGCTTCCATAAGTCCTGACGTTGGTGATCGGGTTGTGATAGTTCTTATCGATATCGACGACCGGTGCGAAAGCGAAGTTGTTTCCGACGGACTTGCCTTCTCTGGCACAGACTTTGCCCAAGCGATAGGCGTTT
>JAZQIF010000024.1:0-33185 GCA_045540935.1 Erysipelotrichaceae bacterium | reverse complement strand
GTTTTAATCGATGTCTTTTTCTTCAGACTCAAGTCTGTCGATCTCATCACACATTTCATCATAGATCTTCTTGATCTGCCATGGGATGGTCATCCTGAAACCGATCATCAGATCGTTTTTTTCGTCATAAATGCCATATTCTTCTTCGATCAGCATCTTTCTTGTTTTTAAGTGAGATGCACTGCTGATCCTGGCAATATCTTTTTCAACATCGGCGATTTCAATATAGAAATCATAGGCCCAGGGCATGCCGAGAAACTCACGATCGTGATGATGACTGTTGAATCTGAAACCATTTTCTTCAGCTGTTTCGCAGACTTCAGGGTCAATGTTATGCATATTCCGCTGTATTTCTTTATCGCTCATTCCTTTACAGATATTGGAAGCTTTTATAAGATCAAATGTCGTGGTGTTGTTGCCGATATGTCCATTCAGATATTCAAGCAGTTTTTCTTTATCGATCATCATATTGTATCAGCCTCCTTGTTTTTATGATCCAATTATCATTCAATACGGATTCAGCCTGGTCGTTTGGAAAACGACATTCATCGTTATTTTAAAAGTTTTATTCTTTTATCTCTTCCTTACACTTATAATGATCCGGATCTTTTTCAATCAATGATCTTTTGTCTTTTCTGAAATTCAGCATCAAAGAAAAGATCACAAAAAATGTGTTCTAAGAAGTCTGTTCAGATTATAAAATGTAGTTAAGAAGAGTGAATATCATATGACAAGAGAAGATTTCAGAAACCTCGTTAAGAGAAAGCTCGAAGAAGATGCAGATATCAAGAAAGCTTATGCGGAATATCTCAGTTCAAACAACAGACAGTTGAGTGACAGGGAACTGAATGGTATTATCGGAGGTTATTCCAGCGATGATTATCATGCCGGCAAACCATGCCCTGATTGCGGCAGAAAGGTAGACAGAGATTTTCTGGGCTATTATTGTGACAATTGCGGCTGGCACGAGTTCTGGTGGCAATAAGTTATTGAAAAAAAGAAGTATCGGGAGATCTGAAATGATCTTCTTTTTAAAAGGTCAGAAACAACAGATAGGCATCGATGGATGATCTAACAGACAGTCTTGCGGTATTGTAATGGAGAATAGGAAGTCGAGGCTTTGAACTTCCTGGAAAAGGAAGAGACCGTAGAATAGCCCAGACGGAAAGAGATGTCGTCGATCGACATGTTGGAGTTGACAAGATAGTCTTTTGCCAGGGTGATCTTGAAGGCAGATATGTATTCGCCAAGGCTCTGGCCGGTGACTTCTTTGAAGATATAGAAGATCTGTGTCTTGGAGATATTGAAATGGTCGGCGATCGCTTCGATCGATGGGTTTTCACTGATGTGCATCTTCACATAGTCACAGATCGAATAGACGGTCAGCGAATGCGCATCGGTCAGTCTGGATGATGGCCTGTCGGAGTAGGCCATATCATACAGGCGGTTGACCATCAGCAGAAATTCAGACAAAAGAAAGCGTTCATGCATCTCGCAATAGCTTTCGTCGTTTTCAAATGCACAGTCGCGTTTCTTGCATCTATCGAGCATCTCGAGCTGTTTCAGGATGGTCGGAACATACTTTTCAGATACCGGGATGATGCAGCTGCGGTCGATCGAGGATTTTAAAAAACAGCGTAACAGGTTGATCCGGGAATCGGAGAAGCCCGATACGAAGTCGGAGTCAAAGTAAAGCACATAACGTTCAAAAGACTTGCTGTCATCTTTTGCGATCATGTGATGAAGGGTGTGGGAGTCGAATATGACGAATCCGTGCTTTGGAATATCGGAAGTGTGATCTTCGAATTTGCAGGACAGGTTGTCGCATAAGGAAAAGACGACTTCAAGCTGATCGTGCAGATGAAAAGCACGTTTCTCCGGACAGTAGGTCTTATACTTGATGGAGAAGGATTCAGGGAAGGTCTCTCTGTATTGTTCGTCTTTAGATATCGGCATATCGGTATATGCTTATGATATCCTTTTTTGAATAAAAAGGTAAAAAAATGAATGAATGAGAAAACTAAATCTTTTGTTTCAATGTGAAAATAGAAGTGAAGTATGATCGAACAGATAAGAAATGCAGCCAATCTGGCAAAACAGGACTTGCAGCAGCTCAAGGACATCGGGAAAGATGAACTGACTTTGGAATATACGAAGGATCTCTTGCGGAAAGCGATCCTGCATAAGCTGTCGATCGAATCAACGGAAGAAAATCTGAAAGATCTCGTAGTCCTTTCGATCAAAGCTTCGGATATGGCAAAACGCGGGCTGTCGGAAGAAGAGATCGCCAGACAGATCAGCAAATACGATTGCCATCAGACCTCTCTGGTCGTACAGAAGAAGGCACTTCTTTTGATCTTCATCGAAAAACAGCTGGGCATCCATATGAGCGATGAGGAAGCGGTCGATATACAGGATATCAATGCTTTAAGTAAGACGGTCTTTCAAAAACTGAAAGAGGGAAGCGATGTATAAGAAGGATTTCCCATTCTTTAATAAACAGTCCCTTGTCTACCTCGATTCGGCGGCGACTGCTCAGAAACCGGAAACAGTGATCAATGCACTGCAGGATTTTTATCTGCAAGAAAATGCCAATATCCATCGCGGCGATTATAAGCTGTCGCAGGATGCGACGAGGAAGTTTGAGATAGCCAGAGAGACGATCGCTTCTTTTATTGGCGCTGAAAGCGATGAACTTATCTTTACCAGAGGGGCGACGGAAGCGTTGAATATGGTCGCTTATAATTTATCCTTTTCTTTAAAGGAAGATGAGAAAGTGTTGGTGAGCGATCTGGAACATTCATCCAACTACTTTCCTTTCAAGAAGATCTGTGAAAGAAAAGGGGCGATATTTCAAAGTGTGAGCGTAAAATGCGATGGAACATTGAATATGCAAGATCTCAAAGAAAAGCTTGATGAAAATATAAGGCTTCTTTCGATCAGTGGCATGTCCAATGTCAATGGCTGTATGCCTGATCTCAAACAGATCATTGCCCTGGCCCATGCAAAGGGCTGCAAGGTGCTGGTCGATGCGACACAGCTCATCGTCCATCACAAGATCGATGTAAAAACACTTAAGTGTGATTATCTGGCGTTTTCCGGACACAAGCTCTATGGTCCGATGGGCATCGGCTGTTTATATATAAATAAGGAAAGCCAGAAGGACTTTGAACCGATGTTATATGGAGGCGGCACGATCCAAAACGATCCGATCCATGACTATCCTTTGAAGCAAGGGATACAGCGCTTTGAGGCAGGCACCCAGGATGTTGCCGGGGCCATTGCCTTGAAAGCGGCGATCGATTATCTGAATGAAAAAGGCATGGATGCGATCGAACGATATGAAAGGGATATAGCGTCGTATCTGTATTCCCGTTTGAAGGAGAATAAAGATGTCGATATCATCGGATACATAAGTGAAAGTCCCTTGATCAGCTTCCGCTTGAAAGGGCTCAGCTGTTATGACGCGGGTGTCTTGTTGTCACTAAAAAACATCGCTGTGCGGACCGGCGGGCATTGCGCCTATCCGATGCTGAAGGCACTTCAGCAGGAAGATCTGATCCGTGTATCGCTGGGAATATATAACGGCAAAGAAGATATCGACCGATTCACAGATGCCCTTATAGCGATCAGCAAGCGTTTTAAGAGCTGAAATTCAATATATATAAACAAGATCACTGAAAGCCGGTGATCTTTTTTTGTCGTGTCAGAAAATGAGTTGAAGCAGAAATGTAAGCGTTTGAATAAAATGTCAAAAACTTTGAATCTATTGAAAAATATCGGCTTTTACTTCCTTCTAAAATGAAATCGTAAACAGGAATATGAAAAAAAGTTCGGCAGAAATCAAAGAAAAATACATCGAAGATCTGAGGTCTTTACAAGATCCGTCGGATGTCTGCGACTATCTGATCGAACTGGGCTATGAACACCCGGATCGCCAAGAGATCCGAAGCGATAAGTATCGGATCCCGGGATGCAAGAGCCTCATCTGGTGCGATATATCCAGGGATGAAGACAGGCTTGACGTGAAGATGGATTCCGATTCCTTACTGATCAAGGGCGTCCTCAAGATCCTGGAAGACATCTGTGATGGACAGAAGGCCGATGATATCAAAGAACCGCTTGCTTTCCTTGAATACATAGACACTTCGGTGATCTATGAAGAGATTCGGAACAACGGTTTGAATACATGTTACAGAAGAATGATCGAAATCAAAGGAGATTAAAAATGAAGTATGCAATGGATGTGAAAGTGAACCTCAGGCCGGTATTCTCCAATCTGGTCCATACCGACTGGTGGGAAGGCCCTTGCCGTGTCGGAATCGAAGAGGAGAACACTCCGGAAGTCGAAAGACGTGTCGGCAAGGAACAGTTCAAGGTCTGGTATGAAGAACTCAAGGCCAACATCGATCTTACAAGATGCAATCTGATGGAGCCGGTCTATATGGAGTTCGATGAGAGCTTCGTCATGCGCGACAGCGAATTCGACAAGCTGATCCCGGAAAACCATCTGGTCGATATCTATCTGATCACCTACCGTGTCCCGGGCATCGAAAGACTCAACAAGCCGATCTCCATGATCAACTTAGGTCCGACACCGATCGACTTAGTCGGTTATTACAGAGACCTGGGTCTGGAAGCCTATATGGCTCATGATTATCCGGAATACAACGAGATCCTGAAAAACCTGCAGGTCAAAAAGGCGATGGCTAATACCAAAGTATTGATCCTGTCCAATGCCGAACAGACACCGGCTTCCGTCAATACCAGCTGCACCGATCAGGTCGGTCTGTGGCAAAGATATGGCATCCGTTCCAACAGAGTCGACTTCCGTCAGATCATGAATTACTTCAAGGATGTCGAGATCGACGATACGATCAAGGCCGAAGCGAAAGAATTGATCAAAAACGCTGACAAATCTGATGTTCCGGAACAGTTCGTATGGAATGATCTCAGATACTTCCATGCGGTCAGAAACATGATGGAAAAGTATGACTGCAATGCCTTCACGACACCATGCAAGGAACTGTGCGCAAGCAGACTTCCGCAGCAGAACAAATTCGTCCCTTGTATGTGTCATTCTTTAAATAAAGATGACCGTATCCCGTCGGCCTGTGAGGAAGATATGGCCGTGCTCATGGCGATGATGGTCATGATGTACTTGACAAGGCAATCTGTCTTCATGGGCAACCCGGTACTTGTCCTTGCCGGTTCCAAGACACTCGAGCAGCTTGGCATGCCGAAGCTTCTCACCCAGCCGGGTCAGACTTTCGATCGCGATGTTTTGGAGATCCACCACGCTGTACCAGTCAGAAAGATGAAAGGATACGACAAGGAAATGCAGAACTACGAACTGGCGCCGTTCACGACCCAGGGCTGGGGTACGCATTACCACGTCAATATGAACGAAGAAGAAGGACAGGTCGTCACCTTCGGCAGATTCAACCGCAGAGGTACCAAGATGATGGTCGCTGTCGGTCACACGATCGGCTGTGAGTTCCGTCCGGTCTACTGCTCACCGGCTGTCTATTACGACATCGAGGGCGGTGCAAGAAAGTTCAGACAGGCTTTGGCCAACGGCGGCTATGGACATCACCAGGCGATCATCTACGGTAACCATGTCGAAGAACTGATCGAACTGGGCAAAGTGTGCGGATTTGAAGTCGAGTACTTCCATTAATCGTTCCCTCTCTTCTTACTCACCCGCAAAGGGTGAGTAAGAAGATGAACATAAAAAGGAGAAAAAATGTATACAGATATCAAGACAATACTGGATGATGCAGTAAAGCATAAATATGCGGTCTTAGCCTGCTCCGCCATCAACCTGGAGACAGCCAGAGGCATGATCTCGGCAGCCGATGCCGAACAGTCTCCTTTGATCATCCTGATGGGCCAGAACCAGATGACAAAGCATGCCACTCCGGAGATCATGGTCCCGATGATCAAGACTCTGGCAGAACAGACCAATGTTCCGGTCGCGCTTCTCTTGGACCATGGCAGAGACTGGGACAAGATCACCAAGGCATATCGGAATGGCTTTTCTTCGATCATGATCGATGCTTCGGCATATGAGATGGAAGAAAACATCGCAAGAACAAATAAAGTCGTAGAACTCTGTCACGTACAGGGCGTTGCCGTCGAAGGAGAACTGGGACATGTCGGTGTTGCCGCAAATCTCGACAACCTGGATACTTCCGTCTATACCAAACCGGAAGATGCCGTCCGTTTCGTCAATGAGACGCATGTCGATTCCCTGGCGATCGCCTGCGGAACAGCGCATGGCGCTTATCCGAAAGGCTATGTTCCGACATTGAGTTTCGATGTCATACGCAATGTCAGAGCGGCAGTCGATGTACCTTTGGCATTACATGGAACATCAGGAGCTGGGGAAGAAAACATCCGCAAGGCAGTCGAGGCCGGTATCAACAAGGTCAATATCGCAACGGAGATCTTCGCTTATATCCGCGAACATACCAGAAAGATGCTGGAGGAGAATCCGGAATACGATTATCTGCAGCTGCAGATCGATATCGAGGAAAAGGCGAAAGAGATCACCAGACACTTCATCCAGGTGATCGGTACGACCGGCAAAGCAAAGTATTTCAACAAGACATATAAATATGAGGGCGACTTATCTGAAGTCGTCACAGATGAAGGTGAATAAATAATGAAATATTACGTCTCACTGCACGACAGCAAAAAGGTAGACTCGGGGAATGGCCATTATTCCTATCCGCTGCTGAGCGAGGCGAACGGCTGCGTTGATGAATGTGCTACAGGCATCAGCTATTATACGTCAGTCCAATACACACCGGCGGCAGTTCATGGATTCCATGAAGGCTTCCTGGTCCTGTCCGGCAAAGGCTCTGCCAGAGTCGGAGAGGAAGAATTTGAGGTCGATGAAAGCGTGTCGTTCTTTGTACCTGCAGGAATGGAACACTCGCTGCGATCCCTTGATGAAGATAAGCCGCTGGTCCTCTTCTGGTTTCATGCGAAAAGATCATAATAATTGAAAGGAAACAAAATGAAATTTACAGAATTCAGAAAACACGTCATGACAGGTATCTCTTTCCTGATCCCGATGATCGTCATGGCAGGTATCACAGGCGCCATTCAGAAGGCATTCTCCTGGAGCGGTGTCGCTCTTTCCGAACCGCTGGTCAGCGGTCTTGCCTATTCGGGCTATGATATCACCAAGCTGTCCGACTACATTCACATGCTGGGTGAAATGAACTCCAACGGTTTCAACTGGGCGTATGGCTTCTTATGTGCAGGTATCGCGTATTCGATCGCTGACAGACCGGGTATCGTTCCGGGCTTTGCGATCGGTTATTTCGCCGGCGGTCCGACCAAGACTGGTTTTGTCGGTGCGATGCTGATGGGCTTCATCATCGGTTACTTCGTGAAATGGATGAAGACCTGGAAACTTCCGAAATCCCTGCAGGGTTTGCTTCCGGTATTGATCATTCCGGTCATTGCAACTTGTTTCGGTACATTTGTTTTCTTCGGTATCTTCATGAAACCGCTGTCTGCAGCGATGCTTGCCTTCCAGCACTGGATCGAAGGCCTGGCGAATGGTTCTTTATTCATCCTGGGTGCTGTCATCGGTGCCTGCCTGGGCTTCGATATGGGCGGTCCTTTAGGAAAGACAGCTTCCATGGCTGCCAACGCGATGTTTGCGGATAATCCGGATGGCATCGGCGGCTGCGCTGAAACAGCGAAGATCCTCGGCGGTATGACACCTGCTACAGGTGTAGGCCTTGCGGCGATCCTTGCACCGAAGAAATTCAATGAAGAACAGAAAAACACGGCATATTCCTGCATCCCGATGGGTTTATGCTTCATTACAGAAGGTGTTCTGGCCTTCGTTGCCGAAGATCCGCTCAGGATCATCCCTTGTTCGATGCTCGGTTCTGCAGTTGCAGGCGGTCTGGCTATGATGTGGGGCATCAATACCCCGGCAGCCCATGGCGGTATCTTCGTCATGCCGATGTCAACCAATCCTCTGCTTTGGGTATTATGTCTGGCGATCGGTACCGTGATCACCGGTGTTACTTATGCGATCTTCAGAAAAGTTCCTGAGGTCAAGGAAGAAGAAGTCGTCGATCTCGACATCGATTTATAATCAAGATCAATCTGAAACAGGCAGTTGTATTTGACTGCCTGTTTTATTCTTTGGGAAAACATTATGTTGGTCAATCTGAAAGATATTTTAAAAGTGGCTGCCGATCATGATTTTTCAATCGGTGCTTTTAACATTACGGAAGCGATGAATTTCCGCTGCGTCTTTGAAACAGCGGAAGAACTGAAAGCGCCTGTGATCATCGCCGTATCGACGCAGGAGATGGAACTGGTGAGGTCTCAGTTCTATCAGTATATACGGCCTTTGCTGATGAACAGCAGGAACGTATATTGTCTGCATCTGGATCACGGAAGAGAGATGAAGGATGTCCTGAGGGCGATACAGGCAGGCTTTACTTCGGTGATGATCGATAAATCGCATCTTCCTTTCATGGAAAATGTGGAAGAAACAAAGAAGATCGTCGATCTTGCCCATCTTGTCGATATTTCCGTGGAAGGAGAACTCGGGACGATCGGAGTGAATCACTATGATACAGGCATCGTCGATTCGATAAGCTATACCGATCCTGAGGATGCGATAAGATATATCGAACTGACCGGTGTCGATGCGCTGGCTGTGTCGATCGGAACGGCTCATGGACTCTATCCGGAAAACTATGTCCCGAAGATCGACCTTGAACTGTTAAAAAGGATCAAAGAAGTCACATCTGTCCCATTGGTACTCCATGGCGGTTCGGGAAATCCTGATGAGGAGATACGAATGGCATGTAAGCTCGGGATCAAAAAGATCAATATATCCAGTGAGTACAAACTCGCGTTTGCGGAAAAACTAAAAGAAGTATTGAACGATACAGATGAATTCACCTTTTCGCGCATCATGCCAAGAGTCATCCCTTTAGCTAAGGAAGTGATACGCAAGAAGATCGAACTGTTCAACAGTACAAATAAGCAGCATCTTTATTACGATCTATAAAAGGTCCAAAAGGGAAAGGTCAGAAAATGTTGGTAAAAAACAGAAACAAAGTCAGCGAACTTGTAAAAGATATCAACATTCTTGAGATGTTTGATGTAAAGCAGATCTTTGATGAGGCACATCTGTCGCAAGAACAGATCAAAGAGTCGATCATTGAACAGATGGACCTCAAAAAGATCCCTGAGATGATCTTTCCGGGGATGAAGATAGCGATCGCTGTGGGATCAAGAGGCATCTGCAATCAAACACTTGTGGTTAAGACCATCATCGATTATGTAAGAGAGAAAGGGGCAGATCCTTTCATCGTTGCAGCGATGGGAAGCCATGGCAAGGCAACAGCAGAGGGCCAGAAAGAGGTATTGAATGCCTTGGGTTTTGATGAAAAGAGTATGGGTTGCAAGATATTCAGCGATATGGATGTCGTCTCTCTGGGGTGCAATGAAGAAGGACGCGAGGTCTTTTTCGATGCGAATGCCGCAAAAGCAGACGGCATCATACTGTCTTGTCGCGTCAAGCCTCATACGGCATTCCGCGGAAGGTATGAAAGCGGGATCATGAAAATGATGGCGATCCTCATAAGATATCTGATCGAGAAAAATGAGATCGTAGAGATGGAAGATCATCCGTTCCTGACCTCCGGAATGGATGAAGAAGAGATACCGTTCTATCTGGAATACTTGAAAAAGAATAAGAGACTGTCCGTTACAGAGAACGGGATCTTTTTAAAGCTGTCTTCTTTGAAAGACTTTATCGCAGATATTCCGGATGAAAGGCAGCGTTTCGTTTTAGCGGAAAGGATCTCCGGCAAAAGTCTCGAAGAAATCGGCGGGGAGCTCGCTATCGGCAAAGCAAGGGTCAGCGAGTTAGGGAGAAAGGGCTTGAATATTGCCAAGGCTCTCAATATGAAAAGAAACGGCACGTGCCTGTTTGAGGAAGACAGATATGTATATCTGTATGAAAATTATCAGTTTGATAAAAATGATTTCATTGAATGCGTTGAAAATAATCATAAATTGATTGAATATTGGTCATTTTGAGATATACAATAAAGTCATGAAATATGAACAGAGAAAAGAAACGATGCTGAAACTGTTGAAAAACAGTGAACTTGTGAATATGGAAACATTGGTTTCAGAACTTCAAAGTTCGGAAGCGACGATACGAAGAGACATCATACGCCTGGAAAAAGAAGGTCTGATCAAACGTTACTGGGGCGGTATCAAAAGGATCGAATCGGAAAATGATCTTCGGGCAAGGAGCCTGAATAATCTGTTTGACGAAAGTACGGCAAGGATCGGGAAACAAGCGGCACAGTTCATCGAGAGCGGTGATCTGATCTATATCGGGTCCGGGGCAACGACGCTGGCGATGATACAGTATCTTGATAAGAATCAGAAGATCACCGTCGTGACAAATGGGATACCGCAGCTGGAAGCTTTATATGAAAAGGAGATCAGAGCGCTTTTATTATGCGGTTTTTATAAAGAATATTCGCAATCCGTGGTAGGTACTGAGACCAGCAAGATGCTGGAGAGATATGAATTCGATAAGGCGTTCATCGGCGCCAATGGGATCGGTGATGATTACAGTATCCTTTCAGCAGATTATTATGAGGATTCATTAAAGATGCTGGCGATAAAAAAATCTAAGAAGACATACTGTCTTGTCAAAAACAATAAATTCAATAAAAAGGCATATTACGGGATCGGAAAGGATCTGGCTGGGAATGTCGTTTTGATCACGGATCTTCCGGATAAGGATCCGCAGAAGTGGATACAGGGAAATGATGCGTATCATCAGGAAATCGGTAAATTATTAAATGATTGAATATCAATCATTTTAGATTAAAAAAGATTCAAAAATGATCAATTATTGATTGACACTGCTTGTGTGTTTCTCTTATATTGTACTTGTACAAAGCACTTACATGGTGCTGAAAGGGGAAATATGAGCAGTTTCATCAATGTATTAGTCAACAAGTTTCTGACCAATCCGACTATTCTGATCGGTATCCTGGTCATGGTCGGCTACATCTTACGTAAAGAATCCGTAGTCAAGACAGTGACCGGCACGATCTGTGCGATGGTCGGTCTGCAGCTGATCATCTTTGGCGGCGGCCAGTTCTCCGGCGTCTTCAAGCCGATCACGGATGCCGTCTGTAATGCGACAGGTATTCAGGGTTATATCATGGACTCCTATGCCATGAAGGCTGCCTCACAGGAAGCTTTAGGGGATCGCTTCGGCTGGATGGCGTATATCTATATCATCGGCTTTGCGGTCAATCTTCTTCTGGTCTTCTTCCAGAAGTGGACCAAGGCAAAGGGCGTTTTCTTGACAGGCAATGCGGCGACTGCCCATTCCCAGGCGATGCTCTGGCTCTTATTGGCAAACTTTGCCTTCGGCAATGTGACAACGATCGTCATCTCCGGTGTCATATTGGGTATCTATTGGGCATATTCAACAACACTTGCAGCTCCTGTGATCGATGAGATCACCGAAGGCGGCGGTTTCACTGTTGCCCACAACCAGCAGCTGGGTTTGTGGCTGACTGGCAGACTGGCACCGAAACTTTCCGGCAAGAAAGATATCGATTGTGAGACTGTGGAACTTCCGGGCTGGCTTGCAATCTTCAACAACAACATCGCTTCCGTTGCGATACTCATGTGCATATTCGTTCTTGTCTTCACACTTCCGACGATCGGCGTTGCCGGCATCAAGGAACTGGCCGGCAAGACTAACTGGGTCGTCTATCTGATCATGGTCGGTATCCAGTTCTCGATGTATATGGTCATCCTTCTTCAGGGTGTCAGGATGTTATGCGCTGAGATCACCGAATCCTTCAAAGGTATTCAGGAAAAGGTCGTTCCGGATGCCATTCCGGGTATCGATGTTGCGGCGATCCTTCCGTTCTCGCCGAATGCTGCGACTTTAGGTTTCTTATTCTGTACATTAGGTACTGTCATCTCCATGGCGATCTTGGCTCTGACACATTCTTCCGTCATGGTGTTGCCGGGCTTTACACCGTTATTCTTCTCCGGCGGTCCGGTCGGTGTCGTCGCCAACAAGAAAGGCGGTTTAAAGGCTGTCATCGTCTGCTGTCTGCTTTGCGGTGTCATTCAAACCTTCGGTACGGTCTGGGCGATCTCACAGATCGCATATCCGACAGCAGTAGGCTGGTCGGGAATGTTCGATCTTGCGACATTCTGGCCTGCACTGATCGCTGTCATGAGGCTTGTCTTAAAGCCTTTCGGACTTGTCATCTAAACTGAAATGAGTGATCCGGGGGCATATGCTCCCGGACCTTGAGAAAATAAAAAAGAGGAGAACAAGGATATGGAGAATAATAAAGTCAATGTTTTACTGGTCTGCGGCATGGGTATGGGGACCAGCACGATGGCAGAGCTCAATCTCAAAAAGGCTTTGAAAGATGTCAATGTCGAGGCAAATCTGAAGCACACTTCTTTGGGCCAGATGAATGCCGACAGAGAATGGGCAGACATCATTTTCATCCTGAAGAATCTCTATAACCAGATCAAGGTCAATGAAGGGGAGCATATCATCCCGATCGTGAACATCATGAATGGCAAAGAGATGGCAAAACAGGTCAGTGAACTGGTAGAACAGTATTATCCTGAGGCGAAGAAATAAATATGAAAGCGATCGTTGTATTTTATGACACGTTAAACAGAAGATATCTGCCTTGTTACAACAAAGAAAGCACGACGATCGCACCGAACTTCGATCGTCTGGCGAAGCATAGTGTTCAGTTCAATAACAGCTATGTGGGTTCGATGCCTTGCATCCCGGCAAGAAGAGAACTTCATACGGGAAGGTATAACTTCCTTCATCGGGAGTGGGGACCCTTGGAACCCTATGACGATTCGATGCCCGAGATCTTGAAAGAAAACGGGATCTATACTCATCTGATCTCCGATCATCTTCACTATTGGGAAGATGGCGGGGCCAATTATCATACGCGCTATTCTTCCTGGGAGATCGTAAGAGGCCAGGAAGGAGATCACTGGAAAGGTGAACTGGAAGATCCGGCTGTTCCCGAGGTCGTCCGGGTACCTTCCAATCAGGAAGGGACCGGTGTTGCCAGCGGCTGGCGATATGACTGGGTGAACAGAGGATATATAAAGGAAGAAGAAGATTTCCCCCAGACAAAAGTCTTTGATCTTGGCTGTGAGTTCATAGAAAAGAACCACAGCCAGGATAACTGGCTTTTGCACATCGAGACTTTCGACCCGCATGAACCATTCTATGTCCCGCAGAAATACCTGGATATGTATCCGGAAGATTACGAAGGAAAGCACTTTGACTGGCCAAGAGGCAAGGTCGAAGAAAAAGATGATGAGATCGCCCATTGCGTCAGACAATACCAGGCATTGGTAACGATGTGTGATCATTCGTTAGGCAGAGTACTCGACCTGATGGATAAATATGATCTTTGGAAAGATACCTTGCTGATCGTGGGAACAGATCATGGCTTCTTACTGGCGGAACATGATTATTGGGGCAAGAACAAAATGCCTTACTATAATGAGATCGCCCATACGCCGTTATTCATCTATGACCCGCGTTATAAAGTTCAAGGTGAAACAAGACAATCTCTTGTGCAGATGATCGACTGGATGCCAACGATATTGAATTATTTCGATCAGGAAATACCAAAAGACGTCGAAGGAAAGACCCTGGATGACGTGATCAGAAACGATACTGTGATCCATGATCACGTCTTATATGGCACGTTCTCCGGTCAGATCAATATCACGGATGGAAAGCATGCGTATATGAGAGCGGCACTTCCGGAATATAAGGATGAAGTATACAACTATACGCTGATGCCGCAGCATATGACGAAACGTTTTACCGTCAAAGAGTTGCAAAACGTTGAATTGGTTCCTCCGTTTGCTTTCACAAAGGGCATGCCTTTACTGAAGATCAAAAGCAAGGACAAATACGATGTTACCAAGTTTGGTACGACGCTGTTCGATTTACGAAACGATCCTTGTGAAACAAAGGCGATCGATGATCCGGCAGTTGAAGGAAAGATGATCGAAGCCATGAAGAAACTCATGAAAGAAAACGATTGTCCTCAAGAACAGTTCATTCGTTACGGTCTGAATGACTGATAAAATCATACGATAAGATCAAAGAAACATGTCTCATAACATAAACTGTGCTGAGACATGTTTTATTTTGCCAAAAAGGGTTCCCCCTTGTTTAAAGAATGGGCGAAGATCTATTAAGAAAACGACCATGATTTATGTATATTTGATCAAGGGAGGTGGCAGCATTGAACCTCTTCACTATCTTTACAATGATGGCGATGGAAGGATGGAACAGTTGAAGCGCCTGCAAATCACGTGAATATTTTTTCGAAGCTATAAAAGTGATCGAAAAACAGTCGACGTTTTCAGATGACAAAATACGATACAAGGAAACCTTTGAAGATTTTATAACGGGATTATTGACTGAACTTTGGGTAAGAGATACAAAGTTTAATTAGAGGGAGGGCAACAATGAACTGTAAAGTATTTACATATGGAACGCTGATGAAAGGACAAAGCAATCACCATTATGTGAGACATTGCAAGTATCTGGGTGATGCCGTTTTGGATGACTACGGTTTGAAAGAAGTGGGATATTATCCGGCAGCCATCCCTATGGAAGGTTTCAAAGTATATGGAGAGATCTACGAGGTCGATGGAAAGACAAAGGCTGAGATGGATGAACTCGAAGATGTTGGCGTCGAATATGATTGCAACACAGTGATCGTACATTCAAAAGAGCTTGGGGATATCGAAGTTTTATTTTATGAATATATCAAAGATACTTCTGATATGGAAACAAGAAAGTCGGATGGCAAATGGGATCTTCAAAGAGATCCGTATCAGGCGGAAGATCTATGAACACATAATAAGACCGGTATCCTTCTATGCTGGATATCCGGTCTTAGATCACAAGGAATATGGAGATGTCACATGCGGAAACGATCTTCAGAATGTTGTTTTTCCGAAAGGATGGTCAGGAAAAACGTGCAATGAACTTAATTATCTTGTCAGTGAATCGATAGTTTTTTTAAAGGTCTGGAAGTCTTTCACATTTTTCAGGATCTTATCAGTTGATTCCTGGGACAGCAGCGCAATGATCGCTTCATAAAGCTGATAGAAATAGATCATATCTTTTTTATTCAGGGCGATCATCAGGACAAGGTGGACCAGGTCTTTGTCCCATTCTATGCCTGTTTTGCTGACGAGGATACAGATACCGGTATTCAGGGCATCCATCTCAAAGGAATGAGGCAAGGCAAAATGGCCAAAGGAAGTTGATACGGACTGTTCTCTTTTCAGAACTTCCTGTTCATAGGAAGAGGAAACATTTCCGTTGGAAATCAGACGATCAGCCATCAGGCAGATCGCTTTTTCTTTGTTTATATCTTCTTCGTTGAACAAAAACAGCCTTTCGTTAAAATAATAATCAAAATCGTTTCTCAGGATTTGCAGATTTCGATGATCGATGATCTCGCATACGATCGAGAAAATACGGGCGATATCGGTTTCTGATACGAAAGGGGATATTTTGCAGGTCGAAATAGAGATCGAATCAGTCAGACTTACTGTCGATAGAATAAGATCGCAAGGGTATTTGAAGATTTCGTTCGGATCAGAAATGGTCGCTATGATATTGATCTTGGTCCCGAGATTGAAGAGGATCTTATTTCGGACCGAAGCTGCCAGCTGGATGTAATCCGGGCATAACAGTATGGCATCGATCTTATCGATATCCTTATTTTGCCTTTCGATCTGTGCTCCCAGGTGAATGGCGATAAAACCTATTTCATCCTGGTTGAAATGTTTTTTCAGATGAAAATGATCACAGATGTCATTGGCGATATAAGCTGCAGCATCCAACAGAACAGGAGACATCTGTTTCAAAGAGCTCAATAAGGGATTTCTGATGTGGATATCTTGCTTATTGCGGGCGATCAGATATTTGATGTGAATGATGAAAGGGATGATAAACTGATCATCGTTAAGATCGATGTAGTAAAGGTCCTGGATCTTTTTTATGATCGTCTGTGTATAGCTTACGATAGCCGGATCGATGGTCTCGCTGGTGAGCTCCAAAGGATCGACTTCGACACTTCGGGCATTGGCTTTCAGAAGCATCAGGAATTCACTCAGTTCGTCCTGAGAAAGAACGAGGTCGAAGTTTTCTTTCAGCTGATCGGCGATATCGTTGATGATCCCTTTTTCGGCAGAGTTATGGATGCGAATATCGTAGTTCGTATTAGGAACGATATAATGGCCATGTTTCATTCGGTTGATGAATATGGCATAGTGCATGATCAAGTTGATGCGGGCAAAGTCATTGAGGTAGTAGTGATATTTCTGCAGGACCATGGAAATGATCAGAGATAATCGTCGTACATCGACATCCGGAAAGGATTCTTCAAGTGCCGAAAGATTTAAAAAATCACTGTGCTGATCATAGATGATCTTTCCCATCAGTTTTCTTTTGGCTGATTCATCTCCGAGAAGATAGATCTTGTTATTCTTTACTGAAAAACGGATATCCAGATAATGGTAGAGCTGATTCATTCTGGCAAGATCGTTTTTGATGGTCGAATAACTGACAAAAAGTTCTTCACAAAGTTCGTAAATATTCAGGCTTTCGGCGTGTTCTGTCAGTAAAGCCTTGATGATATAAAGCGATCGCTCATCAAAATCCTGCGGTGTATCTTCTTCCTCGTTGAGAAGTTCTTTGGTAGAGTGTTTATCCAGCCAGTAACCTTCATTTGAAAAAAAGATGATTTTTTCTTCCGATAAACCATTAATTTCATTGATATAGTTGGTCACTGTCCGGTTTGAACTGTCGATGAGGACGGATAGTTCTTTTGCGGAAATCGGATGATCTTTTTCAAGCAGGAATTTGATCAGTTTTTTCTGTTTGGCTTTCATCTTTATAAACTTATAATACTCACAAAAAGGAGTTGCTTGTAATAATGTTTTTCCTGAGGCAAGAAAGGTATTGTTTTATTTTTTTCGTGGAAAGAGAAAATGTCTGGTTGAGGATTCTTTTTGCCGACGGGATAATGAGTGTGTAAATAAGCGGTTTTGCAAAACGATTATTGGAGGTAGTCTATGGATAATATTCGCATACTTATATGCTGTGCTGCCGGCTATTCCAGCGGTCTTTTGGCACAGAAGACCAAGAAAGCTGCCAATACCCGAGGAATAGCGATCAACATCGATGCCCGAAGTGAATCACAGGCCGAAAGTTTCATGGGGAAGATCGATGTTATGCTGCTGGCACCTCACTATGCCAACATCTTTGAACAGTTCAAAGCAATGGCAGAACCTTACGGTGTGCCGGTAGTCGTCATACCTCATCGTGTTTATGGTCTGATCGATGGAAATTCCCTTCTGGATCTGGCGATCGAGGCCGTCAACAGTAAAGAATCTGAAAAAGAAGAGAAGGAGACTCAATGAAGAAGTTTATGGATTGGCTGCAGGATAAATTCGCGCCTAAGGCAAATGCTTTCTTTGCCAGACCGTGGATCGCAGCTGTTGCAAGTTCGTTTCAGGTAATACTGCCGTTCATTTTGACCGGTTCCCTGATCTATGCCTACAAAGTATTTGTCGAATACATACCTGGTTTGCCAAGCATGGATTATGTCGAATACTTTACTTTCCGTATGATGGGCCTGCTGGTCGCTTATGCGATCGCCGATCAGGTCATGGACAAGACCAATACACCGCAATACAAGACCAGTGCATCTTTATCGGCTCTGTTATTCAACATCGCTTTATCCCATCCTACATTGGAAAACGGTGCCTGGGCCATCAACCAGAGCCGTATGGGTCCTACCGGCGTCATGCTGGGTATGATCTCCGGTCTGTTCGTTGCCTTCGTATTCCGGATGATCGCCAAACTGCACATCCTGGAAGACAATGATACGATCCCCCAGTTCGTCATCAACTGGATCACGAACATCATTCCGATCTTCATCGTCTTCCTGTTCGCTCAGATCTTCGTCTTCCAGCTCGATATCGATATCTGGCCGATCATCATGTCGGCATTCAACCCGATCAAGAACTTTGCCGAATCTTTACCAGGTTTCGTCATCCTGATGTTCCTGCCTTGTTTCTTCTATTCTCTGGGTATCTCTCCCTGGGTATGGAATTCCGTCAGAAGCCCGATCTATGCTGTGTTGATGGATGCCAACATCGCTGCTGTTGCTGCGGGAATGGCTGCTACAAACATCACCACCTCGGAAGTACAGGTCACCAGTGCTGTCTTACAGCTTGGCGGTACCGGCTGTACTCTTGCCCTGGTCATCCTGATGCTCTTCTCGAGAGCGAAATCTATCAAGACACTGGGCAGAGTCTGTATCGGACCGGCTATCTTCAATATTAACGAACCGGTCGTCTATGGAGCTCCTTGTGCATTCAACCCATTGCTGATGATCCCGATGTGGATCTGCGGTCTGGTATGTCCTACTCTGCTATGGATCATCTTAAAACTTGGCTTTTTACCTGTACCGGCTCTCAACATCCGTATCGGTCAGATCCCTGCTCCGTTATCGACCGTTCTGGTCTTTGGTACCTGGAAAGCTATCATCGTCTGGGCAGTCATCCTGGCTCTGACTCTGGCGATCTATTATCCGTTCTTTAAGATGTGGGAACAGAAGACGATCGATGAGAATCCGGACGATCTGGTCGTTAAGAAGAATTAGATCATGAATGAAACAGTAAGGGACGAACTGAATCTTGTTTCGATGCAGATCATCTTGCATGCCGGAGATGCCAAGATCAAGGTCGAGGAAGCCCTCGATAAGATGAAAGACTTCGATTTTGATCTGGCAAGACAGTTGCTGAAACATGCAGATGATGATATCGTACTGGCGCATCAAGCTCAGACAGAGATCATTCAGAGTGAAGCTGCCGGTAAAGAATATCCGAATTCCCTTTTGTTCAATCATGCTCAGGATACGATGATGATCGCAATGAATGATCTGGATATGGCAAAGAAGTTTCTGAGCATATTGGAAGCAATTGCTGCCAGGATCGTTCACCAGTAAACAACTAACAACAAAGAGTGACAGATCTGCCACTCTTTGTGTGAAAGGAGAACTATGTTTCCGAAAGATTTTTTATGGGGAGCATCTACGTCAGCTTATCAGTGTGAGGGTGCTGCCTTAAGTCACGGCAAAGGGCCTTCCTGGCAGGATGTCAAGAAAGTTCCGGATGGTACATTAGATTTTCAGATTGCTTCTGATCACTATCATCATTTCAGGGAAGATATTGCTTTGATGGCAGAAATGGGGTTCAAAGCCTATCGTTTCTCCATTGCCTGGTCCCGCATTTTTCCGGAAGGGACAGGAAGGATCAATGAAGAAGGTGTTCGATTCTATAACGATCTGATCAATGAGTGTGTGGATCATCATATCGAGCCGATCGTGACGATGTTTCATTTCGATTATCCGCAAGCCCTGGAAGACAGGGGTGGCTGGAGCAAAAGAGAATCGATAGGTTGGTTTGTAGATTACGCTGTCACTTTATTCAAATTATATGGGGACAGAGTACATTACTGGCTGACTATCAATGAGCAGAATCTTATGACGCTGTATGGTAAACTGACCGGAACTTTCCATGTGCCGGAAGGCTGCGCCAACGAGATCAGAGAACTGTATCAGCAGAATCATCATATGCTGGTAGCGCAAGCGATCGTTATTCAGAAATGCCATGAGATGTTGAAGGATGCCAAGATCGGTCCGGCTTTGAATGTCGCTCTTGCGTATCCGCTCACTTGCAAACCTGAAGATATCCAGGCTGCTCAGAATTACAACGCTATGCGCAACTGGTTTTATCTGGATGCTTTGGTGTTTGGCTGGAACAATATCATAATGGATTCATATCTGAAGAAGAATGATGCAATGCCTGTAGTTGAAGATGGTGATTGGCAAGTCATGAAGGATTGTCATCCGGATTTTATTTCGTTCAATTATTACAACACTTTGGTTTGCGAAGCAGATGACGGAAGCACAGAAGGCTTTGAGTCGCCGGAGTTTTCCAAAAGAGGTATCAAAAACTTTTTTAAGGGTGCGAAAAGTCCTTATACAAAAGCCACTGCATATGGATGGGAGATAGATCCGGTAGGTTTCTTAAGCACGATCAGAGAATTGTACGGACGTTATCATCTGCCGCTGATCGTTTCTGAAAATGGTCTGGGTGCAGTCGATGAGTTCAAAAACGGAACCGTTCAAGATGATTATCGGATCGACTTTTTGAGAGAACATATACAGCAGCTGTCAGAAGCGATCGATGAAGGAGCAGATTTTATCGGATATTGTCCATGGTCCGCTTTCGATCTGATCTCAACGACTAAAGGGATCACTAAACGATACGGATTCATATATGTAGATCAGAATGATAGAGGAGAAGGAACTTTACAGCGATATCGGAAAAAGTCGTTCTTCTGGTATCAGAAAGTTATTGCTTCCAACGGAACAGATCTTTAGTGATGAAATGATCGAACTGAACGGTTTCATTGAAATCAGACAGTAAAATACAAAAAGTCCTCATTTGCACCAGGTGGCTGCGAGAGCCTTTATTCAGCTTCTTTCTTTGACATCACATCCCGATATTTCGCTCTTATTGGCGAATTTAATGCCATATTGATGAACAGATCTGCCTTCTCATATCTGTCATAAGGCTCATTCAATATGAAGGATATCAGGTTCATGAAGTCCTGCAGGTTATCTCTGTCATAACCGCCATGGGCTTTCATGAAGCGTTTGGCCAAAGAGTGGATCTCGTTGATGGAATCCAGAGGATTGTCTTTGTCCCTGAGCTTTCTTATCTCTATGAAATCATAGACGATCGATGTCAGATTCAGCTTCTCAATAAGGATCGAATGAGATCTTTCCTTATCGTGAATAAGCAAAGAGCCTTCTTTGATGTGAGTTCCCAAAGCCTTCCATGTCGACTTATGAGAAGGTTTGGAAGTATTCTCGCAGATAAGAAGAACATGTCCTTCATCGTCTTTGGCACATACGACACAAAGCTTGTTTCTTCAGATGCCTTTGAGTTTCAGGCCATTCTTATGATGTTTCTCCTTTGACGGCATCAGAGCAAAGAAGGTCTCATCCAGTGTAATCTTTCCTTTCAAGAGGATGTCATCCTGGCAGTGCTTCAGAACAAGGAAGATCTTGAAAAGCCAATATCTTCCGGTAGAAAAGGCGTTGCGGTTATCTCTTGAAGAAGAAGTGATCGAATGGAATTCGAATACGTACAGTAAGCATCCGATCCATTTGGATATCGCGATCTTCTTATCTTCAAAGATCGTGCCGGTCAGAGAATGGAAAGAAGAATTGCAATACCTGCACAGATATCTCTGCATGCCGCCGTTATAGAATCCGTTTCTTTTGAAGTCTGTGCCCCCGCAGATGGGGCAGCAGCTCACATTGATCGAATTGATCATCCGGATCTCTTCCTTGGATGAGGCAGAGTGCCTGTCATCATACCACTGCTTCACTGTAAAAGAGATCAGCTTCTTCGAATCCGTCATATGGTCAGACTCTTCCCAGGAAAGAGTACGCAAAGAATGTCCAAGAGTGAGGGACAGAAGAATGATTGTTGATTTTTGACATTGTCTGGCGGTCGGGCTTTTCAGGAGAGAACCAGCCAACCGCCAAGTCTTAACGCTGATTCGCTCCTGAAAGGCCGTTAATTGTTCCTTTCTCGAACAAATCAATTATAAGACTCAGACATGTCATTTATCCATCAATCAGCCACCTGGTGCAAATTGGGACTTTACAAGATAAAAAGAGAACAGGACAGACAGAGAAGAGAGCTCAGAGAAGCTCTTCGTCAGAATGCAAGGATGAAATGATATGAAGTGGAATGTATTGCTGGTACTGGGAATGATCCTGACCCTGGTCATCACCCTTTTTGCGAATTTTATATGGATCTTCATCCTTATTCCGATCGGATTGACGTCGATCGGCGGTTTGTTCAAATAAGCAGGAACCTCTGTCGGAGCAGAGCATATGATCTGAATCTCATCATGTGTGATCTGTTCTACAGCAGAAAGAAACCCGGTTTATGATCAACTCAAGCATAGCTTGAGTTTTTATATTACAATTCAATTGGAAGATACTGTAGAAAACTCAATTTAAACTTTATATTTTAGGTGTAGGAGGAAGAAATATGAAGAAAGAAGAAAGCATCGGAAAAAGGATCGCAAACGCAAGAAAGAATGCAGGAATGACGCAGGCAGAAGTTGCAGAACGTCTTGGTGTTTCTTTTCAGGCAGTGTCATCCTGGGAGAGAGATCAGACAACACCTGACGCATCCAATGTCATCGAACTTGCGAAACTGTTGAATGTTTCCATATCATCATTGCTTGAAGAAAGAGGTCACAGTTTCAAGACACAGGAAAAGATCTTTGAATGGTCCGCTGTTCAATTATTTGTTTCAGATAGGATGCGTTATCGCTTAGACGTTAACGCAGATCTCCATGATCCCAGATGTCTGAGGCTTTCTTTCGGAGTGTGCTCATCATCTCTGTTCATCAGACCGAATTGCATGGAGTAGCCACTTTGCCATTCGTAATTATCGATGAGTGACCAGTGCAGATAGCCGCCGACGTTTATGCCGTCATTGATGCAGTTATAAACACCTTTCAAAACTTCATCGATGAAAGAGATCCTTTGTGTGTCATCTGCTGTTGCGATGCCGTTTTCTGTGATCAGGATCTCCTTTTTGAAGGATCCGTGGACCTTGCGGATGCAGTTTTCAAGTGCCCAGGGATAGTATTCATATCCCATCTGAGTGAGCGGATACTGATCTTTTATGCTGGTCTCACCGTTTTTGTCAAAGACAGCTCTTGCATAGTTCTGTAATCCGAAAAAATCATCATCGGCGATGGAAGGAAGGAACTGCAGGAATTCTTCTTCCCAGGTCGAATCGGCTTGTTTCTTTCCTTCTTCATCGAGATATTGAAGATCTCTTAAGCTTAAGCTGAGTCCGGTTCTGACGTTTGGAACGATCTCGTGGATCAGCTGTACGGCTTTTCTGTGGATCTGCATGAGCAGGCCGATGCCTTGCTTGTCTCGGGGAGAGACGAAGACCGCCGGTTTTCTGGTCTTGAATACACGCAGGTTCTCGTCTTCCTTTCCTTTGTTCTGCAATAGCATGGTCTTGGGGTCGATGCCGACCTGAAGGGAATTGCTGCTGGCATCAAGCTTCATGTATTTTGCAATCATCACACCGATATTGGCTTCGTTGAATGTGAGCACGTAGGATAAGAGATCACGATATCGTTCACAGACTTTCTTTACATATCTCAGGAAATAAGTTTCTGTGCCTTGTGCTTGCCATCCGCCTTTTTCAATCAGCCATCTTGGCGAAGAGAAATGAAACAGTGTAACGATCGGCTCGATTGCATTGTTTCTGCAGAACCTGATCATCTCTTCATAATGTTCAAGTGCTTCTTCATTGAAATGGCCTTCTTCCGGTTCGATCCTTGACCATTCCAAAGAAAAACGATAGGCATTAAGTCCCGTGTCTTTCATCTTCAGGATGTCCTGCTTATAAGTGAAATAATGATTGGCGGCTTCTTTTGACAGCTTTTTATAACCGGAGTATTTCATCCGTTCAAGTTGCCAGATGTCACTGTAAATGTTGTTTCCTTCGACCTGGTAGGCTGCGGTTGCAGCTCCCAGATAAAAATCATGTTTCATATCAGAACTCCTATTCTTTTTTCAGACCAGCGATCATGAGCCAGGATGCGATGATCGGTATGATCATAAGCGTATACATCGTTTCAAAAGAGAACATATCGGCCAGTCTTCCGGCAAACAGCTGTCCAAACAGGAAACCGAGGCTGGTTCCGATGAAGCTCGTCGTGCTGCCGACACCGCTTCTGTTGGCTCCGGCCCGTCTGATGTTTTCTGCCTGCAGCAATGGCTGGCACATGCCATAGCTGCTTCCGGCAAGGAACGCAGAAAGGCATAAAGTGAACGTATTGTGCGCCTTTGCCAGGATGAACATCGCGATGGCAAAAATCGGAAGTACACTGAGCATCAGCTTCTGCGAAGAGTATTTTTCTGACAGTTTTCCGGAAAGCAGGCGGATTACAAATACGGTCAGAGAATAAACAGTAAAGAACAATCCTGCTTCGCCGATCGAACGTTCTGCGGCAAAGACGGTGATGAAGCCAGTCACGGAACTGTAGACCCCGGAGAGCAGCATTAGGATCGCCGTTGTCGGAAGGGCTTGTCTAGCGATCATATTGTTGAAAGAGATGACCAACTTGCCGGCAGACTTTTTCTCTGATTTATAGAAGAATAATGCGAATGTAGGCACTAATAACAACAATCCGGAGTATAGGAAGGTATTGATATAGCCAAACATCTCAGTGAACTCCAAGCCGGCTGCCGGTCCGATGGCCTGGGCGATCGAAGTGATCGTGGAATATAAGACGATCCCTTTGGTCTTAAGCGACCCTTGTAAGGAATCAAAGACCAGCGCCATGGAAACCGCTGAGGAGATCCCTCTGCCGATGCCGTTGAGCAGCCGCATGACGATCAGTTTGGGGATCGTATCGGAAAATGCCAACCCAGCGCAGGAAATCGTATTGATCAGAAGCGTCAGGATATAGACCTTCTTCTTGTCATAGGCATCGATCACAGGAGCACTTAAAGGTAAACAGATCAGCGTCGTGATCTCGCAGGCGCTTGAGACGATGCCGATCATGCTTTTGGAGGCGCCTAAAGATTGCGTGTATAAGGCGACCGGAGTCAGTGACAGGAAGTTGAGGAACATACTGGTCAGTCCAGTAAAACACAGGATGTAAAACCCTGTGCTGTACTTATCTTTTTTCATCGATGATCGCTGCAAGTTCTCTTGATCCGATCAGTTCAACGTTATGTTCTTTGACCCAGTTAACAACATAAGGATCACACAGCATGTTTTCTTCTCTCACTCTGGTAATCGTTAAGGACGACATCTTTAACAGTGCATCATCAACAAAACCGGCATGTGTATGAAAGAAACAGATGGTGTCTTTCTCGTTTACATGATCCTGGAAATAACCGAGCTGATTATTCTTGAACATATCAAGCGGATCGATCGCATTCCACTGTGCCTCCATCAGATTTTCTTTCGCTGAATATGTCCACCACGGATCGAATCCGGTCTCCGGGATCTCAGCTTTCTTTCTAAAATATTCAAAAGTAGTCAGTCCGTATTTTTCGATCACATCAGCTCTTGCCCGATTCGTATTCTCACAGTCATAGGAGTGTCCGATGATGTAATAAGGCTTGTGACCGGTGATCTCAAAAAACTTCAATACCTGTGCTTCGATCTCTCTGTATGCATCCTCGTATGCTATGTGATTCGGATCGCCTTCCTTGTCTCTTTTTTTATGAACTCCGGATTTGATCAGGATGCCGTTTTCATCAACCAGGGTCGGGATCGTCTTCGGGTCGGAAAGGGGTCTTCCCGAAACGAGATTGACGTCCATACCTAAAGAGACATGAGGGCATTCATTTTCCATCCTTTTGGCATAATATTCGGCGTGCGGACCGTTGGTCATCAGGCCCGTCTGTGTCAGGATGCCGTATCTTGCGGCGTGAAGGATACCTTCGGCAACGCCGTCAGTCATTGCATAATCATCAGCCTGAACGATCAGTTTCATTAATCTAAGTCCTCCCCATTGCTTTCAATGACTTTTTTATACCAGTAAAAGCTGTCTTTTCTATACCTTTCAAGGCTTCCTGTCCCGTCGTCGTTTTTGTCAACATAGATGAAGCCATAGCGCTTGGACATCTCACCGGTACCGCCGGATACAAGGTCGATACAACCCCATGTCGTGTAAGCCAGAAGATCGACGCCATCCTCGATCGCTAGTTTCACCTGTCTGATATGATCTCTGAGGTAATCGATCCTGTACTGGTCATGGATGACATTTCCTTCTTCGAGAGTGTCATAAGCACCAAGACCGTTTTCGACGATCATCATCGGCAGATGATAGCGGTCATAGAAAACGTTGAGTGTATAGCGAAGTCCAACCGGATCGATACTCCAGCCCCATTTCGTATATTTAAGATATGGGTTCTTAAAATCTGTTTCGTACCCGGTCAGTCTTTCTCCGCCCTCTTCGTGTGTCGATTCGACTCTGCTTGAGTAGTAGGAGAATGTATACATGTCGACTTTTCCTTCTTTGAGGATCTTCTTATCTTCTTCGGATACTTCAAAATTGATACCGTAGTCTGTCAGATATTTTTTTGTGAAATACGGATATTCACCTAAGCATTGCACATCACTGGCCAAGAACATGCCGATCTCCCACATCTTGCGGTTGAGCATGACATCAGCCGGATCACAAGTATAAGGATAGGAGATCGTTCCCATATGCATACATCCGACCATGTTGTCCGGATCGATCTCATGAGCTGCCTTGACGGTCAATGCGCTGGCCAACAGTTTATGATGAAGCTCTTTGAAATTGTCTCTGATCTTGTCTTTATTGCCGGATTTTGCTGAAAAGCGGGTAAGGCCGTTCAACTCGTTGAAAGTCAGCCAGTACTTAACAAGACCTTTGAATTCTTTGAAACATGTTCTGGCAAACTTGACGAAATAGTCGATCGAATCTCTGGACTGCCAGCCGCCCAGATCGGTTTCGAAAAATAGCGGATTGTCGAAATGATGGATCGTGACCAGTGGTTCGATACTATATTTCTTGCACTCCTCAAACATTGATCGGTAATAGTCGATTCCGCTCTGAAGAGGTTTCTCTTCATCACCTCTTGGATATAATCTGCTCCAAGAGATCGAAGTTCTGAAGATCTTAAATCCCATTTCTGCAAAAAGTCTGATATCTTCCTTATAACGATGATAGAAATCGATTCCTACATGATTTGGGTAATACTGGTCGTCCAGAATGGCCAGTTTTGCACCTTCGGGTGCCTTTATACCATCGAGGCTTCTGTGGATGATCAATGGATCGCCATTCACATCCCGGTAGGTGTATGCTCTGTGGACTGCAGGACTTCCGGCTGTCATAAAGTCATAATTCGTAAGACCTCTGCCGCCTTCGTTGTATCCGCCTTCGGCCTGATTGGCAGCGATTGCGCCGCCCCACATAAAATTCTTTGGAAATGCCATAGTTCAGTTCCTTTCTATATTGATTTTTGCGCCTGTCAGTTCAGGGCAGTTGAATTCAACGATGCCCTGATCGATCGTGGCGATCAGAATGCCGTTGTAAGTAAAGCGTTTTCCTGTGCCGTAGTTTTCTGCCGTACAAGGGTTTCCGCTGTCCAAGCCGATCAGTTCGCCGTCTTGTACATGGACGCTGATCTCATAATTCTTGTTTTTGACAAGTCTTCCCTGTTTATCGCAGACCTTGACTTTGATGAAGGTGAGATCTTCGATCGTTTCTTTTTCCAAGGAGATATGATCAGCTTCACCTGTCGTGACCAATGTGTCTTCGCCGATCTTTCTGCCGTCTTTGTAGGCGATGGCTTTTAAAGTGCCCGGTTCATACGTGATGATCGCTTCAGCGACTTTTCTTCGTACATCTTCTTCACTGACTTTTTTGTCGTTGAGATAGAATTCGACTCTGTCGCCGTTGGTATAGACTGAGCAACGTACTTTTTCGCCGATGTATTTTTCATCAAAAGTCCAATCGTCGACTACCGGATCCCAGGACCAGCCGTTGGTGTATGGCCTGCCTGTTCCATATTCGGGTCTTGTGACAAAGAGCTTGAGATCTTCCAACCCCCAGACCACACTGCGGTAGAAGGACTGCGGTTTTCTCTCGAGTGCCAGATCGAGATCGCCCTGGAAGCTTGTGATCCATGGGAACGGTACATTGAAACAATAGCTCAGATCTTCTTCTTTATATGTGGTTCTTGCCATGCCGGCTTCACCGATGAAGTCAGCGGCATTCCAGGCAAAGTTGCCAATCAGAGCGGAGCAGCGTTTCGTCACGTCCCAGGCATCGAGGATGTCGTACGGACAGGATTCTGTCGTGACAATGATCCTTTCAGGGAATTTGTCGTGATCGTGTTCGGCACGCCTGTGCATGTAATTCTGGCCGGCGATATCAAAGAGTTCAAATAAATCTTTGGTTTGATCGCCCCAGGGATCAGCTTCGCCTTCGACGACTTTGTCTTTAAAGATGATGCCGTCTTTTCGCAAGTCGAATTCGTGATAGCCGAACATGATCGTATTGTCCGGAGCTTTGCCATCATAGCCGATGGCACTCATGCCATTGACTGCCGACATGACCGGTCTTGTATCGTCAAGTTCGTGATAGCGTTTCACGATCTTTTTTGCATATTCGACACCATATGGCTTATAGAGGTCTTTGATCTCATTACCAAGGGAATAACACCATACACATGGATGATTCCGTTCCCTCTGTACATGAAGTGTGAGATCTTTTTCCCACCAGTTTTCAAAGTACAGATGATAGTCTTTTGCAGACTTCATTTCAAGGAAAGTATCGAACGTTTCATCTAAAACCAGAAGACCGAGCTCATCACAAAGGTTTAAGAAGGTCTCGGAAGGCGGATTGTGCGATGTACGGATGGCGTTAAAACCAAGCTCCTTTAGTTTCATAAGTCTGCGTTTTTCAGCTGCTCTGTAGTCTTTGAGACCCAGGGAGCCTTTCTCACAATGCAGACAGCCGCCATACAGTTTCATTTCTTTGCCATTGAGTCGGAAACCATTGACTGAGTCGATCTGTATCTCACGGATGCCGAAGCGGTATTCGCCTTCATCGATCGTCTCATCATCCAGTGTGATCGTGCTTTGAAGTCTGTAGAGATTTGGCTCTTCCACAGACCAGAGTCTGCAATCATCGACTTCGATGAGTGAAACAGCTTCAAGCGCTTCCTTTGCCTTCAGAAAGAAGATCTCATCTGTCTTTGCAACGACAGTTTCTTCGTCGAAGACCTGTAAGCAGATCTTTATTTCTTTATCTTCTGTCAGGTCGTTTTCAATGAAGTAATGGCATTCCACAATGCTGTGTTTTCCGACAGTGGGAGTTTTGATGAACATGTTCCATGGCCGGATGTAGACTTTATCGGCGATGTAGAGATGAACGTCTCTGTAAATGCCGCCGCCCGCATACCAGCGGTTGTTGGGGTGATCGGCCTGGATGTCGACACGTAAGATGTTGTCCTGACCAAACACGGTGCCGTCGTTGATATCGATGTGAAACGGTGTATAGCCATAAGGGTGTTTTCCAAGATGGTAGCCGTTAATGAAGTATTCAGAGTTCATGTAGACGCCGTCAAAGTCCAGGATCAGCCTCTTGTCTTTCCATTCTTCTTTCAAGAAGAGATTGCACCAGTATTTGGCGAGTCCCCCTTGGAAGAAGCCGACGTCTCTGTTGGTGTACTGGTCGTCTTTTCTTTCCATACTGATACAGAAATCATCAGGAAGCCTGACCGGTAATGCAACATCAGGGATCGATTCCGGTCCATAAGGACCGGCGACCGCGGCCTTCTTGTTTCCAAGACGGCCGGCGATCGTGAAAGCTCCATATCCTACATGGCGAAACCAGTTTTTATCTAATCCGATCTTCTCCATTACTGCTTCTGTTCTTTCTCGTCATTGAATACGAAGAACCAGCAATATACAAAGGAGACGACTAAGGCAGCAATGCTTGTGCCGAAGGTGATCGCCCAGTTGAGCTTCGGATTAGGTCCGCCTAAGGCAGCCAGGTTAGTAAACATGTCAATGATATGAACGCCCGGAATGATGCCATAAACTACTGCACCAAGGGCTCTGGCCAAAGCACCACCGACTGCACCGCCCAGGATCAGAGCAGGAATGCTCTTCTTGTATTTCATTACGAGACCATACAGGGCAGGTTCAGTGACGTTGCCGATCCAGTCAGAGATGCAGAAAGAGATAATGTTGGATCTTTCTTTCTTGTCTTTGATCTTTAATAAAGCGACTAATTCGATACCTAATAAGGCCATATAACACTTGCCCATGCTCGGCATGATCAGGTTTTCGTAACCGTTAGCCATAAGTCCGCCGATCATCGTTGGGAACAGGACCATATGTGTACCGGTCATAACGATGAATAACCATAAACCACCGGCTAGTGCGCCGCCTAAGATGCCGAGGTTTTGAGAGATCCAGTTGATCGCACCGCCGAAGAGCTGTGAGAACGTATTGCCTAACGGCGCGATGAATAAGAAGCAGATCGGAGCGCCGATCAGAAATGTCAGAGTTGATGCAAAAGAGACTCTGATAACATCCGGCAGGTATTTATTGCATAACGTATCCAGAAGTTTGATGATCGGCATGCAAAGAAGTACCGGGAAAACAGAGGAAGAGTATGTCAGGCTTGGAATATCCATGCCTAAGAAGTTGATCGGTGTTCCGGCTGCAACGGCATTGACGAAGTCCGGAGTTATCAACAAGACGCCCATCAGGATACCGTACAGAACCGGAAGGTTCAGTTTCTTTGCTGAAGAATAGCCTAAGAAGACCGGCAGGAAATAGAAACCTGTATTATATACCATGTTTAAGAAGACCATGAAGCCGTTGTCTGCAGGTAAAGCCTTCAGGATATTTGGTCCCAGGATTGCCGTTAAAGCCATTGCAAGGGAAGCGACCTGTAAGACCGGGATGATCTGTGTGACGGAACCGGAGACGTAGTCTAAGAGGATGCCCGGGATCGCTTTGATCGAGAATTCCCTTGCGGAAGCTTCTTCTTCGATCTTTACATCGAAGTCAGCGATCTTCTGTATCTCATCGAAGACTTTCTTGACTTCTGCACCGACGATGACCTGTAACTGTTCGCCGACCCATTGGGTCCCGACGACACCCGGGATCTGTTCGAGCTCTTCTTTTTTCACGAGACCCTTATCTTTGACAGTCGCTCTCAAGCGGGTCATACAGATGGAGCAGAAGGAAACATTTTCTTTTCCGCCCATTCCGCTAAGTATGCTTTCAGCCATTGCTTTAAAATCTTTTTTTGCCATGTTTTTATTGTCCTTTCATTGTATGTGAACGGAGCACGCGCGTTTGTTCCGTATCAGCCTGATATAAATAAAACCTCAAATCAAAAGAAAGAAATTCTTTCGACCTGAGGTTTTGCCCTATTGGTTACAATCCTCTCTGTTGTAGAGTCGATTAATATGGATCAGTATGTACATCAGCTCTTCATCATTGATCCTGGTGTCGAGCGATGATTCGATGTATGCAGCCACTTTTTTTGCACAGATGTAGGTATTCGGTGATTTTTCCTGCAATTGTTTCAGGATATCGAGGCTCATGCCATTCGTATATCCTTTGTCAGGTTCCCGTATCCGTTTGAGAAGATACAGGATATGGGTTGCGAATCTTGAATAATTGAAGCCTTGTTTGTCGATCTTAATGTCGAGTTCTTTTTCTATCACCTCGCAGATCTCATCGAGGACATCTTCTTCTTTGAAGTCTTTATCGTTTTCCTGGATCGCTTCGGCATTCACGATATGAAGGGCGATCGCCGAAAGTTCTTCTCTTGGCAACTCGACTTTTGTGATCCTTTTTATGATCTCCAGTGCTTTTTCGGCGATGGCGATCTCTTTTTTGTAATAGGCCTGAACTTCCAGAAGGAAGGGCATATCGATCTTCATACCGCTTTGATGACGCTTGATCGCAAACTGGATATGATCGGCAAGAGTGATGACGATGTTTGCGTTGACGACACAATCCAGAGAAGTGATGATCAGGTCATAGATCTTCATGGAACATTCCAGCACATCTTCCGAGATCTCGTTGATCATGGAGATGTAGACCGGAGAGATGTCCGCGTAGGTCCTGTCGATCTCAGAAAGTGAGATCTCATAGGGTGGACGCCGGAATCCGATCCCTTTGCCGAATGCAACGACTTCCCGGTTGTTGCTGTCAAGACAGATCGCTACATTGTTGTTGATCGCTCTGATAACTCTCATCCATCCCCCTTTCCAATAAAAAACTCCTCGTGCAAAACCCAAAACAAACTACATGTTTAGGACTTGCCTCCCGAGGAGTGACAAACCTTCTTACAAAATCAATATAGAATATTGTGTAAGCGTTGTCAATAATAATTTGTTACAAGTTATTACACTTGAACTGTAAACTTTAATTCCAGTTCAAGGGCAGAGGAGGAATTTACTTCTTCAGCTTATTTTCTTAATTACAGATTGATCTTCTCTTACAGCGAAGATGAGGCAGGTGCTTATATATTCAAGAAAGGAGAAAGGCATCACCAATAATTCTGATAAGGTTTCCGTCTCTTCTTTTACAGATGAAAAGGACATAGCCTTCACAGCTTTTTCTGCAGATACGGCCAAACTTGTACTTGCTATAAGCGGTGCATTCCAAAGGAAACGGCCGGTCTCTTTATGTGATGTTGTCCGACCATTATGAGCAGATCCGCTTATTGAAAAAGACGCTCTACACCTGCATTGGATCCGGCTTATTCAAAAGCGCAGGCATCAGCCTGACTGAGTGGGCCTCATACGACAAGTCGACCGAAGACCCCCAGGAAAAAGGGTCCTTTGGAATACAGACATGTCGAGATGCGCTATCTCCCTCCTAAAAAGACAGATCTGTCCGCTTTGGGTCTGAACTCTCAGAAAGACATGAACACATTGATCAGTCATGTCGATTCAGTGCCAAAAGAAATGCTCAATGGTCACACCCCATTTGTGCTTATGGAATTCCTGCAGCCTGAGCTGTATCAGAAATTCATAAACTATGGTCTGTTCTCTGTCGATAAGGATTCAGTTATTCTCTTCTGAAGAAACAATACCATTTTTGCCACCTGCCAAAAATACGGCATCGCTTCCTTTGTTGAGACGCTGAACCTGATCCTTGAAAAAGCACTGAAGGAAAATGATGCCGACTTCAATAAATACTATGGGAAAGAAGAAAAAGCGCTGATCAGAAGACTTTACAGATACAAAGACAATTACTTCATATGGGTCAAAGACTTCAGCTTGCCATATGACGACAATTTAAGCGAGAGAAGCCTTCGGTGCATCAAATCAAAACTGAAGATCTCCGGACAGTTCAAATCAGAAAAAAGCGCCGATGACTTCGCTCTTATCAAAAGCTACATC
>JAZQIF010000023.1:0-2583 GCA_045540935.1 Erysipelotrichaceae bacterium | reverse complement strand
CCTGTTGTCGACAAGTCCCCCGACGAAGTTATTCAGTTTGAAATCTTCGTTGTAATAATTTCTTACGTCGCTTTTATAAGCAAAGATCTTTTTATTCAAGGCGTAACACATGCCTATTTCGGCAGCTGTGCCAGAATCGATATCGATACCGTTACAATTGGCTACCACGATCTCACACAGATTGATCGCTTTGAAATCCATATAGAAACACGCGGCTTTTACCAGCTTGCTGCTGTCTTTATCGATCACGACTTCCTGCGGCAGGAATGTGGCATAACCCTTCTTTCTCAATTCATCGGAATTGATCTGGTTGGAATAACGATCGCCTTCGTTGAATAACGGACCGGCCATATAGATGTTCTTTTTCCCCGATCCATACGGATCCATATACTTATTTAAGGCTTCGATCTCCTTTTTACCGCTTACTTCTTTCAGATCGATCGAAAAGATCGGTTTATCTCCGTATTTCTCTTTGAATACGGGAAAATATTCTTTCTTTGTTTCATCATAATAAACGACATAAACTTCATCATCAGGATCTGCATAATAATACTTCATAATGTTATCCCCCTTTTATTATTGTTCATTTTATGTTCATTTATCAAGTTTTTTCTCGTTAGCAAACGGGTGAGCCTTCAAATACGTGTCTTTGAGGTGCTCGGCTTGCACATGGGTATAGATCTCGGTCGTTGAGATATCGGCATGTCCCAGCAGTTCTTGTATGACCCTTAAATCTGCTCCCCCTTCCAGAAGATGGGTCGCATAGGAATGGCGGAGCTTATGCGGCGTCAGATGCTTGTCGAGGTCTGTTTCGGCAAGTTTCTGCTGGATGAGCTTTTCCACGTATTGCGGATAGATCTTTTTGCCCAAACGGTTGATGAAAAAGAGATTCGTATTCTTCTTTATGCGGAGCGGACGGATATTGGAAAAATAGATATCCATCATCCTTTTCGTCTCATCGGGTATCGGAACTACCCTTTCCTTGTTCCCCTTTCCCAGGACTTTGACAAAGCCGTCCCTGAGATTTACCTGACTGGTCCTCAGTTCGCAGCATTCCGATACTCGAAGTCCCAATCCGTAGATCGTTTCCAGGATCGTATGTTTGAAGTATTCATCCATATCTTCATCATTGAAACCGGACATGAGCTGATCGATCTCGCTTTTTGTGGCATAGACCGGAAGACGCTTGGCGCCTCTGGAGGTCTTCAGATTCAATGTCGGGTCTTTCAGATCGTATTTGAAGTTCAGAAAACGATGAAAATTGCGTATCGAGACTTTGATCCGGTTGATGCTGGCGGGAGAATAATGTTCGTTTAAGCCTTCCGTATAGGAAAAGACATCTTCTTCTTTGATCTTTCCGGTATCTTCGATACCTTTTTCCTGAAGATATTCGACATATTTATTCAGATCGCGGGAATATGATTCGATCGTATTGGTGGCTTTGCCTTCACTGGTCGATAAGGCCAGGATATATTCCCGCAGAGCGTTTTTCAGTTTCATTTTCTGACCTGTGCCTGGGCACTTTCGTAGAGCGTTCTGGCAGCTTCGATCGCGGAAGCACTGGTCTCGGATGTCGAGATCATCGCCAGTTCTTCGATGATCTGTTTCTCATCGAGCTTTCTTACGGAAGTATTGGAATAGCCGGCATCGTCATTCTTATAGATGTAGAAATGCTGCTTTGCGCAAGCGGCAACGGCAGCCAGATGGCTGATGCACAAGACCTGCGTAGATTTTGCGATCGAGGCGATCTTGAGACCGATGGCCAAAGCAACTTTGCCCGAAACACCGGTATCGATCTCATCGAAGATCGCTAAACTGGTCTCGCTCAAAGACGTAAATACGGCCTTCATCGCCAGCATCAATCGGCTGATCTCACCGCCGGAAGCGGCATTTTTCAAAGGTTTGAGGTCTTCCCCTTTGTTCATCGAGACATAGAATTCGATATCATCGATGCCGTTATTACCAAGATCGGTCTCATCGATCCTGATCGAGAAACGGGTATTCGGCAGGATGAGATCCTGGCAGTGTCTGACGACTTTATCTTCAAGATCTTTTGCCTTGTCCTGGCGGATCTTGTGCAGGACTTCCGCCTTTTCATGAGCATGCTTATAAAGCTCATCGAGTTTCTTTTGCTTTTCGCCTAAGACATATTCGCGGTCATCAAAAAGCGCGATCTTTTCGGAAAGTTCCTTCTGTTTTTCAAGAAGTCCCAAAGTATCGATAGAATGCTTGCGCTTTAATTTTGAATAGGTATAAAGCCTTTCTTCGATGTATTCGATATTGATATCTTCATCGGCGAACTGCGATAGAAGATCTTTGAGCCGGTCAGTCTCATCGTTGAGATCATAGTAGATGCTTTCGATCTTTTCTTTGACGCTGGTGATGATCTCATCGTCAAGATTGAGCCCTCTGACTAATGTGGAAAGCTGTTCCTTGATGCCGTTATCTCCGTCATATAATTCGATAGCGGAATTGAGCGTCGTGATGTATTTTTCTGCGGATTTGTAGCGCTTTTCTTTGGCTTCAAGATCCGCTTCTTCTTGAGCATCGATATTTGCATCATTGAGTTCGTTGAGATCGAAA
>JAZQIF010000022.1:0-2908 GCA_045540935.1 Erysipelotrichaceae bacterium | reverse complement strand
TGTTCTTTGACAGTATTTACGGATGCACGATTCAGCTATAATGAAAGTGCCAAATAACACAGAAAGTGTCTGAGCAGCTATTCAGCCTTTTCTGTGTTTGGCGACCTCAGGCTGGATAGCTGCTCAGACATATGAGGTTTTTTATTATGTCTGAAACTAATCCATTTGAGGAGTATGTTTTCTCTTTGTCTGATGGTCATTTTGAGAAACTGAAGGAAGCTGTCGATACCAGGATCGATAAACAAAGATATGGCTTTTCTTCCTTTGAAGAAGCGGCCCTGTTCTATGACAGGAAGCCCTTGTGTCCGATCTGCGGTTCACAAAGATATTTTGAAGACGGCTTTACTTCAGCAGGTCATAAGCGATACCGGTGCAAGGACTGTGATGAAAGCTATACACTTTTATCGGATTCTGTATTCAACAGCGCCAAGATATCCTTGCATAAGCTCATGAGCTATATACAGTTAATGTCATTCAATGTGCCGTTACAGTTATTGTGCGAAGTGCTTGATATATCATCCAATACGGCGGAATTATGGCGCAAGAAGATCTTTAAGACAGTCGATGGTTATCAGGATCATCTTGTATTAAGCGGCACAGTCTGGATTGATGAGACCTATATCGAAGACTATGAAGTATTGGCCAAAAAAGACGGAAAGCACTTAAGAGGCTTATCAAGATCCAAGGTCTGCATCGTCGTCGCCATAGATAAATACAAGAATATGGTGGCGATCATCTCGGGACATGGCAAGCCTTCTTCCAAAAGGATCATGAATGCTTTGAAGTCGCATATCAAAGAGGGTTCTCACATCATCCACGACGGCGATCATTCTCACAACAAACTGATCAAAGAGCTTAAGTGCACGCAAGAGGTATACAAAGCCAACAGTAAGGATCCGATCTATCTTGAACACATGCGTTTCATCAACAATATGTGCGGATGGCTTAAAAGATACATATGGCGCTTTATCGGCATGGATATCCATAATCTTCAAAGCTATCTCAACTGGTTCATCTATATACACAGAGTAAACAACTACAAAGACAGATGGCCGAAAACAACACGCATCTTGCGCCATTTATTGCTTTCAAGAGTAAGATTCACCCGTAAATACTGACTAAATTACCCGCACGATTGTAGATTGGCTGATTTATAAAAAGATTCAAGGTATTCAGAAGCAGTGAAAGGTAACAGATATCTCTGCCCAGGATATCGATACCGTTTCTTTGACTCAGCCATCTTTTTGTTTTCTCGATCAGAAGATCCTTGTTTTTCATCAGAAATATCCCCAGTTTGCCAGGCCTTCAAAACTTTTGTATTTTTCCTTCAATACGATTTTCATTTCATCAACGATATCTTTGAAGGCGCATGTCCTTTCTTCGTTTCCGATACGTATCTTCACATTGGAATCGCCGATCGCGCAGACGATATCGACTTCCTTGCCGGTCCTTTGTGCTGTTTCGAACGCGTAAAGATTGAGTGTGATATCTGCTTTAGAAAAATCCTTTCCGCAAAGTCCGCCACCGGTTACGGAATCCGCCATATCCGATCCGAGCTTCCGGTTGGTAACACCGGAGTCGACATCGATGCCGCCGCTCCACTCTCCGATGGGATTGATCTCAAGATGATAGGGGAGATCTTTCATGATCTCCAGTGAACGGATCTGTTTTGCAGAGGCGTTGCTTTGACAGATGATGAGCCGGTTGGAAGACCTGTCCAGGATATATTTTCCATCGAACGGGAATTCACTGTAGATTATATGAGCGATCATCGATAGTTCTTTTTGTTCGCCGCTCACAGGCACTCCTTTGAAGATGCCGTTGTCTCCGCAGCGGAACTGATGACTCTGATTGTCGGACAGGTGAATGTCTTGCGGATATTCCGCATAATCGATCTCTATGTTTTCGTTTTTTTGAGATCCTTTTTACGATCGCTTCGATGTCCTTTAACTCGAGATGCTCCGAGCACTCATTTATGATGTGACATTTTCCATGGCCGATCGGAACCTCAACCGCTGCTTTCGGATCCTGGTTTTTTGTATATGCCAGATCAACGATTGCACCTGCGATCCTGTCTGCGATCTTATCCGGATGGCCCGGATTTACTTTTTCATACATTGTTTTCTCCTTCTTTGCTGTGACAAAGATCAGATAAGATCAAGTACTTCAAAACAACACATGAAGAGAAGCTGAAGAAAAGAGAGAAGGAAGAGAATATCTGGTCTGTAAAGGATTATTATTCGTTTCTGGACGCGATCGAGATGCTTTATGGGAAATACAGCCCGACATATGGAATCTATCTTGTAATGGCAATAAAGGCCTCAGGTTGGGTGAATGCCTGGCTTTAAAGTTCAATGATCTGCGATTTGAGAATATGCTGATCGTTGACGAATCGATCACCAGAAAGACAGAGAACAGGGGATTCGAAGTCGGTGAGCCGAAAAACGAAACAAGCGATCGGAAGATCGTGATCGGCAAAAGTCTCTATGATTATCTGATCGGGATCAGGGAAAGGGAGAAAAACCGTAAAGGTTATGACGAGAACTGGTTTATCTTCCCCCGGTCAGGGGACGGCTTTGTGCCAATGGCTGAAAGGACACTGAACAATCACAAGCAGAAGGCTCTGGATCTGATCTCTCTACGATGGAACACGAATCACCAGCTGAGACATCTTTACAACAACTATCTCAAGGATCAGGGCATCACAGTCTATGACCGGTCAACAACTCTCGGCCAGAAGGATGCCGAAATAAACTCTTCCATTTATACGCACATGTCACCGGAGGCCATGAAGAAAATCGCTGATGCAGACGAGAAATTATTCAATCGAAATCAGTGCTAGCGTATCACAAACGTATCACAAAAAAAGTGGCCAATGAAAAAAAGCCTTGAAATAAGGCTTTTCTCG
>JAZQIF010000021.1:0-3838 GCA_045540935.1 Erysipelotrichaceae bacterium | reverse complement strand
CAGGGCAAAGGCCAGCTGTATGCGAAGGGAAGCTCTCATTTCATCTTTAAAATAGCGCTTCATATTTTTCTCTTTTCCCGGTTGATTTTAGCACTTTTTGCAGGGAAATTGAATCGATATGAAACAAACTTTACGAAAACTAAACATTTAAAAAGCCTTTTTTCAAGGCTTCTTAATCAATGGATGAGTTCTGTCGGCGGCAGGTCATCTTCCCTGGTCAGCAGATCCCAGAAGAACATATCGAGCTCTTCACAGCCCAGATCATAGTCTTCCAGATCATAGAAATCGCAGAGCTCTTCGTAGACCTCCAGGCAGAATTCGTTGTTGAAGCAAAGCGACCGCGGCCGCAGACCGTTGGCTTCCAGGATGCGGATGATCTTGTTTTTTGTATCCTTCATCTCTTCCGCAGAACATGTATCAAAGCCGGCGATCAGATCCGCCGATGCATTATAGACGTACGTGACATAGGAAGGAACTTCTTCCGTCATGACCGGGATCGAATACAAGCCGATGCAGATATCGGCATCGCGTTTTGCCTTGATCTTCATATCCTTGCCGATCGGATCGACTTCAAACGGGATCACCGGATCACCGAGTTCCAGATAGGTGTAATGGCCCATATCGACATCGGTCTCCGTCAGATAGATCTGAACGATCTGAAAAGGATTGCCTTCGACACAGAGGCTGCCGATATCTTCACCCAGCTTGTCGTAGATCCTCACAAGATTGTCGAGCACCGCTCCGAACAGGTCGAGCTCTTCGTTTTCGGCAAGACGGGGTCCTTTCACCGGATCGAGCTGCACCAGCAGCGGATATAACGGAAGATCTTTTTCATTCAGCTGATCCTGAACTTCCGGCGTGGCAAAACCGCCGGCATCATCAAAGATCACCTGGCCGTTGTTTACCCGCGATACGATATCCGGATAGTAATCATCTTCGGAAGCGATGAACTGATAATTGTATTCCATGTTTCTGCGGTCGCGGTAGATGACGATACTGCGATCGCCGTTGTAGTAACCGAGAAGCTGTACGAAGACCTCTTTGCCGTTGACCAGCAGTTCCAGCAGGTTGTCGGAAACGAAATCTTCAAAGATGCCGCTGTCTTTGAGCTTTTCTGCCAGCCTGAGACAGCGCTCATAGGAGTAATGGCCGTATTTGCGATAGTTCTTCGGGATCTCGATGCGCTGTTCGTCAAGATCGAACAGACCCTTCAGATCGTTCACGATCTTTGAGATCTCACTGAACGAATAGCCATGGAAGATGCCCCTTGGCATATCGGCACCGATATCGAACATCAGTTCCGAAAGATAGGTCGTATCGAAGCTTCCCTTGACCCGCTTTCTCAGCTGCGCAAAGAACTCTTCTTCGTCATACATCTTATAGATGACGACCAGCGCTTCGCGATAGGCGTCTTCCGCCGTATTCTTTTTCTTATATTCCAGCTTTTCAAAATACGCACGCAGGGCATCGTAATTTTCTTCCCCCTTCATATCAAAGAGGTTTCCGTATTTCAGGATCTCTTTCGGATCGTCGAATTCCTTCTCTACATCGAGATCCATCAGAGCTTTCAGTTCCGGCATCTCACGCATCATCGCAATCTCTTCTTCCGAAAAAAGAGAGATGTAGTCGTATTCTTCGTCGATATAGTAGACACCGTTTTTCCCGGCCAGGAAAAACATGTTGAAAAGATCCTCTTCTTCAACAGAAGCATAGTCTTCCGGGAAGTATTCCTCGATCTTATCCGCCAGATCATCCATATGCATAGGTGCATAAACGGTGACCAGTGCATTGATGATCAGAGAAAGACGCGACACTTTTTCTTCCGTCAGTTCCTTTTTCTTCTTTGCCATAAAGTTCCTTTCTTATGAATGATCCATGAAATTCTTCTTATGACTTTATTATATTTGAATGAATACGTTTTCGTCTTCGTTTCCCCTGTATCGAAAACATTTTTCCTTCTGTATAATGATATGTATGAAAAACGTGCTTATCCTGACTTCCATAAAGACCGGTTCGGGACACAGATCCTCTTCCAACGCGATCGAAAAGAAACTGATCGATGCCGGTTATCATACAAAACAGCTCGATGTCTTTCCATTGTTAGGGAAAGTCGGCGAATTCATGGAGAATTCCTACATCCCGCTGACCACCCGAGCACCGATGGTCTACTACGGTTTTGAAAGGTTTTCGGAACACTTTCCGTCCTTCGTCCATACGCAGATGTATCTGCGCCTGAAAAAGAATCTGATCAAAGAGATCAAAGAGTTCAAGCCCGATCTGATCATCTCCGTTCAATGCATGTTCACGCAGGCCATCTCTTACATACTCAAAAGAAACAAACTGAAGATCCCGTTCTATGTCGGTGTCATCGACCTGGTCGATCCGCCGAGCGTCTGGCGTGACAAGAGAGCCGATATGACTTTCGTTCCGACCGAAGCGATACGAAACGATTACCTCGAACGCGGATTCAAGAAAGAAAAGGTCCTGGTCTCCGGCTTCCCGGTAAGGGATGACATCATCGTCTCTTCCGAACCGAAAAAAGTCGGTGACGTCGTCAACATCCTGATGGTCAACACATCGACCGACTTGAACAAGAACATCGCCTTCTTGAGCAATGTCTGCAAGCTGCGCAATATCACCGTCGATTTCATCTGCGGACTCGATGAACATCTGCATAAGAGACTCATCGCCATGCGCCGGAAAGGGGACATCCCTGATTTCGTCAGGATCCATGGCTTCGTCCACAACATGAACGAGTTCATGGCCAAGTCCCACATCATCCTGACCAAGGCGGGACCCAACGTCATCATCGAATCCGTACGAAGCGGCACCGCCATCGTCATCACCGGCCACATCCACGGCCAGGAGGACAACAACTACCGCTACGTTCTGACCCATGGCTATGGGATCCGCTGCGAAGATCCGGAAAGGATCTACGATGTCTTGGATGACTTCATCCATACCGGAAGACTTGAAAAGTGCCTGGACAATATCGCCAGACACGAGATCAGCAATGGCGCGGAATATATCGCCAATTATGTAAAACTGCACATCTGATCAGCGAAAGCTGATCTTTTTTTACTCCATGTTTTTCGCGCAGCTGTAGCCCATCGATAAGGCACACTGCATATTGAAACCACCCGTCAGGCAGTCCACATCAACGACCTCACCGATGAAGTATAAGTCTTTGCACAGCTTGGATTCGAACGTCTTGGGATCGATCTGTTTCACGCTGACGCCGCCGGAAGTCACGATGCCCTTATCGATGTCATCGAGTCCTTCATAGGTCAATTTGAAATGTTTTAGATCCTGTACGAGCTTCATGCGTGCTTTCTTGGAGAAAGAATTCAATTCTATGCGTGTATCCGTTTCAGTGTTTTCAACAAAGAAAGAGATGAACTGTTTCGGCAGTAAAGTATTCAGAAGATATAAGACATCCTTGTTTGGTTCTTTTTCGATCTCCCTTAAAAGACGTTTATCCAGCTTTTCCTCATCGAGGGCCGGTTTGAGATCAAGGGAGAGTCCGACGTCTTCCATGCGGTTGATCAAAGAAGAAGCGCTCAATACGATCGGGCCGGTGATCCTGCCCGGCAGGAATTCCAGATCGCCGAAGATCTCCTTTTTGAACTTGCCTGCCTTGATCTTCAAGGTGACATTGCGCATCGTCAGCTTCAGCATCTCATGAGAGATCTTTTCTTTTACTTTGATCGGACATAAAGCGCTTTTTGGCTCGATGATATCATGGCCGAACTTCTTTGCGAAGCGATAGCCGTCGCCCGTACTGCCGGTGGAAGAATACGATACCCCGCCCGTGGCGATGACGAGCTTATCGCAGACA
>JAZQIF010000020.1:0-7189 GCA_045540935.1 Erysipelotrichaceae bacterium | reverse complement strand
AAAACCTCATATGTCTGAGCAGCTATCCAGCCTGAGGTCGCCAAACACAGAAAAGGCTGAATAGCTGCTCAGACACTTTCTGTGTTATTTGGCACTTTCATTATAGCTGAATCGTGCATCCGTAAATACTGTCAAAGAACATATACGATTACTCTACATTTGCGGTCTTGTCAACCGCACGATTGTAGATTGGCTGATTTATAAAAAACAGTTATCTTTTTCTGCTTTCACAGACAGGATTCCTCTATGCGCTGTTTCGGGCATTCTCATCAAACAAGGTAAAGCGTGGGATCGAGAACCGCCGTTATCTTACACACGTATTTCACATAAGAGATCTTCTATCATGTGTTATGACATAAAAAGTGGGCCACTGTCCCACTAGTATAAAAGCATACAAAAAAATAATAAAGATTCAGTTTTTGTATATACAAGCCGTTTGCGGAGGAATAATTAACTCACACGTATTTCAAAATCAGAAACGTCGTATTATAACGACGCTTTTCTTCAAGAATTGATTATAAAATGTCAGATTTCCGCAAGCGTTTCTAATGACAGAAATCTTTCAAATGAAACATGAGTCACATTGCTTGTGGAATAATCTGTCGGATCGGTCGTAATAAGGATCTTCCTGTCTAACTGGCTAAGCCCCTTGAATGCATCCATTTCTCTGTTGTAGGCTTTGTCTTCTACAACGCTCATCGCAACCTGGATGTAATATTTCCTTCCATCTTTTTCGGCAACAAAGTCGATCTCTTTACCTTGATTGATGAACACAGAGACATGGTAGTCCCTGTAGATCAGCTCATTGTAGACGATGTTTTCCAGATTATGTGAAAAATCATATCTGTTGTTGAAGACACGCAGCGAATTGAACGCAACATCGGCGTCATAGACCTTGTAATAATAATCCAGCTCGCGTTTTGCCTTGGTCGAATAAAGGCTAAGGTGAGATATCACATAGGCTTCTTCAAGATAGGCCATCCATTTCTTAACCGTCTTGTCTGTGATCCTGGAACCGTTTTTCGTCATATAATCGGTAATACCTTTTACAGAAAAAGTCCGTGAGTTTATGCACAGTACATAATTCGTCAGTTTTCTGAATTCATCCGGCTTGTTGATTCTTTTACGCAGGATCAGATCTCTGAAAACGATTGTTTCCTCGAGATCGTTAAGATATCTTCTCTGCGCTTCTTCACCATCAAATTCGATCCTTTTGGGAAAGCCACCCCAGCTGAGGTAGTCGATCAAGGTGATTTCTTTATTGAGCTGCTTCCCATATTCCACCAGTTCTTTATAGACGAACGGGTATATTCTGAACGAGACATATCTTCCTGAAAGGTGATCGGTGAACTCACTTGAAAGAAGCCTGGAATTTGATCCGGTGATGAAGACCGAACAGTTTCTAAGCCTTAAAGTTTTAACTGCCTCAGCCCACTCTTCAAGTGCCTGTATCTCGTCAAGAAAAACGTAGCAGAGTCCTTCTTTACGGTTTTCTTCAACATGATCCAGCAATTGTTTCCACGAAGAAAAAGATGCTTCGATCTCTTTATCTTCGAAATTCAGATAAATAATATTGTCGGTCTTTGAAGCCAGTTCATCTCTGATCTGGGATAGAACGATAGATTTACCGCACCGTCTGATACCAGTGATGATTTTGATCAGGTCACTGTCATAGAACGGTCTGATCTGTTTCAGATATTTTTCCCTTATGATCATAGTGCTTCTCCTCACGACCATATTATATTCCGAGATTTTTATTTATTCAATATATTCTCGGAATATACTCCGAGATTTTATATTCTTCATATAAATCTCGGAGTTTTATATACACATAAATCAAATTCCAGTAACACCGTCAATTATCTGAAAAGAATGCGGATAGTCCCACATTCTTAATCCTCTTGATTCTTTATCGACGTGTTTCGACTTTTTGCCAGTTGTGCTGTTCAAACAAGTCATCGTCCATTACTTCTTTTTTATGACAGTTTTGTCACGCGTTGATCACTTTCTGTAAGATGAAAAAGCGAGGTACAAAAATCTATGTATATAAATCGAATTCTTTATTGCGATTATCATTGATCTTATTTTTGGAGGATTGTTCGGATTCTTCATAAAAGCTATGCATGATGACCGATTGTTCATAAAAAATAGTGGGCCACTGTCCCACTATATAAACTCGTTTTGCCTTGGCCGCTTAAATGGACTGTACAGTCTTGTGTTCTATGTCTTGAGTTATCCGGTCCTATGCCGATGCTCCTTTTCGTACTTCCATTCTGTGGGCATATACTTTTCCAAGGCATTGTTCCATCCGGATTCTTCATCAACAATGATCTCGATAGCGTCATTGATGTCTGGAGGAGGTGGAATGATCCTTGGACTCCGTAGAACAGTTTCTTTCCCAGATCGCTTTTGATCGCTATATATAACAACTCTTCCAGCTGCTTATTGATTCCCTCCATGGATTCCTGGATTTTCTCAGATACTATTTTCCCTATCTGGTCCTTGAGTTCTTTACCTTGAATGTCATTGACTCTTCTGATGTATTTTTCATAGATGGCATCTTCAACAATCACCAGCCTGTTCTTAGCTTTCCGCCTGTCATTCCAGACGATCTTCTTGTCATCTTCTAACAGATAATCGATCTGATTTAGAGTATCTTCAGGAAACCTGAAAGAATAAACTTTTGTATTTGCCATCGCTTTTCCTTTCTTTTCATTTAGTTTTAATCGTAAACAGACACCGATTTTGCAAGACATAGCAACAAACGCTTGATAATAGGCCTTATTTTTCTCTTTTTTGTTAGCCGCATAGCCAAATATTAAATGTCTTATATGAACTTCATATGAACTTCAAATGAACTCTAAATGAAAAACCGCAATGAGCGGTTTTTGCAATTTGTTATGATCAAATCATCAATACTGTCTTTTTCTGTATAAGGCAACAAACAGGAAAGCAAGTGCCAAACATATGAGGGCTGACCCGCCAAGGATCAAAGTTTCATTTGTGATCGTTTCTGCTTCCACAGAAACTTCATCTTCCGCTTCGATCGCTTCTTCGTTTTCCTGGATCTCGTTTTGAATGGATTGCTGCTGATCATTTGCTGCAGGTCCTCCTTCATTCATGCCTTCCGGCTTTTCCAGGTCTGAGCCACCATCAGGTCTTTGACTCCCGGGTCCTTGCTGATCCATGCCATCCGGAGATTCAGGTCTTTCTCCTTCGCCTTCGAAGTTCATATCTTCAGGAAGTTCAGGTCTTTCTCCTTCATTGTCTAAGCCTTCCGGCATTTCTCCGTTTTCCATTTCCGGTGGAGCTTCGCCTTCCTGCATCGAACCCTCTCGAGGAGACATACCACCACCGAAGTTCATGGTTCCGCCAAAACCGCCGCTTTGTACGTCGCCATAGGACGAGGTGATCTCATCGATATCAATCGTGTCGATATTATCGTTGATGCTGATGATATATTCTTCTCCGACTTTCATTTCCGGACAGGAAATATTGACTGCCGTAAAGCTGTTAGGTACTTCATAGCTCATAAGGATGTTTCCCTCGCTGTCTTCCACCTGTAATACAGAACCGGCTTCAACACCTGAAGAGATCGTATACAGAACCGATGCCTGACTTGATGAAGAATCGAATGATTCAGCCATCGAATAGCTTCCGCAGGCAATCAGAGTGCCCCCGTTGATCTGGGCGATCCCGCCTGATTCACTCGCATAGTCGATCGCAGAATTGCTGCCATTTCCATTAAGCGAGACTCTTATATCGCCGCCATTGATTATGATGTCACCATTGGAATCGATGCCGTCGGCATCATTGCCTCCCAGGTTGACGATTGTCAAGGTGCCGCCGTTAATGGTAATGACTGAGCTTACTTCTTCCGTTTCTGATTCAGTTGGGCCTTCATCGCTTTGTAAAACGATGCTTTCTTCTGTTTGAGCCGGCAGAGATGTTTCGTCTTCAATGGAAGATTCCTGAACTCCAGCTCCTTCATCCGACTCATTTTCCTGGTCTTGTGTTTCACTATTGAAAGATGGACCATCTTCCTGACGTGAACCGCCTTCAAAACCATTTTGCATATCGCCGGCGCCCTGGAAACCTTCCATGCCGCCGCCCATCGTATTTGATGAACCGCCATTGGCATTGAGCCCATCGTCACTGGAATAGATCGTCACATTGCCATCGTTGATCGTGATATTGATCGCTTCGATACCTTCATAGCTTTCGCTTATCAGGATCTCTCCGCTGTTGATCGTAAATGAAGAAGCCGAATGAATACCATCATCACCGGAAGATATCGTTATTGACCCTCCGTCAATGATGATATCTCCCTCAGTATGGATGCCGTCTTCTACCGATGTGATGTTCAGATTTCCTGATTCCATATACAGATAGCCATCTGTCTCATCGATATCGATTCCTTCGTCACCGCCTTCAAGATTTACAGCCGCATTGCACAGACGGAAACTGTTGTTGACATGGATCGCATCTCTTGTCCCGGTGATCGAAATATCACCACCTGTTATGACCAGATCATCGTTTCCTTCGATACCATGCTTATAGGAACAATCTATTATAAGAGAGCCTGTACCATTGATCGTCAGATCATCTCTGGTGAAGATCGCCGCATCGATTCCGTCTTCCTTGGCTTCATCGGAAAAATCCGAACCGCTGACCAGAGAATTTTTTGTACCTTCAGCCAAGGTCAGAAATACTTTATCGGCATTTTCAATAACGATACAGCCGCTGTCGCTTCTATTGATGCTGATTCCATTCAGCAGGATCCAGATCTTGGAATAATCTTCCGCATCAATGATAATGCTTCCTTCATCAAGCTGACCGCTTATGACATAATAACCGGAACGGGTGATGTAAAGACTTCCATCGTACTTGTAGCATCCTGCACCAGATATTTTTATCTCATTTCCGTTAAAAAGAATAGAAGTAGCGGAATCGTAATTCCATGAACTGCTAAGATCATTATCGGTAAAGTATTGCGAATCAGAATGGGACTCGGAATCTTCATCCACGACCAGACTGATGCCCAGTTTTTCGCCATTCATGAAAAGAACTGTGACAATTACAGCCAGGATCATCACGACAACGCATATCCGGTCAAAACCTTTTCGCGTTGACATATTCCTTTACCCCATGTAGTCGCCGTTGTAGCTTACCAGGACTGCACTTCTGACGCCATTAAGCTCACCGAGCTTGTTAACGAACGACGTATCTTCGCTCTTGAGTCTGATCTCGACATTGAGCTCGATATTGCCTTTCTGTACGCTCTTGGATTTGATCGCGCATTTCTTGGCCTTCTTGGAAAGATATTCCATGATTGCATTTTCTGTTTGTTGATCAGCGCACTGTATCACCAGAATAAACGGTGTAATGTGACTCTGCCTGTTAGCGAATACCAGGATGACGATGCCGATTAAAATAGAGGCAAAAACTGCCAAAGGTATCATCCCGGCAGCCAAAACGATACCGACACCGATCGCCCAGAAAAGAAAGGCGATATCAAGCGGTTCCTTGATCGCCGTACGGAAACGGACGATGGACAAAGCACCGACCATACCTAACGACAAAACTACGTTACTGGTTACAGCGAGAATGACAAAAGTTGAGATCATCGTCAAGGCAACTAAAGTCACGCCAAAAGTCGAAGAGTACATAACTCCCGCATAGGTCTTCTTATAGATGAAGAAGATAAATAAGCCAAGCGCAAAGCTTAATGTCATCGCCAATACCATATCCAGTATGGTTATAGCTGTTACATTTTCTAAAAAGCTTGATGTAAAAATATCGCCAAATGTCATAAATAATTATCCTCCTTAGTCATAGATCCTGCATTGTGCGTATTTGGAAAAAGCGGTGACCCTCCTTGCCGGGGTCTGAACGATATCCCGAATGATCTCTGGCAGATAATTGTCCCACTTGACCTCTAGGATGATGCCGGCATCGCCTGCCGGTACGGTAGCATGGTCAAAATCCAATAAGTCTGTAAAGCCTAATCCGGTGCGGATATCGTAATCAAAGGTCACTCTGACATTCCCCGGTCTGTATATGTATGGTTCCCTGGTATAATCGACGATCGTCTTTGGTTGCATGCCCTGATAGATCATCTTGCAATAGAACTCTTCCAACAAAGGGCGCTTGGGATCCATCATCCAGTCGCCTATATCACCTTCAATGATCTTTTTTGTCTCATCCTGGCTTAACAGTACCGAAAACTTCGTACCTAATCCGTTAAGCTTACTTTTTTTCTCAAGATGGATAAAGGATGGATCATCGTTGTAACAGCGTATCCTGAATTTCTCCCTGCGATTGACACCATCGATCTTTTCCCGTAACGCCTTATCGTACATATTGTCGAAATACAAACTGCGTATACGATAGACACCGTTGATCGCATGAGAGTCAGACTGAGCTATCGCCCTTAGCCTTTGTCTGATCGATAGAAGATCTGCATAGGAGATTTCGTGTTTCCATTCATGTCTGTATTGCATTCTTACTCCTGCATAGGCCGATATCGGCTTATTATTTTTATAATCACAATTATTTACGTCCTCGATTACCACCACCGTTTCGGCCGCGCCCATCATTGCCTGGTCCTCGATGATCATTTCCGGCATTCATCATTCTGTTATTGAAACCCTTATGGTCGACAGGACGTAGCTGCTGACGGATTACTCTTCTTTGCGGCTGCGGTTCAAAAACCACGTTTCTTGGACGGATCGATCTTCGTACATGAACCGGCGGCTTTCTGTTGGCAGAAAACAGGGAATGAAAGATCCTCGATAAAAGACCTGGTTTTTTCGGTTTATTGATACTGCGAAGACGGTTGGCGGCACTGATCGTTGCCAGGATGATCGCTGCACTCGCCAGGAAGGAACCATCAGAATTGAAAAGTGATGATGATGAAGTCTGAGATGAAATGTCTGCAACTTCATCACCATTGGTTACCGATAATTCAACGCCGTATTCTTCGAAAGCCTGAGCAATGACTGCTGCCTGTTTTAAAGATAAATTCCCGGCAATCTGTACCGGTATATTGCTCACTAGATTGTTTGCCGAGATCGTCGTATAGCCAAGAGTATCTTCTAAAAGATCAATGACATTGACTTTCGAAGCGGTTCCTAAAGATGTGATATAGATCTTATAATCTCCGCTATTGGAAGTGACATTATCCGAT
>JAZQIF010000019.1:0-3362 GCA_045540935.1 Erysipelotrichaceae bacterium | reverse complement strand
ACTTTGAAGATGTAGTTTTCTTTCGTTTCACTTTCGATGGAACTAAGGGCTTTGTGCAAAGCTTTGTCGAGATTTGCGGCTGCCTCTTTTTTCAAGACATACCAGATGTGTTCCGTTTCATAAACATCCGTTGCGTATTTGATGTAAGAGGATAAGAAGATGATGCGGCATCTTGGCATGCGTTTGTTTAGAGATTTTGCCAGTTCGATGCCATTTTCTTTTTCGAATTCGATATCCAATATCGCGATATCATAGTTCTTTTTCTCGGAGAGAAGAGCTTTGGACGTCTGAAAACAAGAGACAGTATATTCGCAGCTTGTTTCTTTCATGATCTTTTCGATCAGTTCTGAGGTGATATGGATGTGATCGAGTTCATCATCACATAGGGCGATATTGATCTTTTTCATAGAGTTTTTCCGCTTCTTTATTTTTGATGGTGATGCTGGTGAGATAATGTTCGTCTTTGATCTCGTGTCTGAAGTAACCTTCGTATTTATGGGCGAGGTGGTCTAAGATCGAGGTACCAAGACCTCGTTCGAGTTCTTTGATCCTTCTTTCTTTGGTTTGGACTTTTGAAACGTGGTTCTTGCAAGAGAATGTCAGATAGGGTTCCTTGTAGATGACGCCTAAGAAGATCTTTTTGTCTTCGATATCGGAAACGGCTTCCTGGGCGTTGTTTATGACATTTCCCAGGATACAGATCAGATCGGGGTCGGGGATCTTGAGTGATTCCGGGATATGGATATCGTGTATGAGTTCGATGCCTTCTGCTTTGAGGTCGTCAAGTTTCTTTGCCAGGTAGGAAGTGACGACCATGTTTTTACAGTCGGGGAAGATGATCTTTGAATCGTCTTCTTCGATGATCTTTGAAAGATAGTCAGAGGCTTCTTTTGTCTTTCCTTCTTTGATCAGAGCCTGCATAGTGTATAAGTGATTGTCGATATCGTGGCGCATCTTGCGGACATCTTCGATCTTGGAAGAGACGCCTTTATAGAAGTATTCCTGGGTCCTGATCTCTTCTTCCAGGATCTTGTTTCTTGCCGATAGTTCGGCGTTTTTTGCGACGCGGGATAACATAGCATGCAAAGAGATGTTTGCCAGGATGTTCAAAACGATGATAAAGATCGTTCTTCCCGGGCTGAGGAAGGAATTCTGTGACGCCAGAGGATAGGACCAGGCAGACATGGAAGCCAGCTGGCTCAGCGGGAACAGAAGGGCGACGATCTTCTGGCGTCTGTTCAGATAGCCTGAAAAGTTGTTTTTATAGGAATATAACGCGAAGGAGACCAGCGTACAGACGATCAGATTGATGAACAGGAATACAGAATAGATGGATACGGCATTCGTTTCGAAGATCTCACCGGAAATCACTTTGTCCCATGGCAGCATCATTGCCAGAGTAAATTCGGATATGCCTGTCGTCAAATAATAGGCGATGGCTGTGACGACTTTGAAATGGATCGAATCGCTATGGAAGAAATGAAACAATGCGATAAGGATGATGATGCCGAAAAAGAATCTGGAGGAGGAGAAGACAGCGAAAAAGTTCTCCGTAAAATACCAGCAGAGGATGTTGATAAGCGATTCCAGGATGATCGTGATAAGTTTCGGATAGCGATTGCTCAAAACGAAATTTGCGCAGGTCATCCAGAAGATGGTGATGATGGTATTGGAAATCCAATATTCGATTCCGGTATGCATATTTACGCCTATATTATAGCAGAGAGTTTTGCGATGGACGATCGTTTGAAACGGTGAATTTTGAATTATGAAATTCAGGATGAAGGAAAGATCCAAGAAGCATATAAAGTTAACAATTATAGACGATAAAGTTTGAAATGAACGCGATAAAGAAAGAGGTATTTGTCTGTCTGTCTCCGGAGACAGACAGGAATATGCGATCATTTTGAAAATGATGAAACAGAATAAGTTATTTTGATTTTGCGGATCGATCCTGTCAGTCAGGAGATGAAGCAGGTGATGGAAAGATGCCTGCATTCTGGTTTGCGGGACACTCTCATCATCCGCAGTCACTTTGTATTGCTTTGTGCAGACTGCTGATAGAAAATGATCGAATAAGGCGTTTCAAGAATGTGAGTTCAGATGATTCTTTCCAAGTTTTATAAAATATAGATTCTGCTATAAAGTATAATAATCTCGTATAGAACCATGTGTATCCGTGAAGCGGATATATTGAAGCAAAGGAGAATACGTATCATGAAGAAGGTTATTGCTTTACTGCTTTCTTTGACCCTGGTGTTCAATGCGCTTTTTGCATATACGCCAATGGTCGTTCTGGCGCAAGAGGAAAGTGCTTCGGAAGAAGTTTCGGAAGTTCAAAGCCAAGGATCTGAAGAGGATCTTGAGCAGGATGAAGAGACTTTAGCAGAAGAAGAAGGAACCATCGATCTACAAGAGGTCTCAGAAGAACCTGCTGATCTGATGGAGGAAGAGCCGGTAAATGAAGAGACAACACAGGAGCTGGTTGTTACCGTATCTGAAGACAGCAGCACCGGTGATCTTATTGTAGAGGCAAACGATCCTGTCTGGTTACAAACTCTGGCCAAGGGATGCGGTTATACGGAAGATTATTCTGCCTATAAACAGTGGGGTTATTTTGAGCTGAATAACGATGAACATAGGAGATCCTGCTATCCTCACAGCACCCAGATCCGCCTTTCGGATGATCTTACATCTCTTCGTATCCTCAACGATGTGATCATGGAAAATAACATCGACAACGGGGAATATACGATGACCTTCACGGTTGAAGGATATGATAATGTGACAGTAGATCATGTCGTTATTACGAAAGGCATAAAACCGGCCCCATCAGCAGATGATATCAGGATCACCTGCAGCAAGGATAAAATCGAGATCAGTGCAGATGATACTGACTGGTTGCAAGCTGTTGCAAAATATACGACTTCTACAAAAGAAGGAAGCAAGAACTCTGTTTATGATTACGGCGGAAGCGTAAGCTTCTATTCGCCTGATACATATATCAGTGCATACCGTCAAAACCTCAAAAGGATCGTAGATGGGCAGACTGCAGAAGATCATTACCAGATCAGATATGCAGACGGAAAGATCACCTTTGACAAAGATGACATCATGGCAATGCGGCTTCCTTCCGGCGTTTACGATGTCAGTTTTAATGCGGATGGTTATACTTACGTTTCCGTAAGTGGCGTTTCTTTAGAAACTTCTGTCAAAGCAGATCTGCCGGAAGATCTCAATGTGTACTATAAAGCCGATTCGGGTCTGTATATCGAATCCGATGATAAAGAGTATCTGTCGGGCATCGCTGCAAATGACGATGAGACGCATCTTGAGATCATCAATAACTATAACTATCTGGA
>JAZQIF010000018.1:0-4401 GCA_045540935.1 Erysipelotrichaceae bacterium | reverse complement strand
ATGTTTCTGATCTTTCCGGTAAGTGTGAGCGATCCGTTGAGGATCTGTTCCTCCATATGTTTCAGATATGCAAGATAGTCACTTTTCGTTACTCTCGGAAGGCCCATGCGGGCATTGAGATAGTTTCTAACTTCTGCAAATTCGGATGCTGCAAAAACATGAGGATAATAGCTGGCTGCCAAAGCAAACTCATCCATTCTGTTGAACGCATCTTCACGTGGAATGCTGTTGTTATACTGGTCCTGTAAGATATATCCGTCCGGATGGATCTGATCCAGATTTACGGGAGCCCCTGCTTTGGCGTCGAATATCCAGAATTCATGATGCAGGATAGGGCGCTGCCCTTTGGCACGTTCATTGCTGGAATCGATGTCTGTCACTGTATAGCCATACACCGGAAGCTGATCGAGTGTCCAGGGAGTCGCAAACAGCTGTTCGAGTTCCGGGCGCATGTCATCTGCAGTATTCCAATACTGCCTGGCGTCGACAGCGTTAAAGCCTGTGCTGATGCCTTGATGATAATAACTGTTGTAATTGTCTTTTGTTACCGGCATATTAAATCATCCTTTCCTTTGTTTATGATATCGAAGCGATCGATCTGATGGTATCGTTACAGATCGAACATCGGGTAGATCCCGATCACTTCTTTTGCCTTGATGTTTGGGATATGTGCCTGGAGTACATTGCTTGGAAAGATGGATCTCACACGATTGCCTTGGGCAAGATTGGAGACCAGAAAATCATAATATTCTTCTGAATACGGCGGGCTTTGAATGACCGGGGGCATCAGATACTGGAAGTCGTTGATGTCGATAAGCAGCAGGTTTTCATCGGCGATTTCTTTTTCGACACACAGGATGACTGTGTTTTTGGCTGCCAGATGATTCCACAGGCTCTTGATCGCAAACGAATGGGTCATGATGAACTGCCGGAATGAGTTATAGTCTTTGAAATCATAGACCATTCCCTGCTCATCACCTTCTAAGAAGGTATAGACAAGGCCAGGGCAGTCTGTACCGTTGACCTGATTGTAGGAATTCAATATAAAATCATAAAGATCGGACAGTTCGCCGTTTTCTTCTATATAGTCACTGTACGCAAAAGCCGGCTGATAAAGACCATACTGTAATAATGCAGTCACAACATCAAGCTTCTGTACAGTCCAGAAACGTATTTTCATGATCGTCCCTCCTTTTGTATGAAAGATCTTATTCTTTTTAATCTCATTTTATAAAACATTACGCCGATAAGATACTCCTTTTTCCTTGTTTGCCGTTTCAGCGATTCAATATGACATAATAAAGAATAAGAGGGAATGACGATGTTACAGATCAGGACTTGTGATGGAAATGATTCATATCGCAGACTGTTTCACAGTGAAAGTGTTTTTCATGATGCCATAAAATATGTGCTTCAGGGAGAAACGGATTTCCATATCGTTCATCCGGATGACAAAGACTATTGTCTGCATTATGTTGTCAATAATGATTGGGCGATGGAAGGGAAACTGTATCCCAGATCGAAGCACATGGAAGAATACCCGCAGTATCCACCTTATCTGAACTACGATGAAGACGATACTTCGAAAATGAGTTTCGATATCATTTCCGGGATAGAGAAAGTCTTCTTCAAAGAACTGAATGAATATACGGTCACCGTCGCAAAGATCCTGCTGAAACATACGGATCTGAAGCTATTCTTTTCTGATGAAAGAGTGAAGCGGTTCCTTCCGGAGTCAGAACGGCTGATCGTCACAGACAAGTGGCCGGATGCGGATGATGAAAAGACTTTGCGGGTGATCGATTCCTTTTATCCGGCTGCCATATTTGGCGATAACAATCAGGTCGATCAGATCTACTGTTTTCACCACATCTTCTTCTTTCAGGGACTGAGTGAGCTTCCTTTGAAAAGAATAAAATACGCAAGGCTCTCTGTTCCCAAGAGCGAAGGCATCGGAAGCATCCTTTCGGTCTATGCAAGAATGAAAAATTTTTTTGACAGATACGGGATAAGGATATGTATCAGAAGAAGCAGTTCGCGTTATCCGGATGTGATGTTAAAAAAGTATTTCGATCTGTGTATCGAAGCGGATGATTGCGATGAAAACAATACGGTGGATATCACCAACTTCTTTTCAGCCTGGATGGCCAGGCTCGTCGGAAGGACCTGTACAGGTCAGTATGATCTGAACTGCCTGGATCCGCTTTTCCGTGAACAGATGGAAGAATACGCAAAGGCGGTCATCGCTGATAAAAGAATGCTGGGAGTCCTGTTACGGGGTTCGGATTTTTTCATTTCCGATATGGCGGCGCTCACCAAGCCTGTGAAGGTGGAACATGCCATACCGGTCATTGAAGAATGGATGAAAGAAGATAAATATGACGGGATCATCCTGGCGACGGAAGATGAGGATATGCTGGAGGCGATGAGAGAAGCATTCGGTAATAAGGTGATCACTGTTGCCCAGGAACGATACAGAGTAAGTCAGTTCTCAAACGCGGAGACGATCGCCGAATTACAGCATGAGCTTTTAAAGGGAAAAGAATATGATGAGCATCTTGAAGATATGACGGTGAATTATTTCTATGCGGTCTATCTGCTTTCAAAGTGTGAGAGTTTCATCTATTCCAATCTCTGCGGCGGGGAAAGACTGACGCATATCTTCAACGGTGGCAGATTCAAAAAAGATCTTTGTCTGGCGCAATTATTTCTGAAGAAAGAATGATGAATGATGAGATCATGTCTTATAAGAAGCAGCAGGACAGGCAATTGTCTGTCCCTGTATTTTTGTCAGCTGACTTTTATTGTATTCGACAGGATCCAATGATGTACAGGTTTCCCTGTCTTTCTTCTTGGTGTCGATGTGCAGGTCTTCGGGAGCTAAGGTGTTGATCATTTCACCGTAATTGTCCGCATAGATATAAGCTTCATCGATCTTCTCCTGCAGCTTGTCTTCGCTGTCAAACTCTTCGGCAGTCTGGAGATCTTTGATGGCTGCTTTGTAGTTTTCCAAAACATCAAAGAAAATCACTCCTTCTGACACAGTCTTATTCAATATCTGCGCATAAGCCCTTTGGATATAGATCTGAGCACCTTCCGGATTCAAGGCAATGGCCTCATTGAATTCATTCAGGGCTTTGGGAAACTTGTGATCTTTCTTAAGCCATTGTTCGTAATCTTTTCTTTACGCTTTACGTGTTCTTCTCTGATCTAACGACGGATAAAGTCCGTTTGGTCATCTGTCTGTGATACCTGTTTATTTGCAAAGAATCCCTTCTGACAAGAAAAACGGCAGATACCATATTTTATATCCGGGAATCGTTGTTACCTGGTTTAAAAACATTGAAATTCAGTAAAAAAACAGAGAAATGAATGTTGAATTTCGGTGATATGTCAGATGAACATTTTGATGCAGATACAGACATAGCTCCATCAAAATATATATAATTTTAAAGTAAGGGTATTTAATGTATATGGAATATAAAAAAACAGGATCCGATCATCCTATGAAGTATCATCGCGATCATCCTAAGATCTCGCTTGCCGGGATGGGCTCGACCCAGTTCTGGAACAGAGATACGGAAAAGACCAGACAGTGCATGCGGACTGCCGTTGAAAGATATGGCGTCACTCTGATCGATACGGCGGAGATGTATGCCCACGGTGAGTGTGAGAAAAGCGTTGCCCAGGCTTTAAAGGGGATAAACAGAGACTGCTACTTTCTGACGGGCAAGGTCTTGCCGGAGAATGCGGATCACAAAAGGATGGAAGGCAGTCTCAAACAAAGTCTTTTCAATCTGAATACCGATCACTTCGATCTCTATCTTCTGCATTGGCGGGAAAATGTGAATCTGCAGGAATTCATCGATGAAGCGGAACGCTTCGTCAGGCAAGGACTGATAAAGCATTGGGGCGTTTCCAACTTCGATACGGACGATATGAAGGACCTGCTGAAATGCGAAAAAGGGGAGAACTGTTTCTGTGATCAGATCCTTTATAATGTCGTGACCAGAGGTCCGGAATATGATCTCTTCCCATATCTGAAGAAACACGGTATCATGGCGATGGCTTACGGTTCGACCGATCACAGGCGGGCAGGAAAAGGACTGTTAAGAAACGATGAGACGATTAAAGAGATCTGTCAGAAGACGGGATTGAGCGTTCCTTCGTTGATGCTTCGTTTCGTCAGCCGTCACGATGATATCCCGGCTTTGTTTTCCACGGGTGATCCCGTTCATCTGGAAGAGAATCTTGCCTGTTTTGATTCGGATATCGATGATTATATGGATCTCATTGAAAAACGATTCCCGGCTCCCGATCATAAGGTGCCGATGGAGAAGTACTGATCGAAGTCTCATATCTTCTGACAGAAAAAAGAGCTGTAAGTCCCGAAACCTGATG
>JAZQIF010000017.1:0-12251 GCA_045540935.1 Erysipelotrichaceae bacterium | reverse complement strand
AGGAATTGCCCGCCTCCCTTCTGTTATGTAATGTTTTCCTGTTTCTAAAAGCTTTAGTTTTTTACAGTTGATAGATGGCGACACAAGCGTTCCGTCGAGCTTTTTTAGCTGGAAATAGCCACTTGTTCTTCTGCCTTGTATGAAACATTCCTCTTTGTTGTAAAGCACCTTGTCCCAAAGCCTGAATCCATTCACAAGGTGCGGAGCCTGGTTAAGCTTTCTTGTGCCGCCTTCGTTTACCTTGAACTTGTGAATCTGTCTGTTGTGACAACGAACTTTCTTCTGATAGCAGATAGTTCCGTCTGAGACTGCATCAGGATGATTGGAAATGCACCTGGCATCAATGTAATGTTCTTTTGGAAGATTATGCTCAATACGTGTATTCTTGGTCTTATAGCCGTATGTCAGAGATACATTCCTGTAATTATCCTTCAAACGGTTGTAGACTTCCCAGCGCATGATGCCCATGAATGTTGCATCATTGAACTTCATGCCTCTTTTGATGGAAGAAGGAAGCTTTGCTGTCCCTGCATGATAGCCTGAGTGACATGTCTCACACAGCGTAATAAGATTGTTTGGGGAATCTCCTCCGGTCTTTCTTGATTCGATGTGATGTACATTGAGGATCTTATCTTTTGACTTGCCATGACAGCACTGACACTCATGGCTGTCCCTGAACAACACATATTCTCTTACATTCCAGAAGTTTAATTGATCGCCTTCCTGATAGTCTGTACCTTCAATATCAGGATCATTGATCTTCTGGATATCGAAGGAAGCAGCTTCAATGATTACTTTGATAATTGGCAACAGTTTGTGAATGTTTGCGATTACCTGTAAATGAGTATCGACTTTCTGCCTGACAGAAGGAGCCAGCCAGCCTTCTTTCTTGGCTGAGATCCTGTTATCAAAGCGTGGCGCTCTGTAACGGGTCCTGCGGCTGCGTCTTGTTCGGCGTGATTCTCTTCTTGCAGAAATAAGTTCTGTAATGTCGTTGCGAAGTTCTGCATCAGCTTCATAAAGAACTTTGTCTTCAGTAGCGGCACTGATGCCGATATGTCTGGAACCGGCATCAACACCCAATGAAACCGGCTGTACATTGTTTTCGGCTTCATACAGCAGCGAAATGGTGAACGGACAGCGTTTGATAACTTTGGCTTTCTTATCTTTAAGAAGCCTTCTCACTTTGCCGGAACGCGATGTCGGCATAAGCGGCTGTCCGTTACTGTTTAATACATACGTCAACACGACATTCCTTTCTACATACTTTTTTTGCTGTAAGCCGGCTGTATGCTGCCGTAGGATACCTTCGCCAATGTTATTCAAGGTTTATGTGTGTACATCACTGTTCCTGCCCCTAAGAACTGTTTAAACATACACCGCAGAGCTACAGATTAGGTATAACGTCCGTAGGTGCCTATATATTCTTGATAACGTAGTCAGTTAAGACTCAGGCTATTCAGCAAGATTGTTTTCACAATCCCACTGCTTTAGTGGTGGGTTGCTGAAAATTGAATATATTTCTAGTTGATACTATTATATCAGAGAATTGAAATAAATTCATGTTTCTCATAGGATTATTTAAATTTCAGCTGTTTTTCTCTTTCAGTTCAGATGAAGTTCAGATTTGTTACGATACAATACTTTCATTCAAAGGAGGACAAGCACGATGAAAAAGAAAACGCTTGGTATTGCAGCACTGACATTATGTCTGAGCTTATATGGCTGTTCCTCAAACGAAACAGTCAGTGAAGATGTACAGACGGAAGAAAACGAAATGACAGAAACGACACAGGTAACAGAAACAAGTTCTTTGATCACCAAAGACGATATCACGGTAAATGAAACTTATGAGAATGCGGAAGATGGCGGACATGCTATCGAAGTAAGCGGGGAAGAAGCTTCCTATTCCAATATCGCAGTCAATAAGACCGGTGATTCTTCCGGGGATGAAGCGGATTTCTATGGTGAAAATGCGGCGGTCTATGCCTATGACGGGGCAACGCTTACCTTAAGTGAGATCGTTGTTCAGACTGACGGTACACATGCCAATGCTGTCTTCTCCTATGGCGAAGGAACGATAGTCAATATCTCGGATTCCGTCATCGAAACTACCGGCAACTGCTCAGGCGGTCTGATGACGACGGGCGGTGGCACGATGATCGCGAAAAATCTCAATATCCATACGACTGGCAATTCTTCGGCAGCCATACGTTCCGATCGAGGCGGCGGGACAGTCAATGTGACCGGCGGTTCTTATATCACCGATGGCAAGGGTTCACCGGTCATCTATTCGACAGCCGATATCACGGTGAACGATGCTTATCTTGAATCGACATCTTCCCAGGGTGTCGTTGTCGAAGGACAGAATTGTGTCACTCTCAATAATGCAGAACTGGTCGCAGAGAATGATTCCAAGAATTCCGATCATTCCGATTATTATCAGGCGGTCATGATCTACCAGTCGATGTCCGGTGATGCGGATGAAGGTCTGGCGGCGTTCACGATGAACGGCGGCAGTCTTCTCAATAAGAATGGTGACATCTTCTTTGTCACCAACACTGTCGCGAGTATCTCGTTGTCAGATGTGACTGTCACAAATGAAGATACGGAAGGTGTCTTCTTAAGGGCGGCGGCAGCCGGCTGGGGAAGTGAAGGTTCCAATGGCGGACAAGTCACACTGAATGCTTCCAAGCAGAATATCGACGGCGATATCCTGGTGGATGAAGTTTCCAGTCTGAATCTGTATCTGAGTGATTCTTCACTGTTCAGCGGTTCCATCAATCCGGATGGGCAAGAAGGAGAAGTCTATGTTGAACTCGATGAAGGTTCGACTTGGGTCTTAAGCGGCGATTCTTACATCACTTCTTTGACTTGCGATGCCGATTCCATCGATCTCAACGGTCATAAGCTGTATGTCAATGGTGTCGAATATAGACAAGGCGAAGCTGTGGAAGGACAGGCTGTTGAGGTCACAGTGAGTTCTTCTTCATCGATGTCAGACATGCCATCTGTCGGAGAACACGGACCGGGTGAGGGAGGAACTCCACCGGAAAAGCCGGGCGATCATAACGGATAATGTAAATGCAAGGTCGTTTCTTTTGTGGAAAACGGCCTTTTCGTTTGGGAATTTTGAAGTCCGATGCAGTGCTAAAATGTGCTTGAAAACGGATATGGATTTAGCAGCGATATCCCTGAAAGAAAATCTTACTTTTCTTGTCTTTTTCTTTGTCTGCGGAAGCATCTTCGGCAGTTTTTTGAACTGTGTGGGGATGCGGATCGTGAACAGAGAGGATTTCGTATTTTCGAAAAGTCATTGCGATGTGTGTGGCCATGCGCTTCATCCTTTCGATCTGATCCCGATCCTTTCGTATATCTTCTTGAAAGAAAGATGCCGCTATTGCGGGGCAAAACTTTCGATCGCTCATCCTTTGACAGAGTTTTTTCTCGGGGTCGTATTCGTGCTGACATACTTTCATCATCAGAAGTTATGTGCAGCTTTGTTTTTTGATCTGAGCTTGTTTTGCGTCGTTTTCGGGCTTTCTTTAGTGGATATGAGATCTTATATCATACCGGATGGATTCATCGCTGCAGGCGTCTTAAATTGGCTCATTCGAGGTCTGTTTACAGGGTTTGCGATCGACAATGTACTGTCTGCTGCTTTGTTAAGTCTTTCACTGTTTCTTCTGTCTTCTTTGATGAATAAGATGAATGGCAATGAAAACTTCGGCGGCGGGGATATCAAGCTGATCTTTATGGCTGTACTTTACACAGGATTGATTCAAGGGGTGTGGATGCTTCTTCTTTCGAGTGTTTTCGGATTGTTTGGGATGTTGTTAAGCAAAAAGAAAAAGATCCCTTTCGGGCCATACATCAGCTTTGCGTTATTCCTGGTCATATTGTATGGGGATAGCTTCTTTGCATTGATTTGACAAATATGCTTATAAGATGATAAAAAGTAAGCATATAAGTAAAGTAGAGGTGATCATATGCAAGATAAGAAAAAGCTAATTGAATATGTGATTGAAAATAACGGCATGATCACTGCGGATCGGGTCGAGGATTTTGGCTATTCGAGGGGAAGCCTCAAATATATGGCGGATCTGGGAGAATTGGAAAAGGTATCCAGGGGTGTTTACATACTACCTGATACATTTGAGGATGAATATGTGATATTTCAAAATCGATTTAAGAAAGGGATCTTTTCAAATCAGACCGCGTTGTTTCTTCATGGCCTGACAGACAGAACACCGGCAAATCTGCATATGACGTTTCCCAAGGGCTATAATACATCTTCCCCAAAAAGTGAAGGGATCATTTGCGATGTATGCAAGAAAGAGATATATGAGTTAGGTATCAGGGAATCAAAGACGCCTTTTGGAAATATGATAAGGACGTACAATGCGGAACGGACGCTATGTGACTTGTTGAAAACAAAGAATCATACAGATATTCAGATCATAGCAGAAGCATTTAAATCGTATCTGGTCAGAAAGGATCGAAACATCAGCTTATTATCGGAATATGCGAAAAAACTCAAAGTAGATAAAAGACTCCATGTGTATCTGGAGGTGCTTATTTAATGAACGCGATGCAATTGAAGGCCGCAATCAAAAAGATATCTAAAGAGAAAGGGATCTCTGCTCAGCTAGTACTTCAAAACTATATGATGGAACGCTTTCTGGAACGTCTGGCTTGCTCTGTTCATAAGGATCATTTCGTTCTGAAGGGCGGTTTTTTGATTGCTTCAATGGTGGGTTTGAACACAAGAGCAACAATGGATATTGATGCAACGATAAAAGGATATCCTGTAAATGAGAAAAGCATTTGCAGAATGATTTCCGAAATCATATCTGTAGAGTTGGAAGACGGGATCTTTTTTACAGTTTATGATATCAATAAGATCAGAGATACAGACGTATATACCGGTTACAGAGTCTCTATATTTGGCAAATACGAAAGGATAGAAGTTCCGTTGAAACTTGATTTGACGACTGGTGATATTATCACTCCAAAAGAGATATATTACGGACACAAACTGATGATGGAAGACAGATCGATCGGTATTCTGGCATATAATCTAGTAACTGTGCTGGCAGAAAAACTGGAAACCATCATTTCACGAGCTGATGAAAACACAAGAATGAGAGATTTTTATGATGTGTATATACTTTATAAAATGAATTCCGATATCTTGGATATCGATGAACTTAAACAATCGTTATTGCAAACAGCGCAGCATAGAGGCTCGTCAAGCATTATTCGGAAATACAATGATAGTATGACGTTAATTGAGCCAAGTGAAAAGATGCTTCAGCAGTGGAACGACTATAGAAAAGAATATAATTTCTCAAAGGATCTGGAATTTCAGGAAATTTGCACAATCATCTCTGAATTATTAGCTCAGGTTCATGTTGAATAAATCAGGAAATCATTTGATGATCCTGATCTTTTTATTGAGAAGCACACCGATGACTAAGGCGATCGCATCGATGACAAAGGCAGTGAAGTTGCTGGCAAACTTGAGTCCCCATGGAAACTGGTACATCCATACTTCGATGACTGTTTTGATGACGGCGATGCCGATGAATACGGCAAATATCGAATAAAGGATCTTCAGCCATGTCTTTTCTGTTTCAGGGAGAAGATAGCCTAATGTCAGTCCGATGAAGGCCTGTCCGATCTGCCAGGCGATACGAAGTGATCCGCCTTTTAATAATTCTGCAATAACGCAGCCTAAAACACCGACGATCGTTCCGGGGATGCCAAAAGTATTCAGATACATGCCGAAAACGATATATCCGAGGTCAAGCTTGATGCGGTTGACGATCGGGATGATGACGAATGCTGATAAGACGACATATAAAGCGATCCCTAAGGACAGGAAGGCGATCTTCTGATTTCTTTTCATGGTTCAATTATAGACCATATATTCATCTGTGAAAAACAAGGGATGTCTCTGCGATCGAAGATGAATTGATTTTCGTGTATTCTGATGATATGCCATAAAGGTATCTCGTTGCGGCAGAATATTTCTGCAGTGGAATGATTATCAGGCTTTCTGTTCGAATATCGAACATTGAATGTTGTATAATGAAACCATAGAAAAGAATGATGGATAAGATCAATGAGAGAATGAAAGATCTGAGGAACAGCCTGCATCTTTCTCAGGAATATGTTGCTGATCAGCTTCAAATGAGCCGGAGTGCCTATACGCAGATGGAGAACGGCAAAAGAGCGATCAAGGCCTGTGACATTATCAGACTGTGCGATTTTTATGGCGTTTCTGCAGATTATCTTTTGGATCGGACTCAGGAATCTTCGATCAGGACTGCTTTTGTGAAAGGTTTCGAAACGCTTGATGAAGATGATCAGGAAGAGATCGTAAATCTGATTCGCTTCAAACAGAGCTTAAAGCGAAAAAGATGACAGAAGAATGTTGCCGTATGTTTTGAAAAAAAGAAATTCAGCCGCTGTAAAGATCATAGGTACATGCTGTAACGATTCATAACATCAAAAACCAAAAGAGGTAAAGTTCAATGAAACAAGATCCATTCAAAGAATATATAAAAGAAGGTGAACCAGGAAAGCGGGAAAAAGCTTACATTTGGTCTACGGCTATTGGCTTGCAAGCGGTTGACAATCTTGAGACATCTGAATATCTGAAAGATACAGCGATCCGCAATATTGAAGGTCAGATATCTATGAAAGAGGCAAACGAGCTTCTGGAAAGGTATTATGAAGGAAGTGAGATTCATGTCACGAAAGAAAAAGGTCGTACCGAGGAAGCGGACAAAGTGTCTGCTAGGATCGCATCGCTTCTTTCAGAAAGATCATTCAGCTTTACACCGAATGAATATCTTTCGATCCATCGTAAGCTGTTTACCGGCATTTATCCGCATGCGGGACAGATACGCACTTACAACATCACAAAAAAGGAGTGGGTGCTTGATGAAGATACAGTAATTTATGACAGTGCTTCGGAATTGCAGGCTACTTTGCAATACGATTTTATGCAGGAGAAACATTTCTCATATAAAGGTCTGAACACGGATGAGATCATTTCTCATCTTGCGTTTTTCATTTCACGGCTGTGGCAGATCCATGTTTTTGGTGAGGGAAACACAAGAACGACTGCCGTATTTCTCATCAAATATCTGAGAACTTTAGGCTTTGATGTTACAAATGACGTATTTGCCGAAAATGCCTGGTATTTTCGCAACGCACTTGTCAGGGCAAATTACAGTGATCTGACAAGAGGGATTTATGAGAGTTGTGAATATCTGGAGCTGTTTTTACGTAATCTTATGCTGAATGAACACAATCCCCTTCAAAACCGGACATTGCATATCGGAAGTGAAGTCTTCAAAGAGAAAAAACCGGACATTGATATAGAAAAACCGGACATTGCAGATGCATTTTTACCAAAAACCGCAGGTCATGTTCTTATATTGAAAGAGTCTTTTTCTGACGAAGTGTTTTCTCGCAAGGATGTGATCAGAGTGCTTGGCTTGAAGAAGTCCAGAGCTTCGGATCTGATAAAACAGATGGCAGAAAAAGGCATGATCGAAGCAGTGCGGGGATCCGGAAAAGGGAAATACAGATTCCGGCATTCTTTGTGAATGAACTTTAATTCTGATATGTTTTACATTTTTGATAGATAATTGTCTTCTATTTGATTCGGATTGGAAAATGAATGATAAAGAACTGATCGAAAAAGTACATGTATGCGTGGACACCGGGCTGTATAAAAACGGCTATGTTTCGATCGTCAGTATTCTGATGGATCTTGGATATCTTAAGAAAGAGAAATACGAAGACTGGCGCTTTGGCAGAGTTGATTATCTGGAGAGGGTCTGTACCTGTAACCTGCATAAGCTCACTTTGATATGCAAGGAAACAAGAAGGTACTGTAAGAACCAGGGCTGTAAGGAATCACATACCGTATATAGACGATGGGGCAGAAAGAACAGATCTGATAAAAGATCTCTTCGTTTTTCAAAGTCCGGTCTGCCGGAAATCGAAAAGGCTTATGCGACGCATTATGTGGGCATGGCAAAGCTGAAACGAGTAAGAGGAACTGACGGGTCTGCGGATACCGAAATATAAAGAAAAGACAAGAGGGAAAAATGGATATCTATTTATTTGGAGTCTCCAATGTCGGGAAAAGCACAATTGGAAAATTGCTGGCTGAAAAGCTTGGGTATTCTTATTATGATCTGGATGATGAGGTCAGAAAATATTATGGGATCACGCTTGAGCAGTTTGTAAATACCGGGAATCTTTTCTTCCGTGATGCAAGAAGAACGGAAGTGATGAAAAAGATCGCAGGTCTGAAAAATGATAAAGTCGTTGCAGTGACGCCGATGACATATATATAGATGGCGTAAGAAGACTGCTGGAGAATAAGAAAGATCTTCTGGTCATCGAATTGTCGGATACAGCCTTTCATATATTCGATCGGCTTGTATTTTCGGATGAACAGGATCGTTTTTATAAGGATGACGAGTATAAAAATGCGCACAAAGAATACTATCTCAAAGAGATTCACGAGGATCTGATCCATTATGGTATACATTCGTTTTATTGGATCGAGAATCAATATGATATGGATGGAAGATCTCCTGAAGAAGTTGTCAGCAGGCTGATCGAAGAGTATGGGTTAGAGAAAAAGGTTCTTTTTATATGAACATTGGATCTTACGATCCTGACAGCTTGAGACAGCTGGAGAAAGAAAATCAGCAATTAAAGTCGATCTTGAAAAGAGAAAAGATCCCTTTTATTTAAAGGAAGATATTTTTGATACGGAAAATGAAAGTGATGAATATGATGTCGATCAGGACGGCAGGAACGATCTTCCTGATAATATGAAACTAGAAAAAACAGGGATCGCAAAACATGGCTGACGGGAAAAAGTGAAGTCCGGCAGTTCTTTGATCTTGGAGGGTGTGAATGAAGGATTCTTGGAAATATCTTTTCAGAAGTATTATTTTAGAGCGCGGTGAAGAATACTATTACAGCGGTTTTGTCGATGACCTGCAAGAAGACGAAGAAGGCTGTCATGCGATCGTTCATGGAAGTGAAGATTATGATGTGGATATCGTCATGAAAAACGGAAAAGTCACGGATATGGACTGTACCTGTCCTTATGCGGCAGATGGCAGTCACTGCAAACATGAGGCAGCGGTCTTGTATGCGATCTTTGAGGGTGATCAGCTGAAAAGGAGCAATTCGAACAGTCTTGAGGAAAGTCTTGACGAGATATTGGATTCGATGAATGAAGAGCAGCTCAGGATGGAATTGAAGACGATCCTGAAAGAAGATACAAAGCAAGCCCAAAGGATATACAACGTTTATCGCAGACATAAGGCAGATGATGCGGATGTGAAAAATGCCGTGATGATGCTGGATGGACTGGCATATGAATTTGGCGATCGTTATGGTTTCATCGACTGGCGTTCCGGAATGGATTATGTTTCGGCATTTGATGAATGTCTCAGAGAAACGGTACATCCAATGTTCTCAAGAAAAGAATACAGGGAGGCTTTTTATGTATTGAAAGAGGCTTATCGTATCATTGAGACTGTTGAGATGGATGGTTCATCCGGTGAACATTCCATGGTCATAGATCACATTGAAAAGGATATGGATACGCTCATTCATTTATGTGACATGGATCTTAAGGATGCGATCTATGAATGGATCGAAGATCTTCTTGACGCGGATGATGATCATTGGATGATCAGTGAAAGTCTTGAACGGCTGTATCATCATTCTTTTGATGATGCGAAATATCTGGAGAAACAGCTGAAGGAGGTCAAAGAAATGATCAAAGAGCCTCAGCTCACTGAATATCGTCTTGAGGAGAATCTGGCTTTGTATCTTGATATCTTGAAGCGTCTGGGAAAAGATGAAAAAGAATATGAAGACTTTCTGTTGGAACATGACGACCTTGTTGCTGTCAAAAAGATCTGCCTGAAGCGGGCTGAAGAAAAAGACGACTTTGATTCCATGTTGCAGATATTGAAAGAGCTTTGTGAGAAAGAGGAACATTCTTATCAGAAACAGGAATATCTTGATCGGATGTATGAGATCTATGAAAGAAAAGGAGATAAAGAAAACCAGAAGAAGATCCTTTTGGATCGAATATTGTCCGACAGCTGGGCAAAGATCGACAAAGTACGGAAACTGCGCTCACTTTGCACAAAAGAAGAATGGGGTCCTTACAGAGAAGAGATCCTGAAGATACATAAGGGCATGGCACCTGCCATTTATAGCGAAGAGGGCCTTTTTGATAAGCTGATCAGTATTCTGCCATCCTATCCTTTCGAAACGGCAGATGCGTATTTTGAAAAACTCAAGGATCTTTATCCTTCTGCTGTTTTGAAACTGTATATGGATCATATGTATAAACTGGAGATGCGTCCGCCTTGTGCAACGTTGTATGCGGAAGAAAAAGAGACTCTTTTGAAGATCGTAAGGATCAAAGGAGGACAAAAGAAGGCACTGCAGCTGATGAAACAATGGCGCGAAAAGTATCCGACAAGAAAGGCGATGTATCGGATCTTCGATGAAGTGGAAAAGGAAATGTGACGATGGACGGATATTATATCGATTCTTTAAGAGAAAGCCTGAAAAACTATTACGGAACTGCATCTGTCGCAATGGAAAATGAGGACCTGTTTATGGGTTATGCCGCAGTGATGGAATATTTTGATGTCGATGAGATGAGTGACGAAGAGGTCATTTCAAAAGCACAGAGTCTGGGTGTTCTCTGAACACAATTTATATCTGTTCTGGCAAAGAGTGAACCGATAAGCCGGATAATAAGTAAGATAGCAAGCAAGATCGGCTATCTGAGCAGAAATATGATATAATTAATACGCAAGATAATACGCAAGAAAGGAGCTGCTGATGGAAAGATACGAACCGCCTTTCACTCTGACTTACAGAATGATGGATCTTGTTTCAGACATTTCGGAAAAGATCGGCCGCATTGATGAAACGGTATCTCTCGACTCGCGGCCGCACTTGAGAAGAAACAATCGGATCCGTTCTGTGCATTCTTCTTTGAAGATCGAAGAGAACCGTCTTTCTGAAGAGGAAGTGAGATCTTTGATCGACGGCCATGCCGTGATCGGAAATATTCAGGATATTCAAGAAGTTCAAAATGCATATGAAGCATACGAACAGATCCCTGATACGGATCCTTATGATCTTAATCAGCTGAAAAGGGTACATGGAATACTGACTAAGGATCTGATCGAAGGATCCGGAGAATTCCGAAAAGGTAACGAGGGTGTGTTCTCGGGTGATAAATGTATTTTTATGGCTCCGCCGCCTCATATGGTAAAAGAACTGATGGAACAGCTCTTTGAATGGATGAATAAAAATAAAGATCTGATCCATCCTTTGATCCTTTCGAGCGTGTTCCACTACGAATTCGTCTTCATTCATCCGTTTTCCGACGGAAACGGCAGGATGGCAAGACTGTGGCAGACGATGCTTCTGTATCGCTGGAAGGAGGCTTTTGCCTATATTCCGATCGAATCCCGTATCGAGAAATATCAGGAAGAATACTACGATGCGATTTCTGCATGTCACGCCAATGGCAACAGTGATGTTTTTGTTGAATTCATGTTGCAGATGATCGATGAGAGTCTGAATGTGATGAAGGACCAGATCAAAGACAGTGAGACAGAAACAAGTGAATATGTAAAGAGAATGCTGAGGGTCATGGATTATGATGTTCCATATACGTCTTCAAGTATTATGGAGAAAATCGGTCTGAGATCAAAAGAAACGTTCCGCAGGAATTATATTGATCCGGCGATGAAGCAGGGTTATGTGGTTATGAGTGAACCTGAGAAGCCGACTAGCAGAAATCAGAGATATATCAAAAAGAAAGAATGAGAGATATTTCAGTTTTATGACGTTATGGCTTTCAGATGTGATAGGATTTCAATTGAAGAAAGAGGGAAAGAAAATATGGCAGAATACTATGATCCTTGGGCAAGTACGGTTTCAAAACACGGCATCAGCGCAGACTTACTGATCTCAGCGATGCAGAAGTGCATCCGCAGAGGACAGGAAGACCTGGCGATGCGTTTTGCGTATGAATTATATGTGACTTCCAGCTTCCATGAGGAAAAAATGTGGAACAGACTTCTGGTCATCGGTGTGGAGGATATCGGTTTTGCCGATCCTAATGCGATGCTGATCGTCAATAAGTCGGAGGCCAAGCGGTCTTA
>JAZQIF010000016.1:0-3637 GCA_045540935.1 Erysipelotrichaceae bacterium | reverse complement strand
TTTTACCGGCACCGTTTTCACCTACCAGACCATGGATCTCACCTCTTCTTAATTCGAGGTTGACATCCTTGTTGGCGATGAAACCGTTGCTGTAGATCTTGGTGATGTTCTCCATCTTCAGGATGACATCATCGTTGTTTACATTGCTATTGTTTTGCACATTTGTCATATTCTTTCTCCGAATACGTTAATAAAGAAAACAAGATAGCCAGTTTCCCGGCTATCTTGCATTACAAAAATCTGAAAATGATTAGTTTGCTGAAGGATCAGCTTTTGCCTTTTCAGCTTCTACATATTCAGTAGTAGCACCGACTGCAGTACCGACATCGATCTTGCCGGCGAGTAAGTCTGCAACGACTGCTTCATACTGAGCATAGAGATCAGGTTTGCCTTCTTTGATCGTCTTGACGAAGACATCAGTCTCGATCATCTCGAGATAGCCTGAATCGAAGTCGAATGAGTTGTTGGAACCCCAAACGATGGTACCATCATAGATGCTCTGTAAGCCATCATAGATAGCGTAACCGAACTGTTTGACAGCTGAAGAAACAGTGTATTCTGCCTGTTCCGGATGGCTGATAGCCAGCTGGCCGGAGTGGTCGGTATCAACACCGAAAGCATACTTCTTGTCTTCGTAAGCAGCCTGACATACACCGAAGGAAGCCGGAGCACAAACACCGAAGCTTACGTCAGCACCGTTGATGTACTGGTCGTGAGCGAGGTCATGAGCCTTACCTGAATCTTCCCAGTTACCAACATAGGAATATAAGACTTTGATCTCAGGATCGATGTAATGAGCACCCTGGATGTAACCGATGAGGAAGTCATCGATAGCAGTGATCATACCACCACCAACGAAGCCGATGACCTTGTCAGGGTTAGCCAGTTCGAGATCGGATTCAGTCATTAATGCACCTAAAGCACCGGCTGCGAAAGCCAGAGTGTTCTGTTTGCAGAGGTAAGAAGAAACGTTGTTCTTGATCTCAGGATATGAATCGAAATCGATCGTGCAGTCGAATACTAAGAACTTGATGTCAGGGAAATCCTGAGCAGCCTGCTCAACATACTCTTCGATTGACCAGTAACCTGTGACGACGACATCATATTTGCCGGAAGAGCACAGTTCAGCCAGAGAAGAAGCAGTGTGAGTATCATCATAGTTCAGTTCGAATGTATCGACAGTAGAACCTGTCTCATCACAGAACTTCTTGATACCTTCATAAACGAGGTCTTCACATGATAAGCTTCCTAAAGTCTGAGAAACAAACTGTAAGATGCGTAAAGGCTTGCCAGTCAGATCAGTAGTTTCTTCTGTCGGAGCCGGTTCGGGTGTGTTGTCACCGCCGCCATTGGAGCAGCCGACCAGAGAGAAGATCATAAATACTGCAAGCAAAAGTGTCAAAAGTTTTTTCATGATTCTCCTTTTTTTGATAAACGATGTTTCTTGTCACAACATTCGTTTATCGCTTTCCTTTCTTAAAAAACGAGGCCTTTCAAGCGCTGCTGTTAGCGCTTTCAGAAGGGGTCAAAAAAATATCTTTTTCAATGACGCCCGTTCGACGACAAGGATCGAATGAACGTCGTTGCCGGTCACAATGATGTGATCAGACATTTTTTCAAACAATCGGATAAAGGCCGCTCCGATCATTATCCTGCGATATGCTGCCGGAAAGCCCTTTCATTAATTTAATTCTATCACACAAATTCTTTACAATTTCACATAAAGTGAAAGCTGATATAATTTGGTTATGTATTTACTGACGGGAAGACCCAATACCGGAAAATCCACAGCCATCAAAACCCTCATCAGCCTTCTGGGAAAGAAAAGATGTGCCGGTTTTTATACATCCGAGATCCTTGAAGGAAAAAAACGGGTCGGCTTCAAGATCCATACCCTGTCTGACAAAGAATTCGTCTTTGCCCATATAGATCTCGATAAGACCTACGCCATCGAAGAATTCGGGGTGGACATTTCCGCCTTTGAAAGATATGCCTTGCCTGAACTTTATGGTACCAACAGTGAATTTGTGATCATCGATGAGATCGGACCGATGCAATTATATTCCGAAAGCTTCAAGAAGATCCTTTCAGATCTTAACTCATCTTCGAAGAAAGTCATCGCCACTATCTGTAAAGAAGACGATGATTTCACGAAAGAGCTCAAAAATCGAAACAGTGATACCCTTTTTGAACTCAACGAAGAAAACCGCGACGAGATGCCCTTCATCCTGGCGGAAAAGATCAATGAAGACGATCCGCTATATCTTTCCAAACTTGAACTGTCAAAGAAATACCACAAGGAAGTCGAACGCTTTTCCTACAATCCGGGCGGTCGCATCTTACTAAGATCGGATCACGACATCCGGATCATCGAAAGACAGGATGAAGAATATTCCTGCACCTGCGACTATTTCAAGGAAAAAGGTACCTGCAGCCACATCATGGCTGTCATCAGAAACAAGATCTTCTGGAAATACTAAAAACATCTGCGTGGCAGATGTTTTAAATATGTCTTCTTAAAGTATCCTCGACAAGATCCCAGAACTTATCAAGGTCGATCTTCAAAGCGATCGTCGCATTCTTTTCCAGCTTTGTACGCCCGAAGATATCACAGACCGTACGGCCATAGCTCAACCCTTTGGACAGATCGATCTGTACATTGGCATCTACCGTTTCATAAAGCTCAGGTGCTACCAGATAAGTAACAGCCGTGACATCATGGACCGGACCGGCGCTGAGACCGTTGACAGCTTGGGAATGCAAAGTGAAAGACATGATGTCCGCAAAAAGCTGTCCGGCCTTGTTTCCGATATTTCTCATCCGCTCGATGATATTTTGATCGGCGAGAGCCGTGTTGGTCAGATCCAAAGGCATCATCACGATCGGCACACCGGAAGAAAAGACGATATGAGCTGCCTCCGGATCGACGTAGATGTTGAACTCGGCACTCGGCGTCGTATTACCGATACCGACCGCCCCGCCCATCAAGACGATCCTTTTGATCTTATTGACGATCTTGGGTTCCAATAATATAGCCATGGCAATATTGGTCAAAGGCCCTACCGGCACTAGTGTGATATCCCCATCGCTTGCCATCAGTGTCCTGATCAGATAATTGACCGCATGTTCATCCTGAGCGCAGATCTTGAGTTCCTCGAAGACCGGGCCATCCAGTCCGCTCTTGCCATGGACATCTTCCGCCACTTCCTGCACCTTCACTAACGGTTTGGCCATTCCGCCATAGACTGACACATCAAGGCCTAAATGCTGTACGACATGAAGCGTGTTGGGCAAAGTCTTGTCGAGCGTCTGATTGCCAGCCACTACTGTAACACCCAACAAGTCGATATCGGGATGCTTGGAAGCCACCATCAGAGCTATCGCATCATCATGCCCCGTATCGCAATCCAGGATCATCTTTATCTTTTCCATCGTGATATCCTCCGTTTTACATCTTCATTTTATTGTTTTATGATGAATACAAATAGGAGATATCTCCTAATTTATTCAAAATGGATTCCAAAGACGAAAAACTCTTAGAAAAGCTCATCCAAAACAAGACCTTCAAAGAATTCTTCAACGACGATTATCGTGAAGGACTTTTCCTGGTCCGCTATGAAGTCGGAGGCCAAGCGGT
>JAZQIF010000015.1:0-28805 GCA_045540935.1 Erysipelotrichaceae bacterium | reverse complement strand
TGGACTTGAACCTATTTGCAACATTTCTGCAACATCTCCCCCTTAAAAACCCGTTTTTGCAACAATTTGCAACAGAAAAACGTCCCTGTGTGACCACTTACTACCACTCTCGGAATGCCGAAAAAGCCTTTAAAATAAAGAAAAACGCCCATTTCAAGGCGTCTTCCTAAATCGTTCAGTGGTGCCGACTATAGGACTTGAACCTACCACCTACGCGTTACGAGTGCGTTGCTCTACCGGATGAGCTAAGTCGGCATCAGATCTTCAAAGTGTAGTTGCCCAGATACGGAACTTTCTTCGCATAAGCGAATTCCATCTTTGAACCGACTCTTATAATACCACGATTTTTACAATCTGCACAAATTTGATCGATGATCTGTCTTTCTGCATCAAAAATATCTTCTTCCGTATCGCTCATCTTGAATAAGATCGTGCAGATATCCGAGAATCTGGAAAGGCAGACGGCATAGACGAATGGATCGTTTTGATAGCGGCGCATCGCACTGTAAAGGCCTTTGAGACGCTTGATCTCATTCTCTGTTTCGGCGATCGCTTCGACGAACTTGTAGTCGTTTCTGTGTTCGCTGATGAACTGTTCGTGCCCGGCGATGCTTTCTTTAATCGCACGGTCGCTTTTTTCAAGATCGAGCTTAGCGGCATAACAGATGCCATGGTCTTTGAGACATTCGAAAAGTTTCAGCTTGTCCTGATCCTTCTTTCCCGAAGAAAGGGATGCGAACACCGACGCATCTTCGACGCGGCAGATCTTTAAAACGATGTTGGTATCGTGAAGTCCTTCGACATGGGCTGCGACATCTTCTTCGTATTGGAAGCTGTCGCTTTCCTTTTTATAGCCGAGCTCTTCAAGAAACTTTCCGACAGTCGTCTGTTCTGCTTTGAGCGGCGGTTCGATGTGAAGGGTCGAGATGTTTTCTTTCTTCAGATATTCCAGCAGCAGCTCATGAAACTCGAGGACGCTCTTACGGTCAAAGTAGTTGATCAGAAAACCGTGCGGAACATATCCTGTGAACTTTCCGGAAAGAAAAGAAGCTTTCTTCTTCAACAGCAGGCTGACGCCCTGGCAGATGCCTGCATCATTGCTGAACTGCAGAAAAGAAGCCTGACAGCCTTTTGATACCATATAGTCTGACCAGAAAGAGGTCTGATAGATACCGGTATCAGGCTCGGCAAAGGAAAGTTCATTGAATTGTTTTGCATCGATCTCATGCAGTTTCATAAGTTCATTATAATATATTTTCTTTCACAGATTGAGCGCTCGCTGAAAGAAAAACGGATGTTTTTTTCATTCGGAAGTCCATGCCGGGAGATTTTGATCCGAAAAACTTTCAAATTCACAAAAATCCTTGATTATTAGGTTTTTTCATACATTCTATGGTAGAATTATAACGTTTGAAATTAAGAAAGAAGAGAAAACGAAAAGAATGAAAGAAGTATTCGATTTTGATTTCTACGGTCGTAAGTTAAGCATCGAGACTGGTGAGATCGCAAAACAGGCCGGAGGGTCTGTACTGGTGAGGTATGGCGATACAGTCACACTGTCCACTGCCTGTGCCTCAAATGTCGCAAAAGACACTGATTTTTTCCCGCTGACGGTATCGTTCGAGGAAAAGCTCTACTCTGTCGGTAAGATCCCTGGCGGATTCTTAAGAAGAGAAGGCAGACCTTCCGAACATGCCACTCTGACGGCAAGACTGATCGACAGACCGATCCGTCCGTTATTCGCGGAAGGATTCCGTAACGAAGTCCAGGTCGTCAATACCGTTTTATCCACTGATACTGACTGTTCTCCTGAGATGTCCGCGATGCTTGGTGCATCTCTTGCCTTATGTATCTCCAACATTCCGTTTGACGGTCCGATCGCGGGCGTCAAGGTCGGTTATGTAGACGGAGAGTTCGTCGTCAACCCGACAGTCGAACAGATGTCCAGATCCGAGATCGATCTTACTGTTGCCGGAACCAAGGAGGCCCTCAACATGGTCGAAGCAGGTGCTCATGAAGTCAATGAAGACCTGATGCTCGACGCTTTGATGTTCGGTCACGAAAAGGTCAAGGAACTCTGTGCGATGGAAGAACAGATCATCGCCAAGGTCGGCAAAGAGAAGATGGAAGTCGTCCTCTACGAGATCGACGAACGTGTCAAAGAGTATGTCAATGCCAATGGCAAGGAAAGACTCGAAAAGGCCGTTTCGATCCATGACAAACTCGAATCCTACAACGCTCAGGAATCCATCACCAACGAGATGAAGGAACACTTCGCAAATGACAGCGAACTGAGCGAAAAAGAAGCTGATAAGCTTGCCAAGCAGACTGGTGAATACTGCACGCAGATCATCGCCGACGAAGTCAGAAGACTGATCTCCGATGAGAAGATCAGACCGGACGGCAGAGCTCTTGATGAGATCCGTCCTTTGGATTCACAGGTCGACCTGCTGCCGAGAGTTCACGGTTCCGCCATGTTCACTCGTGGCCAGACACAGGTCATCTCTGTCACGACACTCGGTCCTTTAGGTGACAACCAGATCATCGACGACCTGACGGATGTCGAAGAAAAGAGATTCATGCACCATTACAACTTCCCGCCTTACTCTGTCGGTGAAGTCGGCAGAATGGGTTCTCCGGGCAGAAGAGAGATCGGTCATGGCGCATTAGGCGAAAGAGCTCTCTTACAGGTCCTTCCTTCCGAGGAAGAATTCCCATATGCGATCCGTACAGTCGCGGAAGTCGTTGAATCTAACGGTTCCAGCTCACAGGCTTCGATCTGTGCCGGTACGATGTCTCTGATGGCAGCCGGTGTTCCGATCAAGGCTCCGGTAGCCGGTGTTGCGATGGGTCTGATCACTACAGGTGACAACTACTCCATCCTGACAGATATTCAGGGTATGGAAGACCACTATGGTGATATGGACTTCAAGGTCGCCGGCACAAGAAAAGGTATCACTGCTTTACAGATGGATATCAAGTGCAAAGGTATCACCAGAGAGATCTTCAAGGAAGCTCTGGCTCAGGCTCATAAGGGCAGAATGGAGATCTTAGACAATATGGCAACGGCGATCGCTGAACCGAGAAGTGAAGTCAGCAAGTATGCGCCGAAGATGGTCACCTTCATGATCCCGACGGACAAGATCAGAGAAGTCATCGGTACCGGCGGTAAGGTCATCAACGACATCATCGACAAGTGCGATCAGGTCAAGATCGACATCGACGATGACGGCAAGGTCGTGATCTACCACACTTCCAAGGAAGCCATCGAAAAGGCTAAGGCCATGATCGATGAGATCACCAAGGAAGCCAAGGTCGGTGAGATCTATGACGCGACTGTCGTAAGACTTGAAAAATTCGGTGCCTTCGTTGAACTGTTCAAGGGCACGGATGCACTCTTACATGTTTCGAAGATCTCTCACGAGAGAGTCGACAAACCGGAGAGCGTCTTAAAGATCGGTGACAAGATCAAAGTCAAAGTCATGGAGATCGATGAGAAAGGCAGAGTCAACGTTTCTGCCAAGGAACTCTTACCGAAACCTGAAAAGACCGCCAAGAGCGAAAAGAGCGAGAAGGGCGAGCGCAGGGAAAAGAAAGAGTCCGTAAAAGAAGAAACCAAGGAAGAACCGAAGGAAGAAAAGAAGAAGACTTTCGGTGAGATCCGTTTCTTCGGAAAGAAAAACTAAACAACAAAAAAACGATAGCTTATCGCAAGTGAGCTATCGTTTTTATAATGCATGCTTTCTGTCAGCCGATGATCTCGATGTCGTGCGGATAGTGATTCAGGACTTCGCAGCCGTCTTTTGTCACGACGACCAGATCTTCGATGCGGCAGCCCAGAGTCTTCGGATCATAGATGCCCGGTTCGATCGAGAAGATATTGTTTACTTCCGTCAGATCTTCAAAGGAAGCGGAAACATCGCCATATTCATGGTCTTCGATGCCGATGAAATGCCCCAGACGATGGGTGAAATACTTTCCGTATCCGCCGTTTTCGATGACATCTCTGGCAGTCTTATCGATCTCGCAGAGCCTTACACCTTCTTTGACTTTTTTCGTGGCGTCTTCGTTGGCCTTTCTGACCAGTTCATAGACTTTTTTCTGGACCTCATCCGGTCCTTTTTTGAAGAAGAAAGTCCGGGTCATATCGGAGCAGTAGCCTTTGTATACGCAGCCGACATCGAAGAGCACGGCATCACCGGCTTGCAGTGTCGTATCATCCGGCATGTGATGGGGATCGGCGGCGTTGCTGCCGAAGGCAACGATCGGAGAGAAGGAATACGCTTCAGCACCGAGTTCCTTATAGATATCCAGCATCTGCGCGGCGACCTGTTTTTCCTGTACGCCTTCATAGACCAGTGTCTTGAATCTTGCCATGGCTTCATCGTTGATCTTCGAAGAGATGCGCATCAGTTCAAGTTCTTCTTCCTCTTTGACAGCTCTTGTCTTGTCGACCGGCAAAGATCCGTCTGCGAAGTCTCTGGCGATACCTGCCTTGATCATCGGCAGCAGGAATCTGGCCGCCAGCATCTTGTCGACACCCAAAACATCGTTTTTGGAGATATGAGCGGCAAGGAGCTTTGTGATGTCGTCACCGTCGCTGTAGTTTACGATCCGAAGACCTTCCATCTCTTCAAACGGGAACAAGGTGTTTAAGAAAAGGATCGGATCTTCGTTTTTCTTGAGCAGCAGTCCCAGGAAACGTTCACCGGGATAGATGTGTCTGTTTATCAGATAATAGATCGCGATCGGATCGCTTATCAGCAAGGCATCGCAATCGGTTCTTTTCAATACGTTTTCGATTCGGTTTTTATTCATATAGGGCCTCCTCATTTATTTTAGCCTTTTCTATTCCGCGGACAAGAAATACTCTTCGTATTATAATAGAACTATGCGAATGAGAAAGAAAAAATGGGTCCTTCCGTTTCTTGAACAGGAAAAGGATTATCTTGTTGAAGATATGAAAGGATATGAAGGGGAAAGACCCCTATATATCGAGATCGGCATGGGCATGGGCGATTTCATCACGCAATCTGCGGCCATGCATCCGGAGATTTTTTATGTCGGATTGGAAAGAGAGGAGACCTGCGTTGCCAGAGCTATCAAGAAGGCGCAGGATCTCGAACTGACGAATTTCCGGGTGATCCACGGCGATGCGATGAACATCGGTGAACTTTTTGATGAAGGAAGCATCGATCTGATCTACCTGCATTTTTCCGATCCGTGGCCAAAGAAGCGGACGCACAAGCGCCGTCTGACCTATCCGACTTTCTTGAAGAGCTATGAGACGCTTCTGAAGGATGACGGGATCCTGGTCTTCAAGACCGACAATCAGGATTTCTATGCGGATTCTTTAGGCTATTTCGAGACTTCCGATTTTGAGCTTCTGGAAAAAGACGAAGACTATTATAAGGAAGGCGAGCCGATGACGGCTTACCAGGCAAAATTCCATGCGGAAGGCAAGCCGATCTGTTACGCGAAATATAAGATCAATAAGGTATAATGATATGAGTATGAAAATCATAAGAAAGATGATCTGCGTTCTTTTGGTGGCTGTGTTATGCGGCTGTACGAGCGCAAAAAAATATACGGCATATACGATCTATCCGATCGGCTACCTGCTTTCGAGGATCGGCGGAAACAGGATCGAGACCGTTTCGATACAGAACCGTTCTCTGGTGCAGTGTGCCAACCTGACGGAAGACTACCAGGATATCATTTCCGATACGATGGTCTTATTCCATATCGGCAACCTGGAACCGTATATGGATCTTTATGACGATGAGATCAAGGCTTTGGGCGTCGATCTCAACGCCGGAGACCTTTCCATATTGAACTGTCTTTACGAATACAAGAGATACACACCGGTCGTCGTTGACGGCAAAGTGTCTTTTGTCGAAGGTGAGTATTATGAAGGAGACATCTTCAATGAGATCGATATGTACGACCTCGACCCGTTCATCTGGCTGTCGCCGAGCGGCATGTACTGCATGGCAAAAGATGTCTATGAATATCTGTCCAACAACTATGTCGAACAGTCCTCCTTCTTTTCGGAGAACTACAAACAGGTCGCCGATGATCTGATCGCCCTGGATGCCTCCTATCAGGCACTTGCCAGCCGACTGGTCAAGGAAAACAAAACGATCAAATTCGTATCGATGACCGGATCCTTCGGCTGCTGGCAGAAAGACTTCGGTTTCCAGGTCTATCCGGTCTGCCTTTCCAAGTACGGGGCACTTCCTTCCGGAGCCCAGCTGGAGGCGATCAAGACCAGGATCAGGAACGATGATGTGCGTTTCATCGCCTATGAACCGAATATGTCGGAAGAGATGCTGGCACTGATGGTCCAGCTGGAAGACGAACTCGGACTCAAGCGCATCACGCTTCACAACATCTCATCTCTGACGGCTTCGCAGGTCGAATCCGGCAAGGATTATCTGTCGCTGATGTATGAGAACCTTTCCGTCCTTGAAAGCATCGCGACATCTTCTGCGGCGAATCCGGCAGGTGTCCAATATATGGAAACGGAAGGAGAATAAATGAAACTTCTTTTGATCGACGGAAACTCTGTTCTGTTCAGAGCCTTCTATGCGACAAGTTATGGAAATATCATGAAAACTTCAAAAGGCGTATACACGAATGCGGTATACGCTTTTGCCAATATGCTCAACAAGGCGATCAAAACGATCGGACCGGACTACTGTGCCGTCGCTTTCGATAAGGGCAAGCACACCTTCCGTCACGACTTCGCTCCGGACTACAAAGCCGGCCGAAGAGAGACACCGGAAGAACTGGTCAGCCAGTTTCAGCTGGTCAGAGAGATGCTGGAAGCCTATCATCTGCCGTATTTTGAATTCGATACGATCGAGGCCGATGACATCATCGGTTCTCTGGCCAAGAAATACAAGATCGAGACCTGTGTGCTGTCATCCGACAGGGATATGCTGCAGCTGATCGATGATACGACCAGTGTTTACGTGATGAAAAAAGGCATGTCCGAGATCGCAAAGATGGATGAGGCGGCATTGAAAGATGAGTACGGTCTCAAGCCTTACCAGATCATCGACTACAAAGGATTGGCCGGTGATAAGTCGGATAACATCAAAGGTGTCGAAGGTGTCGGCGACAAGACGGCCGTCAAGCTTCTGAATGACTACGATACCTGTGAGGGGATCTATGAGCACATCGATGAGATCAAAGGCAAGCTCAAAGAGAAGCTGATCAAAGACAAGGATTCCTGCTTCCTTTCCAAGCGTCTGGCGACGATCAAGACCGACGTGGATATCGAAGGGGATCTCGAAGATCTTAAGCTCGATATCGACGAGCAGGGAAGGAATGATTTCTTTGAAAAATACGAGATGTATTCGCTCATCCGCAAAGCAGAGAAAAAACAGGCGACCGAAGAAAAGAAATCGGTATCGGCTGTAAACAAGATCAACGGACAGCTGCTTGATGAAGCACTCATTTATTTTGTTTCCGATGAATTCTCTTATTATCAAAGAAAGCTGTATGGAGCTGTTTTTGCCAATGAAAAGGGTACGGAATATATCGGCATCGAAGATCTGAAGAATGACGAAGCTGCTCTGGCGTATCTTTCAAGCGATAAAAAGAAGTATTTCTTCGATCTCAAAGCAGTGAAACACGCATTGGATCACAATCAGATCGCTCTCGGAACGAACAATGACGATGTCTGCCTGATGTGCTTCTTATCCAATAACTATAACTCCGATCTCAAAGCCATCATCATGAACTACGGCTTCGGTCAGATCGAAGAGCTCAAGGATCTTTTCGGGACCGAGAAAAAGCCGCTTGAACCGACTGCGGAGCAGCTAAGCAGCTATGGCGTAAATGTCGCTTCTTATCTCTGGCAGATCCTGAAGAAGGTCAAAGCAGAACTCAAAGAGAAGCAGATGGAAGGCCTCTATTCGAAGATCGAACTTCCTCTGGTCGATGTACTTTATGATATGGAGAAGCAGGGCGTCTATTGCGATGTAGCCGAACTCGATGAGATCGCTTCCACAACAAAGAAGAAGATCGATGTCCTGGAAAAAAGGATCTATGACCTGGTAGGCCATGAATTCAACATCGCTTCCACCAAACAGCTGGCGGAAGTCTTATATGGCGAACTCGATCTGCCGGACCTCAAAAAGGGTTCCACGAGTGCCGATGTGCTGGGCAAGCTCGTCGAATATCATCCGGTCGTTTCCGATGTTCTGGAATATCGCAAATATACCAAGCTTTATTCCACATATGCGGAAGGCCTGAAGAAATATATCAGAGAAGATGGCAAGATCCATACGATCTTCACCCAGATGATCACGGCGACAGGCAGACTCTCGAGCTATGATCCCAACTTACAGAACATTTCGGTAAGAGACGAAGACGGCAAAGAGATACGTAAGGCGTTCAAGCCTTCCAAGGGCAATCTGCTGATCTCGAGTGACTACTCGCAAGTCGAACTGCGGGTGCTTTCTTCGCTCGCTGATGAAGAAAAAATGATCGATGCGTTCAACAGCGGCATCGATATCCATACCAAGACCGCGATGGATGTCTTCGGCATGAAGAAGGAAGAAGTGACCGATATCGTCAGAAGACACGCCAAGGCAGTCAACTTTGGTGTCGTATATGGCATTTCGGACTTTGGTCTGGCCAATCAGACGCAGTTATCTTTCAAGGATGCCAAGAAATTCATCGATGACTATTTTCTGACTTATCCGAACATCCGCGATTACCTTGATGCGCAGGTCGCTTTCTGCAAGGAGAATGGCTACGTCAAGACGATGCTCAACCGCCGCAGATATATCAAAGAGATCAACGACCGCAACTACATGATGCGCGAATTCGGCAAGCGGGCGGCAATGAATGCATCCATCCAGGGCTCGGCTGCCGATCTGATCAAGATCGCCATGGTCAATGCCTATAAGAAACTCAAGGAAGAAGGTCTGAAATCAAAACTGATCCTGCAGGTCCATGACGAACTGATCTTTGATGTTCCGCAAGAGGAAGTCGAAAAGATGAAACAGATCATTCCTGAGATCATGGCCAACGCCTATCCGATGAAGACGAGACTTGATTCTTCTCTGGCCATCGGCAAAGACTGGTACGAGGCAAAATAATGCCGGAACTGCCAGAAGTACAGACGGTATGTGACACGCTCGCATACCAGGTCAAAGATGCAAAGATCGTCGATATCAAAGTCATTTTTCCCAAGATCATCGAAGGCGATATCGATGAGTTCAAAAGGAAACTTATCGGCCAGCATTTCCGCAGTTTCCGAAGAAGGGGAAAGTATCTTCTTTTTGAGATGGATGACATCACTTTCGTCTCGCACCTGCGGATGGAAGGAAAATACTACATCTTCGATCAGAATGATCCGATCCTGAAACACGACCACGTGATCTTCTATCTGGAAGATGGAAGGGCACTTCATTATAACGATGTCCGCAAATTCGGCAGGATGTATCTGATCGAAAAGCGCAGGACGTACCGCAAATTCAGAGATCTCGGTCCGGAACCGTTCTGGGACACTTTTAATGTCTCTTATTGCAAGGACTATCTTTCCCGAAAGAAAGCACCGATCAAGGAAGTGCTTTTGGAGCAGAGCTTCGTTGCCGGGATCGGCAACATCTATGCCGATGAGATCCTGTATGCCTGTAAGATCCATCCTCTGACTAAAGCGGATACGTTGAGTGATGCACAGATCAAAGACATCATAAAACATACCCGCCGCATCCTTGGGAAAGCGATACGGGCCGGCGGCACGACGATCCGTTCGTATACTTCCTCGCTTGGCGTGACAGGGCTTTTTCAGATGTCTTTAAGAGCTCACGATCAGGACAGCTGCAAGAAATGCGGAGCAAAGATCGTCAAGATCAGAGTCGGCGGCAGAGGGACATATTTCTGTCCGAACTGTCAGAAGGAGAGAGGATGAAGATCGCAGTTTCGGGAAGCATCGGCTCGGGAAAATCGACCGTTGCCGCATATATCAGAGATAAGGGCTATGATGTTTTTGACTGCGATGAAGTCAACCGCAGGCTCCTTGAAAAAGGGGAAGAAGGTTATCGGGAAGTAGAGAAGGCTTTCCCGATGTGCTTTGATGAAAACGGATTGGATAAAAGGAAGCTTTCCGCCATCGTCTTTGCGGACGAAAAGGAAAAAGAGAAGCTCGAATCGATCCTGCATCCTTTGATCCTGAAAAGACTTTTCGAAAGAAAAGACGATCCTCTGTTTGCGGAAGTGCCGCTTCTTTTTGAAGCCGGCTGGGATAAGTATTTCGATCTGAACCTTCTGGTGGTGACCGATGAAGATCTTCTGATCGAACGTCTGATCTTACGCGGTCTGTCAAAAGATGAGGCTTTCGCCAGGCTCGGCAGCCAGATGAGTGTAGAGGAAAAGATAAAAAGAGCTGACAAAATCATATATAATAATGGTAGTTTGGATGACCTCTATCGGCTGGTCGATGACTGGCTTGAAGAAATATTATGTTAGGAAAAGACCTTTATAAAATCGAAGTCAATGCGGAGCTTTCCAATGAGAGACTCAGATCTCTGGTCTTTTTTTATGGCCCGCTGATCGGAAAAGAAGCTATGGTGATGTATGAATACCTCGTTTTGCGGGGAAATCAGATCGCTTTTGAAGAGATCAACAAACTTCTGATGGATCTCAATCTTTCGATCGACGATTTTGAATTCTACTGCATCAAACTGAATGAATACAGGCTATTGAAGACGCTCAGACAGGAAAACCGCTATATCTTCGTCTTCGACGATCCTCTGGAAGTGAAACAGTTCATCAAGGACGATATCCTGGTACGCGATTTCATATTAAAGACAAGCGGCGAGTATTACCGTGAGCTGACTTCCGAGATCTACATGGAAAACGACCATGCCGGTTTCGAAGATGTATCGCAGACCCTTTCCCTGGATACTCTGCAGGATTGGAGAGCGGAAGATGAATCCTACCTCAAAAAGAAAGAAGTGCGCCGCTACGACTTTCCGACGATGTTTGACGTCAATGTCTTTCTCAAGGATATCTCTTCCAATCTGCTGCCGATGCGTTTCCGTACACCCGAGAACATGAAAGAGCTGGCGACCCTTGCCGACTTATACAATATCTCTTATGACAAGATGCGTACGTATCTGCCAAGAGTTGCCAGGACCGACAGCAACGAGTTCGATCTGAGGGAACTGCGCTATCTGTGCATGAACGCGAAAAGCGAATATAAGAAGATCGACGGCGATCCTTATGATACGCCGTGTCTGAACTTCCTGATGTCTCTGCAGGGCGGAAAAGAAGCGACAGACTATGACAAGAAGATCATCTACCGTCTTTCGCAGAACTATCATCTCAATGTGCCGGTCATCAACGTGCTTCTGGAATACGGCTTGAAAAACTGCAACAATTCTCTGATCGAAAACTATCTGTATCCGATCGCTTCCGATCTGCACCGCAACGATATCTCGACTTCCGCTCAGGCTCTCGAACGCCTGAACCGGCCATATGAAAAGAAAAACAAACGCGAAGAGAAACTTCCGGTCTACGATACCAGCGCCAACGAACGGATGAGTGCATCGCAAGAGGAAGAACTCTTACGTCTGATGGGTAAAAAATGAAAGAATTTGAACTGATCAAAAACGACGAACATCTTTCAAAGATCTGTGATGATGATGAATATATCAAAGATCATCTTTCACAGTTTCTGAGAGTCTATGATTCAAGAAAACTGTGCAAGGACTGCCCGGGTCTTTTTGCCTGCCGGCAGAAAAGCAAGGGCCAGAGGCTCGATCTGCGTTATGAAGGAGTCTTATTCGAAGAGATCGAATACTGTTCCTATGCGACGAAGGTCAGAAACCGCAAGGCGATCTTAGACAGGTATTCCTATTGCGATGTGCCGGATTCGCTGGCCGGCATCGATCTTGAAAGCATCAGCTATACGGCCGATCAGAAACAGCTGTATCTGAAACTGGCTGCTCTGCTGTATGAAAAAAGCGATCGGGGACTTTATATCTATGGGGACCTGGGGACCGGCAAGACCTACCTCTGCACTGCTTTGGCCAATTCGCTGGTGAAACAGGGAAAGAAGGTGGCCTTTGTGAAGGTGTCCAACTTCTTCAATGAGATGAAATCGTATTTCGGAACGGACGTCGAAATGATCGACAAGAACATCAACCGTCTGAAAAGAGCGGAATATCTGTTCCTCGATGACATCGGCTCGGAAGCCGTTTCGGAATTCGTCCGAGATGACATCCTGTTTCGAGTCCTGGACTATCGTTTGGAAAACAAACTCATCACGATCTTCACTTCCAATCTGAGCAAGGAAGAACTGCTGAAACACTATCAGTATGACAGAAAGGAAAAATCCAATCTCATGAACGCCAGACGGCTCATGGAAAGGATCGATATCCTGGCGGGCGACTTCGTCCTGTCGGGGAAAAATATGAGGAGGGAATAAATATGCTGAGGAAAATTGGTATCCTTACTTCCGGCGGTGATTCACCGGGCATGAATGCAGCCATCCGTGCAGTCACCAGAGCGGCTTTGGCCAACGGTATCGAAGTCGTCGGTATCCATGACGGATACAAGGGACTCGTCGAGGGCCTCTACGAACCTTTCAACAAACACTCTGTTTCCGAGACGATCGCCAGAGGCGGTACGATCTTAGGATCGGCAAGACTTCCGGAATTCAAGGAAGAATCCGTCCAGTTAAAGGGCGTTGAAAAGCTCAAGGAAAATCAGATCGATGCGGTCGTCGTCATCGGCGGTGACGGTACCTACCGCGGAGCAGATGCGCTGACAAAACTGGGCGTCAACTGTATCGCACTTCCGGGTACCATCGACAACGATATCGAAGGCACGGACTACACGATCGGTTTTGATACGGCTTTGAATACGGTCGTCGAATGCGTCGATAAACTGCGCGATACTTCCAATTCCCACCATCGCTGCTCGGTCGTTGAAGTCATGGGCAACCGCTGCGGTGACCTGGCCATCTATTCGGGCATTTCCTGCGGCGCCGAGATACTGATCACACCGGAGACCGGCTATGATGAAGAGGCCGTTCTTGAAAAGCTCAGATATCTGGAGAATCAGGGAAAGAACCATGCGATCGTCATCGTTTCCGAAAAGGTCTGCGATGTCAAATCGCTGGCTGACAAGATCTCAAGAGTCACCGGCTTTGCCGGCAGGGCAACGATACTCGGTCACATCCAGCGAGGCGGTTCGCCATCGCCATCCGACCGAGTCTTAGCTTCCCGTATGGGTGCCAAGGCCGTGGAACTTCTTGTTGCCGGGGTCGGCGGACATTGCGTCGGTATCCGCAACAACGAGATCGTCTCGATGCCGATCGAGGAATGTGTCTCGATGCCGCGCAGCAGCCGCAAGGCATTCTACAGATTATTTGACAGACTCGTCTAAAGGATACGCAGGTATCCTTTTTTTTCATCCATTTAAAAAGCCCTGAATTTTTTCAGGGCTTAATCTCTTTTGGATGCATCGATGTGATTCAGGATGACCGGGATCACGATCGGGTTGCGGTTCGTCTTTTCGTACAAGAACGGTTCCAGAGTGTTCTTGATGCAGTTTTTCAGATCGCCGAACGTCACTTTCTGACGCATTGCGTTGCGAAGCGCATCATAGACCAGAGCTTCTGCTTCCTTGATCAGAGTCTGCGACTCTTTCAGATAGACGAAACCTCTTGAAACGATGCCCGGCTTGCAGAGGATCTTGTTCGTGCGTGAGTCGATGCACACAACGACCGCCACAAGACCGTTATCGGCGAGGATCTTTCTGTCTTTCAATACGGAAGTGGAAAGACCCGAGATGTCGTTGCCGTCAACATAGATGGCATCGGTCTGTATCCTGGTGTTGGAACGATAGACTTCGCCTTCGTGCAAGACCAAGGCGTCGCCGTTTGCACAGATGAAGCAGTTTTCTCTCGGAACACCTGTTTCCACTGCCGAATCGGCGTGCAGCTTCAGCATCTTGTATTCACCATGCATAGGCATGAAGTATTTCGGTTTGATCAGCTGCAACATCAGCTTCTGTTCTTCCTTGGAAGCATGACCTGTCGTATGTAAGGAAGACAGGGCCTTGTTTTCCAATACTCTGGCACCGCCGCGCATCAGCTGGTTGACGATGCCGCCGATATTGAGGGCGTTGCCTGGGATCGCGGAAGAGGAGAAGACGACAGTGTCGCCCGGAATGATCTTGACGTACTTATGGGAGCCGTTGGCGATCCTGCTTAAGGCAGCCAGGGCTTCACCTTGCGAACCGGTGCAGACGATGCAGAGTTTCTCAGGCGGATATTGGTTGACGAGTTCCGGTGCGATGAAGGTGTCTTCCGGCACATCGATGGTCTTCATCTGCATGCCGATCTCGACGACGTTTTCCATCGAACGGCCGAATACCACGACCTTTCTGTCACATTTCTTGGCAGCTTTGATGATCTGGGCAAGACGGTTGACGTTGGATGCGAATGTCGAGACCAATATCCTGCCGGTCGTCTTTCGCATGATGTCGTTGATGGCGGAGGCGACCTGTTTCTCCGAGATAGAGAAGCCGTCGACTTCGGCGTTGGTAGAATCCGACATCAGCAGGGTGACACCGGCTGCACCGATGTAGGCCATCTTCTGATAATCGGAGTTCTGGCCGACCGGTGTCAGGTCGAATTTGAAGTCGCCGGTCTCAACGATCCTGCCGTTCGGGGTGTTGATCAGAACACCTAAGGAATCCGGGATCGAGTGGACGGTGTTGAAGAAGCCGACACGGAAGTGATCGGTCTGTATCGCGGAATCGCAGTCGATCTCGATGACCTGCGTATTGGCGAGCCTTCTTCTTTCCGAAAGTTTCTTTTCGATCAGTGCCTTGGCAAAACGCGGGGCATAGATCTTTTTGATCGGACACGCCAGAAGCAGGAAGGGTATGCCTCCGATGTGGTCTTCGTGACCGTGCGTGATGATCAGCGCCTTGACTTTTTCTTTATTTTTGATCAGGTGCGTATAGTCAGGTATGACGTAATCGACGCCGAGCAGTTCGTCATCCGGGAACTTGACGCCCGCATCGATGACGATGATCTCATCGTCGTGTTCAAAACAATACATGTTTTTGCCTACTTCGCCAAGACCTCCCAGCGCGTAGACCAGCGTGTCGTTTTTCGGGTCATAATTAGCACCACTATAGCCACGAGCGCTATTGTCACCCGTGGCAGTTAGATTTATCTTGTTGTTCATCTGACCTCCATATGCAAAAATGAATTATATTTCCAGTTTTGAATATGTAAATATTCTAAACTAAAGAGTTTGATTAATCAATAATCATCGATCCCGGATCCTGATGATACGGGTCTTTCTTATTGATGTGATCATAGAAGAGGATTCCCTTGAAATGATCGAGCTCATGCTGAAGAACGATGGCCAGATAGCCGTCAGCTTTGATGACGATCTCTTCGTTTCTTAAAGCGTCAAAGGCTTTGACTTTGACTCTGGCGGAACGGTAAACGTAGCCTTCGTGTTCTTCCACAACGGAAAGACAGCCTTCACCGGAACTTAAGCAGGCTTTTTCGACGGAATTGGAAATGATCTTCGGATTGACCAGAGCATATTCGCATTCCTTGTTTCCTTCTTCATCTTTGATGATGACGGCGGTCAGTTTTTTGGGAACACCGACCTGGATCGCAGAAATACCTACGGCCGGGCGCAGGTTTTCTTTTTCGGCGATCTCGGGGATCGTCGAATCATCGACGTATTTCAGCATTTCCATCAATAAGGTTCTGTCTTCTTCACTCAGAGGCATAGCGACATCAGCCGATTTTCTTCGGATGAGCGGGTCGTTATCCTTGATTATAGTATCGTTGTTTATAAGCATAGCTCTATTATAATACCACAATCTCTGTGATAAAATGATTTTATGCTAAGCAACAAGATCGCGCTGGGAGATAAGCGCGTTGCCTTTGCGGCTTTTGCCCTCATGGGATTCGGATCGCTGATGATCGTTTCCGCCGAGATGGGCAATTCCGCCGGAGATACATCTTATCTGACGACCGTCATCATAAAACAGGCTGTTTTCGTCCTGGCCGGGATCATCGCATATCTGACGATGGCCAATATCCGTTTGCAGAGGATCGGCATCATCCCGTCTATTTTTGCCTATGTGGGTGTTGCGGCGGTTCTGGTCTCCTGCCGATTCTTCGGACAGATCAACGGTGCCTATGCCTGGATACCGATCGGATCGATCGTCACCATACAGCCTTCGGAATTCGCCAAGGTCTTCATGATCCTTTTTGCCTGCTGCATGATCTGCCACGACAGGAAGGAAAACAACGTGAAGTTTTTCTGGTGGTATTGTGCCGGTGTCGTCTTCTATACGCTGGTCATCTTGGGCTGGCAGCATGACCTCGGTTCGGCTGTCGTCTTATTCGTCATGTCCTATTGCATGGCTATGATCCCGCGCTACAAGGAACTGAAACAATACCAGATGTATATGACCTTCCTTGTCATCGGCGTCATCGCACTGGCGGGCATCGCTTTGTCTCCGCCTGTCACGGAGATCTTGAAAAAACATGCGGACAACTACATGGTCGGCCGCTTCTTAGCTGCCGCCGATCCGTTTTTATACCAGTATGACAACGGCTATCACATCATCATGTCGCTGGTGTCTTTTGCCAACGGCGGCTGGTTTGGCTTGGGTTATGGCAATTCCATCCATAAATATATGAACTTCCCCAATCCCGACAACGACTTCATCCTGCCGGTCATCGTGGAAGAGTTAGGCATCATAGGTTTTCTGATCATCATCGTCTTATACGGACTGCTGCTTTTTCCGATCATTTCGGCTTCGCTCAAGTCCAATTCGACGATCGGCAAGGTCACGCTTCTTGGCGTGTTCATGTATTTCATCCTGCACTTCATACTCAACGTCGGCGGCGTCAGCGGACTGATTCCTTTGACCGGTGTTCCGCTTCTGATGATCTCGTCGGGCGGTTCCTCTTTGATGGCCTGCATGGCGGCTCTTGGTCTGGCACAGAACGAGATGGTCAGACTGCGAAAGGAAAGCAATGAGGATCATAGCGGGAAAGTATAAGAGAACGCCTTTGCAGACTCTGCCGGGGGAAGACATCACCAGGCCTACCAGAGACATGGTCAGGGAAGCTTTGTTTTCTTCGATCCCGATCTATTCGGATACGAGTTTCCTGGATCTTTTTTCCGGGACGGGAGCCATCGGCATCGAGGCACTGTCGCGCGGCGCGAAGGAAGCCGTATTCAACGATCTGAATAAGGATGCCGTGAAGATCATCCGTCTGAACCTTCAGAAGGTGAAGGAAGAAAGGGAAGTCTATAACCTGGATTATGCCGCCTGTCTTGCCGCTTTGAAAGGCAGACAGTTCGATTACATCTATGTCGATCCGCCATATGCCTTCAAGGAATATGAAAATGTCTTTGAACTGATGGATGCATATCAGATATTGAAACAGGATGGCACTCTGATCGTGGAAGTGGAAAAGAATACTTCACTGCCTGAAACGATGAAAGGTCTATCCTTATATAAAGAGAAACGTTACGGGATCAATAAACTGCTTTACTACGCAAAAGGAGATACAGAATGATCAAAGCTATTTATCCGGGAACTTTCGATCCGATCACGGTCGGACACCTTGATGTCATCTTACGCGGCGCCAAGATCTATGACAGACTGATCGTCGCCGTGATGGAGAATCGCTCCAAGACCTGTACTTTCAGCAAAGAGGAAAGAAAACAGATGATCGAGAAATGCGTCGAGGGTCTTGAAAACGTCGAAGTGGTCGTCGGTGAAGGCCTTACGGTCGATCTGGCGGAACGCTTTGGCTGCCGCATCATCGTCCGAGGCATCCGTGCCGTATCCGACTATGAATCCGAGCTTGCCCTGGCAACAGCGAATATGAATCTGAACAGCAACATCGAGACCGTGTTCATGGTCGCCAAGCCGGAACTGTCCTTCCTTTCTTCTTCCGTGGCCAAGGAGATCGCTTCGTTCAACGGCGATATTTCGGATTATATCCCGGCCAGGATCATCAAAGAAGTTTCGGAAAAACTATATAAATAGGATATGCGGAAGGGTCTTCGAAAGAAGACTTTTCTTTTGAAAAAGTTTTAGCACTTATCTGTTGACAGTGCTAAATGATTGGTGTATAGTATTTTTAGCAATGGAGAATCCAGAGTGCTAAAAAAGGAGGAAGCTGTATGGCATTGACACAGAGAATGGTCGACATCTTAAGGGCTATCGTTGATGAATTCGTATCCACGGCAGAACCGGTCGGTTCAAAAACACTGGTCGATAAATACGGCTTGCCATATTCCAGCGCCACGATCCGAAACGATATGGCGACATTGGAATCTCTGGGATATCTGGAGAAGCCGCATACATCGGCCGGACGTATCCCGTCCAACAAAGGATATCAGTACTATTGCGAACATCTTTTGAAAAAGGATATGGATGAGGAAGTCAAATATGCCTTGTCCAATATCTTCGACAGACGTTCGGCAAACATCGAAGATGCGATCAAGGAATCCTGTAAGATCGTATCGGAGATGACCAACCTTGCCTCGGGCATGTTGGGGCCGGATGCGTCGAATCAGACACTGGAACATATCAAGGTCTTCCAGATCGATCCCAAGACGGCAGTGTGTGTCTTCATCACCAACACCGGCTACACGGAAAACAAGACCTTCAATTTCCAGGATGCGGTCACGATCGAAGATATCCAGACCTGTACCGACATCCTCAACGACCGTTTGCGCGGAACACCGATCCGCACACTTCCGGAGAAACTGGAATCCCTGAAACCGATCCTTACCAAATCGGTACAGAGGTTCGAGATGCTGTATAACGCCTTTGCAGGAGCTTTCGTAAAGTTCGCGTCAGAGACCTTATACTTTGACGGTACATCCAACATGATGTATCAGCCGGAATATGCCGATATCGAAAAGCTGAAACAGCTGACGAAATTCTTCGATGATTCCAAGCTGTTCCGTTCGCTGGTCGACAGGCAGACCGGAAACAATGAAGTCGTTGCCGTAACACCGAAGGGTACGGAACTGGTATGGAAAGATGATATCGCGATCGTTTCCAGTGAGATCAGGATCTCTGACAATCCGGATGAAAACGCCCGTCTGATGGTCGTCGGACCGAGACGTATGGAATACAACCGGGTCGTCAATCTGCTTGATTTCATCAGTAAAGAGATCGAAAACATGTTTCATTAGAAAGGAGCTTTATGGCAGATAGAAACGAAGAAACAAACAAAACTCCTGTGGATGAGGAAGTAAAGCAAGAAGTTACAGACGATCAGATCGAAGTCGAAGAAGAGGAAGAGATCGTCGAAGACATCAATGAGGAGTCGGAAGTCGAAAAGCTCACGAAACAGCTCGATAAACTGAAGAATGATTATGCAAGAGCTTATGCAGACACGGAGAACCTCAAAAAGAGGCTGACCGCTGAGGCGGAACAGACCAGAAAATATCGTATACAGAGTTTTGCCAGAGAGATCCTTCCGGTGATCGACAACCTGGAAAGAGCTCTGCAGACGAAAGTTCACGAAAGTGACGAAAGCTTTAAAAAAGGAATTGAAATGACGTACGATCAGCTGATCAATGCCTTGAAGAATGAAGGCGTCGAACAGATCGATTGTTTAAACAAACCGTTTGATGCCAACCTTGAACAGGCGATCATGCAGGAGAAAAGGGAAGGCGTCGAATCGGGGATCGTCATCGAGATATTACAGAAAGGTTATGTATTGAAAGATCGTATATTAAGACCGGCAATGGTCAAGATCAGTGAATAAGGAGGAAATCATCATGAGCAAGATCATAGGTATTGACTTAGGTACAACAAACAGCTGCGTTTCCGTTATGGAAGGCAAAGAAGCCAAGGTTATCACAAACCCGGAAGGCAACAGAACGACTCCTTCTGTCGTAGCATTCAAAGACGGTGAGATCATCGTCGGTGATGCGGCAAAGCGTCAGGTCGTAACAAATAAGGACTCTGTCTCTTCGATCAAGAGGATCATGGGTTCCAACGAAAAAGTCCATGTCAATGGCAAGGACTACACTCCGCAGGAGATCTCCGCAATGATCTTACAGTATATGAAGAAATATGCGGAAGGCTACCTCGGTGAGCCGGTAAACAAGGCAGTCATCACTGTCCCTGCTTACTTCAACGATGCACAGCGTCAGGCGACCAAGGATGCCGGCAAGATCGCTGGTCTGGAAGTCGAACGTATCATCAACGAACCGACAGCTGCCGCTCTGGCATTCGGTTTCGATAAGACAGACAAGGAACAGAGGATCATGGTATTCGACCTCGGCGGCGGTACCTTCGATGTTTCCATCCTGGATCTGGCTGACGGTACTTTCGAAGTTCTGGCAACTGCCGGTGACAACCATCTGGGCGGTGATGATTTCGATAATGTCATCGTTGACTGGATGGCGGATGATTTCAAGGCAGCACATCACGGTATCGACCTGAAGGCTGACCGTATGTCCTTACAGAGACTGAAGGAAGCTGCCGAAAAGGCCAAGAAGGATCTTTCTTCGATGGTCCAGACACACATCTCCTTACCGTTCGTATCGGCTGATGAATCCGGTCCTTTACACCTGGATATGGATCTGACAAGAGCCAACTTCGATAAGATGACCAAACATCTGGTCGACAGGACTGTCGGACCGGTCAGACAGGCTTTGAAAGACGCAGGTCTTACACCTTCCGATATCGACCAGGTATTGCTGGTCGGCGGCTCGACAAGGATGATCTCCGTTCAGGAAGCTGTCAGAAACGAATTAGGCAAAGAACCGAACAAGTCGGTCAACCCGGACGAAGTCGTTGCGATGGGTGCAGCCATTCAGGGTGCCGTACTGAGCGGCGATGAAAACGCAAGAGATATCCTCTTACTGGATGTCACTCCGCTGTCCCTTGGTATCGAAACTTTAGGCGGTGTCATGACCGTACTGATCCCGCGTAACACGACGATCCCGACACAGAAGTCGCAGATCTTCTCGACTGCAGCCGACAATCAGCCGGCCGTCGATATCCACGTCTTACAGGGTGAAAGACCGATGGCTGCCGACAACAAGACATTAGGCAATTTCCAGCTTACCGGTATCGCTCCGGCAAGAAGAGGCATCCCGCAGATCGAAGTCACATTCGACATCGATGTCAACGGTATCGTCCATGTCTCAGCTCTGGATAAAGGCACCAACAAGAAACAGGAGATCACGATCACCAATTCTTCCGGTCTGTCTGATGAAGAGATCGACAAGATGGTCAGAGAGGCCGAAGAAAACAAGGCTGCCGATGACAAGAGAAGAGAAGAGATCGAACTGAGAAACAAGGCTGAAGGTTTCATCGCACAGATCGACCAGCAGCTCGAAGCGGAAAATCCGAATGTCACAGCTGACCAGAAGGCACAGGTCAAGGCTTTGAGAGATGAACTGCAGAAGGCGATCGATGAGAATGATTATGATCATCTCAAGACCAAACTCGATGAACTGGAAAAAGCTGCTCAGGCAATGGCGGAAGCGATGTACCAGCAGCAGGCACAGGGCCAGGGCGGTGCACAGAACTTTGGCGGTGCATACGGAAACAACAACAACAATAATAACGGCAACAACAACGACGATGTCGTCGATGCCGATTTCAAGACAAAAGAATAAAACCTGAAGAATCTTAATCAGATAGAAAGGGAGGTATTATGGCTGATAAGCGCGATTATTACGAGGTCCTGGGTATTTCCAAGGGTGCGAGCGAAGATGAGATCAAAAAAGCTTATCGTAAGTTAGCTAAACAATATCACCCGGATGTAAACAAAGCTCCAGATGCCGAGGCGAAATTCAAGGAGATCAACGAAGCATATGAGGTCCTGTCCGACCCGCAGAAGAGGGCGACCTATGACCAGTTCGGTCATGCGGGGATGGATGGATTTGGCCAGGGAGGCTATTCTTCGGGCTTTGGCGGAATGAATATGGATGATCTTGGAGATATCTTCTCAGACTTCTTCGGAGGTATGGGAGGATTCTCCGGATTCAATTTCGGCGGCAGTTCCTCATCTTCCCGCAGGAGCGGTCCGATCAAAGGAGACAACCGCTACATGTCCATGGAGATCGAGTTCCTCGATGCCGTCCATGGCGTAGATAAGATGATCAATCTGTCGGTCGATAAGACCTGTACATATTGTGACGGATCAGGTGCGGCAAGCAGATCAGATATCGAGATCTGTCCGACCTGCCGCGGCTCGGGAAGAGTCATGCGGCAGTCAAGGACTCCTTTCGGTGTCGTGCAGCAGCAGATGGTCTGTCCGGATTGTAAGGGCAGCGGCAAACGGATCAAGAAGATCTGTCCGCATTGCGGCGGCCGCGGTTACAATACCGTCAAGGAACAGGTGGAAGTCACCATTCCGGCCGGTATCTCTTCCGGTCAGCAGGTCAGACTTGCGGGCTATGGCGAACGCGGTGAGAATGGCGGACCGAATGGCGATCTGTACATCGAAGTAAGAGTCAGACCGCACAAGTATTTCACAAGAGAAGGCAACAACATTCACATTTCCGTACCGATCTCGGCAGTCGATGCCACGCTTGGTACGACAGTGGATGTTCCGACGGCCTATGGTGATGTGGAACTTTCCATTCCGGCCGGTACGCAGCCAGGTCAGCGCTTGAGGATCAAAGGATACGGCATCAAGGACTTAAGGACCAAGAATGTCGGTGATCAGTACGTCGAAGTACAGATCGATATCCCGAAGAAACTGACCAGAGAAGAGAAAGAACTCTATGAAAAACTCGCTAACCGGAAAAAGGAAAGCGTGTTTGAAAAATTCAAAAAATCTTTTAAGTAGGGCGACCTACTTAAAAATTTACGTCATGTTAGCACTCTTAATAATAAAGTGCTAAAGGAGGTATGATATGAATCCTGAACTTATGACCGAAAAACTGCAGGAAGTCCTCATGAAGGCCCTCAGCATCTGCAAGCAGAACGGCAATCCGGAACTGTGCAGCGAGCACATGATGGCGGCGTTCCTGAGCGAAACGGATATCGCCGACCTGCTCAAAAGCTTCCGTACGGATATCAATAAGCTGATCTCGGTCAATGACCGCTACCTGGAAAAGCTGAGCCGCTCGGATTCCGCATCCGACCCGACGCTGAACCGTTACCTGTCTGCTTCCTACAACGAAGCTTTGAATAAATCAAAACAGCGTAAAGACTCTTACATCTCGATGTTCGATATGTTCATCGCAACGCTGTTCAACCAGTCTTCGGTCTGTGAGGAACTGCGCAAATACTGCGCTTTCTCAAGAAACGATATCGAAGACAAATACTCTCTGGAAAGGGGTGGCACTATGATCAACAACAAAGAAGACGAAAACAATCTCAACCCTTTGAAAAAATACGGAAGGAACCTGGTCGATGACGTACGCAACGGCAAGATCGATCCGGTCATCGGACGTGATGACGAGATACGAAGAGTCATCGAGATCCTCTCCCGTAAGACCAAAAACAATCCGGTACTGATCGGCGAACCGGGTGTCGGTAAGACAGCGATCGTCGAAGGACTGGCCTGGAGGATCTTCAACAACGATGTCCCGCTGGGATTGAAAGATAAGGACCTGATCGAACTGGATATGGGTTCTCTGATCGCCGGTGCCAAATACCGCGGCGAGTTTGAGGAACGTCTCAAAGCCGTACTCAAAGAAGTCGAGAACGCCGACGGAAGGATCATCTTATTCATCGATGAGATCCACAACCTCGTCGGTGCCGGCAAGAGCGAAGGGGCAATGGATGCCGCCAATCTGCTCAAGCCGATGCTGGCAAGAGGAGAACTCAGATGTATCGGTGCGACGACATTCGATGAATACCGCAAATATATCGAAAAAGACTCCGCTCTGGAAAGAAGGTTTCAGAAGGTGTCGGTCGATGAGCCGAGCGTTGAAGATACGATCTCCATACTGCGTGGTCTGAAAGACCGTTTTGAGGCTCACCACGGTGTCAAGATCAAGGATGATGCCATCATTGCGGCAGCGACGCTGTCCAACCGCTACATCACCGACCGTTTCCTGCCGGATAAGGCGATCGACCTGATCGATGAAGCCTGCGCTTCCACCAGAGTCGAGATGGATTCCAAACCGGCACAGCTGGATGAGCTTTCCAGAAAGATCGACACTCTCGAGATCGAAAAGGTCTCTTTGAAAAAAGAGGCGGACGATGAAAAGGCGAAGAAGCGTCTGGAAGAACTCGACAAGGATCTCGAGGAACTGAAAGAGAAAAAGAAAGTCCTCGATGCCCGCTGGCTGAAAGAGAAAGACGACCTCGATAAGGTCAAGACGACCAAGGAAGAGCTCGAAAGAGCCAAACTGGAGATGTCGGAAGCACAGAAGAATGCCGACTATGAAAAGGCATCGAAGCTGCAATACGAGACCATTCCTGCCCTGGAGAAGAAGATCAACGAACTTTCCAGCCAGGATGAAGAGCGCATGCTGTCGGAGATCGTCGATGAACAGTCCATCGCCAAAGTCGTGGCAAAATGGACGCACATCGATGTCAGCCGTCTGATGTCTTCGGAAAGAGAAAAACTCTTGCAGCTCAAAGACAAGCTTTCTTTGCGGGTCGTCGGCCAGGATGAAGCGTTGGATCTTGTGACAGACGCCATACTCCGTTCCAAAGCCCAGGTCTCCGATACCAACCGGCCGATCGGTTCCTTCATGTTCTTGGGTCCGACAGGCGTCGGTAAGACGGAAGTTGCCAAGGCACTTGCCGAACAGCTTTTCGATGACGAATCCAAGATCGTCAGGATCGATATGTCCGAATACATGGAGAAGTTCTCCGTGTCAAGACTCATCGGTGCACCTCCGGGATACGTAGGCTATGAAGAGGGCGGTCAGCTGACCGAAGCGGTCCGCAGAAAGCCATATTCGATCGTTCTGCTCGATGAGATCGAAAAGGCACATCCGGATGTCTTCAACATATTGTTACAGATACTGGATGACGGCAGGATCACCGATTCCAAAGGCGTCACAGTCGATTTCAAGAACACGATCATCATCATGACTTCCAACCTGGGTTCGGAATACGCATTCGAATCCGATCTTGAGAAGAAACGCAAGGCGTATGATGAGATCATCAAGATGACTTTCAAACCGGAATTCATCAACAGGATCGATGAGATCGTCGTATTCAATCCGCTCGACAGGCAGATGATCGGCAAGGTCGCCGAGAAGTTCCTCAATATACTGAAGGGCCGTCTGCAGGAAAACGACATCGAACTTTCCGTCAGTGAAAAGGCGATGGAAAAGATCGTGGAATGCGGATTTGATGAGACATATGGGGCAAGGCCTATGAAACGTCACATTCAAAGAGAGATCGAATCGAAAGTCGCAAAATTCTTACTGGAAAATTACGATGCCCGTAAGATCGAAGTCGATGTGGAAAACAATGATTACGTCATAAGACGTATCGACAGATAAGAAAAGAGTCCGCAGATCAATCGATCGCGGGCTCTTTTCGTGAATGAAAAAAGAACTCTTTTCAGAGTTCTCGCTCCCCTTTCCTTAAAAAGACTAGATCTTTCTAACGTTTGCTGCTTGAGGGCCTTTCGGACCATCGTTGACGTCATATTCAACTGGCTGGTCATCATCTAAAGTCTTAAAACCATCGACCTGGATCGCTGAGAAATGCACGAATACTTCCTTGCCATCATCTCCGGTGATAAAGCCATAACCCTTCGCGGCGTTGAACCACTTAACCTTACCTGTCATAAATCCCCTTTACTAGCAAAAATTTCTATATGCAATTTAATCTTAAAATAATTTACAATTGTTTTCAATTATTTTCATGAAAAAAGTACCATCTAGGATAAACACGTACCTTTCCGTACGATGATGTTGAAAGGATTTTACATAATTTTTACATTTTTCTGCTGTACATTTTCAGTTCCGTCCGGAACCGAATAGCGGTTTTATACGGTTTCATTTATAGGAATTTTCATGTTTCTTTCCTATAATGAAGGTAAGTAGAAATGTAAATCAATTTCATCAAAGAATGATCAGGAGTTTTTATGAACAGAAAAGTTTTTCATAACATGATCGCATATGAGATCTATCCGACTTCGTTTTATGACAGTGATCATGACGGCATCGGTGATCTTAACGGCATCCGAAAGAAGCTTGATCACATCAAGGAAATGGGCTTCAATACGATCTGGCTGAATCCGTTTTACGCATCGCCGTTCAAAGACGGCGGCTATGATGTGAAGGATTTTTTTGATGTGGATCCGAAGTTTGGCACGCTGAAGGATTTTGAAAAGCTGATCGCAAAGGCGCATCAGATGGATCTGAAGATCATCATCGATCTGGTCGCCGGACACAGTTCGTATGAGAATCCCGATTTTCTGAAAAGTGCTTCCGCCCAAAAGAATGAATACAGCGATCTTTTCATATGGAATGACAATCCCTGGCAGAAGGGACCGAATCTGATCTCGGGGATGTTCGACAGACATGGCTGTTACATGGTGAACTTCTTTGCGCACCAGCCGGCTTTCAACTACGGCTTCAACAGGATCGATGAACCGGACTGGCAGATGTCCTATAAGGATCCAAGGACCTTCCAGGCCCGCGAATATCTTCTGAAAGTGATGCGTTTCTGGCTGGGGAAGGGAGCGGACGGCTTCCGCGTGGACATGGCAGATTCGCTAGTGAAAAATGATGATGACAAGTCGGCTACGATCGAAGTATGGAAATATCTTTTCAAAAAGATCCGCAAAGAATATCCCAAGGCATTCTTTGTCAGTGAATGGTCGGATCCCGGCCGTTCCTTCGAAGCGGGCTTTGATGCCGACTTCGTATTGGACCATTGGGATAATTTCTATCACCGCTTTTTCAGAAGCAACGCCTCCAGCAGAGGAACATCGATCATTCACGGCGGCAATGATGTCGCTTTTGCTCTTGAAGATCTGAAAGATCGTTTCGCAAAGGCGAAGGATCACAAAGCTTTCCTTTCTCTGATCTCGGGCAATCACGATTCAAAAAGGATCGCCGATCATCTGAACGATAAGGAGCTAAGAGTCTTCTATCTTTTCCTGTTCACGATGCCGGGCATCCCGTTTCTGCTTTATGGTGATGAACTGGGCATGCGTTCACCTGAGCTGCCGGGCAAAGACGGCGGCTATCAAAGGACCGGCACCCGGATCCCGATGATCTGGAACGACCGCGAGCCATACCACGGTTTTTCCGATCACGAACCGTATCTTCCGTTCAGCGATCTCAATACCGTATCTCTTGTCAAGGCAAAGAAAGATGAGGATTCCTTATATCATTTCATCTGCCGGCTGACAAAGCTTCGTACAAGAATAAACGATCTCAAAGATCCGGATCTTGAGGTCGATGAAAAAAACAGAGTCTTTCGTTTCAAGAGGGGCAGATATGAGCTGATCCTCAACCTTTCCGAAAAAGACTGCGAATTCAAAGGAGAAGTCATCATTTCGACAACCGGCATTGACACAAGACTGCCGGCTGGCGAAGCAATGCTGGTGAAAAAGGGCTGAGTTTTTGGCTTTGACGGCATGGAAAGGCTTATCTATAATTGAGTTATGTTATATCCGAAATTCATAAAAAAAGAAGACACGATCGGCATCTGTGCACCCAGTGCCGGTGTCGGCAAGAAACTCGAAGAATTCGAACTGTCCAATGAAGTACTCGCTTCCAGAGGCTTTCATGTGAAAGAGACCGCTTCTGTGCGGGTCAACAGTGAAAGATCGGCAAGCGCAAAAAAAAGAGCGAAGGAGCTCGATGAACTGGTCACTGACAGAAACGTCGATGCCATCCTTTGCGCTGCCGGCGGGGATTTCATGCTGGAAATGATGCCGTATGTGGATTTTGACCACATCAAAGAGAATCCGAAATGGATGTGCGGCATGTCCGATCCGACCAATCTGCTTTTCACGGTGACCACAAATCTTGATATCGCGACGCTCTATGGCACCAACGGCGCCGGCTTTACCTATGAGAAGAGACGTCCGCAGTCGACTTTCTTCTCTTACCTTCAGGGTGACATCGTCTCCCAGAAGTCCTACAACCGTTATCAGACGTTCTTAGACATGATCACGGAAAACAAGGTCTACTATCCGGTAGAGTGGAAGTGCAGACAGGATGAACTTCAGCTGAAGGGAAGGCTGATCGGCGGCTGCGTCGAGTGCATCGAAAAGCTCATCGGTACGAAGCTTGATCACACCAATGAATTCCTTGAAAGATATAAGGAAGACGGCATCATCTGGTACTTCGATATCTTCAATATGACAGCCTATAATTTCTATCTGACGCTGCTGCAGTTTCAGAATGCCGGGTGGTTTCGTTATTGCAAGGGCGTACTGATCGGAAGAGTCGCTTTCCCAAGCGTCGAAGACAAAAAGCTCGACTACATCAAGGCAGCTGACAAGGTATTGAAAAAGATCCCGCACATCTGTGAGATGGATATCGGCCATACCGATCCGTATATGACGCTGATCAACGGCGCTATGATCGATGTGAAATATAAACAGGGGAAAGGATCGATCTCTTTCAAATTAAAATAGGACCTGCGTGAGCCTGCTGAAAATCCCTGCGGATTTCGATGCTCAATAAAGGCCTAATCAAAACAGGAAGGATCAATAAGTCTGAAAACTTATCAAAACCTTCCTGTTTTTATCTGTCTGAACGTTATTACCCTTTATACCGGCTGTCTATTTATCAGTCTTTCTGCTGTTTTCTTCTTCAAGGAGTTTCAGTATCCTTTTTACGTTCACCGCAAAAACACTT
>JAZQIF010000014.1:0-2193 GCA_045540935.1 Erysipelotrichaceae bacterium | reverse complement strand
GGAACTGAAAGACATGAGCGAACAGCAGATCAAGGATGCCTTCTTTACGGATGTCGCATTCGGAACTGCCGGCATGAGAGGATTGATGGGCATGGGACCGAACCGTCTCAATATCTTCACGATCCGTAAGGCAACGCAGGGCTTTGCCAACTATCTCAATCACAACGGACTTCATTCCGTAGCGATTGCTTATGACAATCGTTTCAATTCCAAAGAATTCGCATTCGATTGCGCACAGTTACTGGCCGGAAACGGTATCGAAACTTACATCTTTGATTCGCTCAGACCGACACCTGAACTTTCTTACACGGTAAGATACTTCAAGTGTGACGGCGGTATCATGATCACCGCTTCCCACAACCCGAAAGAATATAACGGCTACAAGCTCTATGACGAGACAGGCTGCCAGCTGATCCCGGAGATCGCTGCCAAAGTCATCGATGAGATCGCACAGTTAGGTGACCTGCTCGATATCAAGCCTGCCGAGGATTATGACAAGAGCCTGATCCATGTCGTCAACAAGGAAGTCGACGATGCGTATTATGCAGACTGTCTGTCTATCCAGCTTCGCCCGGATGTCGACAAGAACTTCAAGATCGCTTTCTCACCGGAACATGGTGCTTCCTACCACCCGGTCATGGATACTTTGAAGCTCGCCGGCTACGATGTCGTAGAAGTTGCCAGCCAGTCTGTTCCTGATCCAGCTTTCGGTGCCACCAAGACTCCGAACCCCGAAGAACCGGGCGCTTATGAAGAAGTCCTCAAGCTTGCCAAAGAGATCGACGCAAAACTGCTCTTAGTCTGTGACCCGGATGGTGACAGAATGGGTGTCGGCATCAAGCAGGGTGACGAATACATCGTCCTCAACGGCAACCAGACCGGTGCATTATTACTGGAATACATCCTTTCTTCCAATGAAGAATTAGGTATCAAATATGAACATCCTTGCATGTTCAACACTGTCGTCACTTCCGATATCGGCGAAGCGATCGCCAGATACCACGGCTGTGACAACGAGAGAACTTTGACCGGCTTCAAGTACATCGGCAACAAGGTCAGACAGTATGAAAAAGACCACGCTAAGGACTATGTCTTCGGTTATGAAGAGTCCTACGGTTCTCTGATCAAACCATTCGTCAGAGATAAGGATGCGACACAGGCCTGTCTGTTACTGGCAGAAGCTTGCGCACATTATCTGTCCAAAGGAAAGACTTTGATGGATGTCATGAACGAAGCTTACGAAAAGGTCGGCTACTACTATGACACACAGTTCTCCATCATGCTTCCGGGTGCGGATGGCGCAGTCAAACTGCAGCAGATCATGTCCAATATCCGTAACAATCCTCTCGAGGTCCCTGGTTTCAAGACGCTGAAGATCGAAGACTACAAGCTTCAGAAAGTCTATGAAAACGGCAAAGAAGAAGAATTCAAGATGCATGACGTATCTGATGTATTAAAATATTACTTGGAAGATGGTTCCTTCATCGCGATCAGACCGAGCGGTACTGAACCGAAGTGCAAGTGCTATCTTTCGGTAAAGGATACGAGTATGGAAAAGGCCAAGGAGAAATGTGAAGGCTTCATCACATACGTCAGATCGATGATGCAATGAGTTTGGAAATCGAAGAAATAAAAGAAAAAGCATTAAAGGAAGGCGTGCCCATCATCAAGGATGAAGGGCTTGCCTTTCTTTTAAATTTGATCAAAGAGCGCGGATGCAAAGACATCCTGGAATTAGGTACGGCAGTCGGCTATTCAGCCATACAGATGGCAAAGCTTGATAAGGACATCCATATCGATACGATCGAAAAGGTCGAAGAGATGTACGATCAGGCGATCGCAAACATCAAAAAGGAAGGTCTTGAAAAGCAGATTGATGTCCACTTTGGTCCGATCGAAGCGTATGAGACGGATAAGATGTTTGATCTGATCTTTGTGGATGCGGCCAAGGCACAGTATGGAAGATATATGGAAAAGTTTTTGCCGAATTTAAAAAAAGACGGGGTCATGGTCTTTGATAATATGATCTTCCACGGACTGATCTACGATATAGAAAACATCACTTCCAGGAACCTTCGCAATCTGGTTCGAAAGATCGTTAAGTTTCGAGAATTGGTGCATAATGATGAGCGTTTTGATATAATGATATTTGATAATATCGGGGATGGAATACTCGTTCTGACGTGGAGGAAA
>JAZQIF010000013.1:0-10168 GCA_045540935.1 Erysipelotrichaceae bacterium | reverse complement strand
TCCGTGATACCGGCCAGCGGGATGAAGGTCATCCTTTCAAAGAACTGTGCCAGTTCCGGGAACTCGTCGATCTGTTCTTTCAGCATGTTGGTGAATTCGGCAGAACCCGGAACGAATCTCGGCAGCTGGTAACGCTTGATGCGAGGTGCATCCTTGATCTCACCGTTCTTGTCAAAATTATCGCCATAGTCGAATTCCAGAAGACCGCGATGTGCCATCGTCTCAAGGATCGGCTCGAGTTCTTCCTTGTTCTGTCCGGTAAGCTTGACCATCTCTTCAAGAGTATAGTGGCTTCTGACTTTCATCTTCAAAGCGATATCTGCCATCTCATCGGTACAGATGGTGCGCAAGCCCCAGTATTCCGGATCGTTGGCAGTGATGCCGAAAAGCTTATGTTTGGCGACATCGGTGATCTTCTTTCCTAAAGCTAAGATCTTTTCACTTGGTTTTTCTTCTCCCATATAGCGGGGAGTGTACGCTTTTGACATTTCTGGCATTATCTACTCCATTCTTTGATCAGTTCTCTGATGTATGCGGCAACTTCATCCAGACCTCTTCCGTCCTTGGCACAGACTTCAAAGATGTCGGCCATCGGATTGCGGTAGGCGATGTTCTTCTTGCATCGTTCCATATCGAAATCGAAATATGGGGCAACGTCGATCTTGTTGATCAGAACGAAGTTGGACACTTCAAACATCAGCGGGTATTTCAACGGTTTGTCATCGCCCTCCGGAACAGAGAGGATGCACATGTTTTTTACAGCACCGGTATCAAACTCGGCAGGGCAGACAAGGTTGCCGACATTTTCAAGGATGATCAGATCGAATCTGCTGTAATCGCCAAAAGATTCGATGCCTTGCCTTGTCATGTCGGAATCCAGGTGGCACATGCCGCCCGTATGAAGCTGGACAGCTTCCACACCGGTATTCTTCGAGATCGTCCTGGCGTCGACATCCGAATCGATGTCGGCTTCCATGACGCCGATCCTGAATTCATCTTTCAGACGATTGATGATACCTGTCAAAGTCGTGGTCTTGCCCGAACCCGGGGAAGACATGACATTGAGCAGAAAGACTTTCTTTTCTTTCAGTTCTTCGCGTAACTGATCGGCCCGTCTTTCGTTGGAAGCAAAAACGGACTGTTTTACTTCGATTATTCTTACTTCATTCATAAATAAATTATACGTTTTCCCTTCGATAAAAAACAGACTGTATTACAGTCTGTCGATGCCGTTCTGTATCCTACTTAAAGTTTCTTCTTTGCCCAGGATCTCGGCGATCGCCGTAGCTCCGCCAGGGGCAACACTTCTTGAAGAAAGAGCGACCTGCATCGGATACATCATGGTGATGTTCTTATAGCCAAGTTCCTTCGCTTTTTCGGATAAGACCGTGAAGATCGATTCGTTGTTCCATGTCTCAAGACCCTTCAGGCTATCATATACCAGCGGCAGGATCGTCTTGGCAACTTCCGCATCCGTCTTTGCCTTCTTGTTGAAGAACAGTTCGTTATCGTAATCACCCGGTTCCTTGAAGAAGGAGATCATGTCTTTGATCTCGGAAAGGATGTTGACACGGTCATGGATCGCATTGGCGACCAGTCTGTAATCGTAATCTTCACCGATGACTTCCGTGATGTAAGGCCTGACCAGCTCGTAGTACTTTTCGATGTCCATATTTCTCAGATAGACACCGTTCATCCAGGTCAGCTTATCGATATCGAATATCGCACCGGTCGTGCCGATCCTCTTGACGTCGAAGGCTTTTGTCAGTTCTTCAAGCGAATAGATCTCGCGGTCTTCGCTCGGTGACCAGCCAAGAAGGGCAATGTAGTTGAGTATCGCTTCCGGCAGATAGCCTTTTGCCAGCAGATCCTGGAAGGAAGCATCGCCGTTTCTCTTGGAGAGCTTCTGATGTTCATCCTTCATGACCGGCGGGCAGTGGATGTAACGCGGGATATCCCAGCCGAATGCCTGGTAGATCAGATTGTATTTCGGAGTCGAAGAAAGATATTCGTTTCCTCTTACGACATCGGTGATGTCCATCATGTGGTCATCGATGACGTTGGCAAAATTGTAGGTAGGGAAGCCGTCTGATTTCAGCAAGACCATCTCATCGAGGGTCTTATTTTCGACAGTGATCCTTCCATAAACTTCATCATCAAAGCTCGTCGTACCTTCTGGTTCAACATTGAGACGGATGACATATGCTTCGCCTGCAGCGATCCTCTGTTCGACTTCTTCCTTGCTTAAAAGCTTGCAAGGATCGACGAAATAGAAGGAATCGCCGGCAGCTTTTCTCTGTTCCTCGATATCTTCTTCCTTGCAGAAACAGACATGGGCTTTACCCATCTCGACGAGCTTATGCGCATATTCATAGTAGATGCCTGATCTCATGCGGTCAGACTGGACATACGGTCCGTAATTTCCGCCGACATCCGGTCCTTCGTCATGGGAAAGACCGCACTGTTTCAGCGTGTTATAGATGATATCGACAGCACCTTCCACCAGTCTGCCCTGATCGGTATCTTCGATACGCAGAATGAAATCACCGTCATCTTTTTTGGCGATCAGATAAGCGTATAAAGCCGTTCTGAGGTTACCGATGTGCATGTAGCCGGTAGGACTAGGTGCGAATCTTGTTCTTACTTTTTTCATATAAAATTCCCCCATGTCATTTTAGCAGATACACGCGCATTAAACTAGCAAATATCCGCCATTTAAGATAAAATAGCAGGGAAGGTGAGAACTATGAAATTTGAGTATGTACCAAGGAATGTCTGTTCCAGACACTATACATTAGATATCGAAGACAACAAGATCCGCTCGCTTGAAGTCGAAGGAGGCTGCCAGGGCAATCTCGGCGGTATCTCAAGGATCGTCGTCGGCATGGATGTCGACGATGTCATCAAGGCTTTTGAAGGCGTCGACTGTCATGGCCGGGGGACGAGCTGTCCTGACCAGATCTCCAAAGCATTAAGAGCTTACAAAGCTCAGGCAAACTAACACGAGCAATCGTGTTTCTTTCATTCAGAGGAAGTATATGATCTATTGCGTTTATGTCTTATTCATCACGATCTTCGTCGTCATCGATCAGTTTTCCAAGAAGCTGATCGTTTCCAATTTCAAACTCAACGAAGTCGTCCCGGTGATCAAAGGCTTTTTCAATCTGACATATGTGCGCAACTACGGCGCCGGTTTTTCTATCCTTCAGCACGCCACGGCATTCTTACTGGCACTGACGGTGATCGCCTGCATCGTTCTGGCGTATCTTTTGCTGACGACAGACAAGAAAGACCTCTTATCGAAAGTCTGCTATCTGCTGATCATTTCCGGTGCGATCGGAAACTTCATCGACAGAGTGCGCTTTTCTTATGTCATCGATTTTCTCGATTTCAAGATCTTCGGCTATGACTATCCGGTCTTCAATATAGCCGACAGTTTCATAACGATCGGATGCGTGCTTCTGATCGTCAAGATGTTATGGGAGGCCAGACATGCCAAGAATTGAGCTGATCGTCGATGAAGAAAATACCGACATCCGCCTGGATGTCTATCTTTCCGAGAATACACCCTTATCAAGGACCGCCATACAGAAGCTGATCTGTGATGGAGAAGTTTTGCTGAATGGGGAAGTGCCAAACAAAAAAGTTAAAACACAGTTAAATGACCACGTCAGCTTTTCTTATGAAGAAAAAACACTGACCGACATCTGTCCGCAGGATATCCCTTTGGATATCGTCTATGAAGATGAAGATCTCATCGTCATCAACAAGCCCAAAGACATGGTCGTTCACCCGGCAGTCGGCAATCCTGACGGCACGATCGTCAACGCTCTGTTATACCATTGCAAGGAACTCTCCGATGTCAACGGCTACTACAGACCGGGTATCGTCCACAGGATCGATAAGGACACTTCCGGGCTTCTGGTCTGCGCCAAAAACAATGAAGCACACCGCTTTCTGGCGGATCAGTTAAAGGATAAGACCTGCTATCGAAAGTATTATGCGATCGTCAGCGGCATCATCGAAAACAACGAAGGGGAGATCGATGCGCCGATCGGCCGCAGCGAAAAGAACCGTCAGATGATGTGCGTCACTCCGAAGAATTCCAAGGAAGCGATCACGCTTTTTGAAGTCAAAGAGCGTTATGATGATTCCACACTGCTGGATGTCGAACTCAAGACCGGCAGGACCCATCAGATCCGCGTCCATATGCAATATATCCACCATCCGGTCGTAAATGATGCCAGGTATGGCAAAAAGACGATCGATGATTCCGGCCAGTATCTTCATGCGTATCTTCTTTCTTTCATCCATCCAAGGACCAAGGAACGTGTGGAGTTTAGAACAGATTTGCCGGAATACATGAAACGCTATATCAAAGAAAAGGGCGGTCATTTCAATGGATGAAAACATTCAGATGAACTACATCTATATGATGCAGGTCGCAGCTGTCCTTTCGATCGATCATAATTTCGAAGAACAGCTCATACGCGAATACTCATCTTTTCTGAAAGAAGAGATGTGGTTTTTCAATGCCGAAGATCCCAATTATCAATTGATCCGTGTCACGATCCGCCCCCAATCCATCTTCGAAGAAGACAGGGACAGGGTGGAACACGTCATCACCGGTATCTCCTATCTCAAAGAGATCGAAGACCTCTCCTTTCTGGACATCCACATCAGCCGTGAAGAGTATTCCGGCAAGGAAGAAGAGTATCCGCATCTGAATCTGTATACCCGCGGCTATGCGGAAGGCCATGACGTTTCAAAGATCTATCCGAAACTCTACACCTGCCTTGAAGCGATCGATGAGGAAAAGATCCCGGATGAGATCCACGCCTTATCGGAAAAGCTCAACGAAGCCCATGCGAAGAAAAACAAAAAGGCCCCTTTGTTCAAACAGGACCGCTGTTTTGTGACATACGGTATCATCGCCTTGTGTGCGATCGTCTATATCGTCTCGCTTCTCATGAGCCGCAAATACACCAGAAGCGCTGTCTTCATATTCTTAGGCGCCGACTATAAGACCTTCACTTTGGGTCTTCGGCAGTTCTGGCGCTTGTTTACAACAGCCTTCATCCATGGCGGATTCTTACATCTTTTCACCAACATGTACTCCCTGTACATCCTGGGCTCCTATATCGAGAAACGCCTTGGACCGAAACAACTGGCCGCTTCATTGATCATCTCGATCCTGACTTCCTCTTTGACCCAGGGTCTCTTATCGCCGAACACGATAACGGTCGGCATATCCGGAGGCATCTATGCACTGATGGTCATCTTCATCATGGATATGTACAAGCTCAAGCTCATTTCTCTGCGCTCGTTCATGCCGGTGATCATCATCAATGTCATGATCAATTTCTTAGATACCACGGCCTGGATCGCCCATCTGGGAGGTCTGATCTCAGGTATCGTCTTATATTATTTCTTCTTCTCGGAAGACAAGATCGGACTTGGAGTGCTGATCGGTGTCATGTTATTGTCACTGTTTTACAAATATGCAACAATGAAGATGATATCGCCGTTCTATGCCGGCACGGATATGGAAGTCGTCAAGATGTTCTCTGATCTGAATATGAAAGACTATGCGCTTTCTCTGGCAAAACGGCTGAATGATGTCTATATACAATTCGGAGGTGGCAAATGGTAATCAGCTGGGAAGAATACTTCATGGGTCTCGCACATCTTTCTGCACTTCGTTCCAAGGATCCCAATACGCAAGTCGGTGCCTGCATCATCGATAAGGAAAACAAAGTCGTCTCGATCGGCTACAACGGCATGCCGAGAGGCTGTGATGATCAGGATTTCCCTTGGCAAAGGGAAGGGGGTTTCCTGGATACCAAGTACGCTTATGTCGTCCATGCGGAGCTCAATGCGATCTTAAATTCGCCTAGACCCGTCAAAGGCTGTACGCTTTATGTTTCGCTTTTCCCGTGCAACGAATGTGCCAAAGCGATCATCCAGTCGGGCATAAAAAAAGTCGTCTATGAATCCGACAAGTATGACGGTACGGAAGGAAATGTCGCTTCCAAGAAAATGTTAAAAGAAGCCGGCGTTGAACTGCAGCAGCTTCCTTATGAGGTACAGGTCGAATTGCAGACTAAAAAGTGATCGTCCTGTCGTATTTATGTTGTTTATAAAGGCTCTTGTAATATGCAAGAGCTTTTTCTTCGCCGTGATCGGCAAGATACTGCAACAGATAGCGGATCTGTTCGGCCGTCTTTCGATTCATGACTTTGTATTCTTTTGAATTCACGAAAAAGTGCAAAGGTTCGCTTTGCGTATATTTTTCTTTCATGTAGACCTTGGATGCAGAGATGCGGTCGATCACCGATTCCAGCATATAGCGTACCGGCATCTCCAGACAGACGATCTCGTTATGACCGTCGATACGGTCGGTCCAGTATTCCCAGTGATGTTTGTTCCGGCCTTTGTGATGCAGCCAGCATTCCGAATAGCCCTTGACCTGTTTCTCTTTGGAGATCGGGGAACGGAAGCCCTGAAAATACTTCACGGAAGGCAAGAATTCGTCCGGCGAAAACTTCGAAAGATCGTGTTTGAGACCCTGGGCATACATGCCGCAGCGAAAACACGTGAACATGACAAGATGTCGGTGTCGGAGTATCGTTTTCAGGTGTCCGAAGAACCTTTGGACATAGTTTTTTTCTTCCACGTTAAGAATTATACATCAACGCCGACAAAATCGCTCTCAGATTGAAAGGCACATGATCAAAGTCTGTCATTTTGGTATATAATAACGATATGCTTAATCGCCATGAATATCGCGAAAAGATCGTATTCGCTTTGTATCAGCACCTGCTTCTGCACAAGGATCTCATATCCTGTTTTGAAGACAATTTTGAAGAAGACGACAACGAATATATGATCGCCATCCGAAACGATCTTGCGCAAAACAAAGAAGACTATATTTCCGAAATCTCAGCATATCTTAACAAATGGACTTTTGAGCGTCTCAATCTCGTGGAACAGGCGATCCTTTTGGAGACCGTTTCCGAGATCAAACAGGGGCTCAATGACAAAGCGGTCGTGATCGATGAGGCCGTCATTCTGGCCAAACAGTATTGCGACGAAGAGTCCTATAAGTACATCAACGGAGTTTTGGATCATATATGCAGCAGCTCTCAGTAAGCAGTCTATTACGATATCTTAAAAACCGTCTGGATACAGATGACCATCTGCAGAAAATTTACGTGTCTGGGGAAATTTCCAATTACCACAGACACTTTTCAGGTCATCTGTATTTTACTTTGAAAGACCCATACGCCGCGATAAACTGCGTCATGTTCAAGTCGGCTGCCGCCTCTCTGCGTTTTGAACCGAAGACCGGTGACAAAGTCATCGTCTATGCCAATACATCCATCTTTGAAGCAAGCGGACAATTGCAGCTCTACGTGCAGAGGATGAGCCTTGACGGATTGGGCGATCTTTACGCGCGATATGAGGCTTTGAAAAATAAACTCACAGCCGAAGGCCTTTTTGCATCAGATCATAAAAAAGTCTTGGAAAAGACCTATCTTGAAAAAGTAGGGGTCTTAGTCGGTGACAAGTCGGCAGCGATGTCGGATATCAAAACGGCATTCCAAAGAAGATGGCCTTTGTGCAAAGTCGAATATCATCCGGTCCTGGTCCAGGGAGCGGAAGCACCAAGAGATATCGTTTCAAAGTTAAAGGAAGCCGATGAACTTGGCTACGATGCCATCATCCTGGCCAGGGGAGGGGGTTCATTTGAAGATCTTTTCTGTTTCAACGATGAAACTCTGGTAAGGACGATCTACGATATGAAGACGTTCTTAGTATCCGGTATCGGACACGAACAGGACTTCACACTGACGGATTTTGTTGCAGATCTCAGGGCAGCGACACCTACGGCTGCCGTCGAGCTGATCACGCCGGATATCGAAAAAGTCTTACAGCAGATCGATGATTTACAAACCGATCTTCACGAAGACATGCTGGCGATACTGGAAAGAAAGAAGATGTCTTTCGACTTCTATACGCAAAGGCTCTTCCGCTATATGGATTCTTTATCATCGATTCAGGACAGGATCGATTCCTATATCCTGCAGATCAGAAATGCGATCCTGCACAGATGTGACAGGAATCTCGATCTGATCGAACATATGAGATCACGGATGGCCATGAAACTCGATCTTAAGCTCAATGAGCAAAGATTGTCTTATAAACGATTTACTACACTGTTGGAAGCTTATAACGCGCAAAACGTCTTAAAACGCGGTTACAGCCTCGTCTTGCAGGATGATAAAGTCATCAAAAGCAAGAAAGAGCTCAAACATAAAGAATTTGATATCCGCTTTGCCGATGGCATCGTGAAAGCGAAGGAAAGGGACTGAAATGGAAAAAGAAAAAACATTTGAGCAGCAGATGAAGATGCTGCAGCAGATCGTTGAAAAACTTGAAGCCAATGATGTGGAACTTGATGAATCGATCAAGCTTTACGAAGAAGGTCTCAAACTCTCCAAGACGCTCAAGGATCAGCTTTCCGCTTTCGAAGAAAAGATCGCCCAGCTGAACAAAGGAGAAGAAGATGAGTAACTTCGAAAAACATGTGACCAAATATCTCGACGCACAGCGTCCGTGTCTGATCTCCGATGCGATGAAATACGCCATGGAAGGGGGCAAGCGTTTCCGACCACGCGTCATCTTCGCACTTTTAAAAGGCATGGGGATCGATGAATCCGTCGGCTATGATGCCGCTCTCGCTCTTGAGCTGATACAGACGTATTCGCTCATTCACGACGATCTGCCGGCGATGGATAACGATGATTTCAGAAGGGGGAAACCTTCTTTGCATAAGGCCTTCCGCGAAGATATTGCCATCCTTACCGGCGATCAGCTGCTGACCAATGCATTCAGGGTCATTTCCGAATCCGACAGCTATGATGCAGCGTGCAAAGTCAATATCATCAAGGCATTATCCACGTATGCCGGCGCAGACGGCATGATCTATGGCCAGCTGCTGGATGTGACAAGCGACAACCAGAACATCGATGCCGAAAAGCTCGATGTCATCCAGGACAATAAGACCGGCGGTCTTTTCAAGATCGCCTGCCTGATCCCGATGTATATCGCAAAAAGAGACGAAGAAGAACATTTCATTCAGATGGGTTCGCTGATCGGCAAGATCTTCCAGAACCAGGATGATCTGTTTGATGTGATAAAATCAGAAAAGGAGATGGGCAAATCTCTGTCCGATGCCCGCAACGACAAAGGTTCGGCTCTGTCCGTCTATTCACTCGATGAGCTCAAGGCTTTGATCGATGCTCAGTTCAACCAGCTTTATGCGTTATTGGATGAGGTCGATATCGACAAAACCTATCTCATGGAGCTGCTGGATGCATTAAAAAACCGATAAAACGTAAAATAAATTAGGAATCTTACGATTTTTGACAAATAATGTAATAGAGGGATGATCATTTCTCATGTTGAAAAGCCTTTATATCAAAAATTACGCGATCATCGATGAACTGGAACTGGAATTCAGCGACGGTTTTACTGTGTTCACAGGCGAGACCGGTGCCGGTAAATCGATCATCGTCGGTGCTTTATCCTATCTGATCAAAGGCAAGGCTGACGTCTCGATCATCCGCAACGGCGCCGAAAAAGCGATCATCGAAGGGGTCTTTTCGATCGAAGATTACATGAAAGAAAAGCTCGATGAAGCCGATATCGAATATGACGATGAACTGATCATCCGAAGAGTCATTTCGAAAGACAATCACAATTCCATCCGCATCAATCAGGTCCCGGTCACACTGGCTTTTCTGACCGATCTTTTTGATGAACATATCGATATCCATTCGCAACGAGATTCCCAATATCTGCTCAACAAGAAGAATCATCTTTCACTGCTCGATCAGTATTGCGATGATCAGGAAGAGCTTCAGACATACAAAGAAGCGTACAGGACCTATAAGGCCGCTTTGAAAGAATACGACGAACTTTGTAACAACACATACAGCGAAAGGGAACTCGAATTCATCCGTTTCGATCTCAACGAACTCAATGATGCAAATATCGATGCTCAAGAAGAAGCGGATCTTGAAGCCAAAGAAAAGCGCTACAAATCCGCAGAAAAATACATCACGACGCTCAATTCCGCTATCGAATTATATGACGGAGATAA
>JAZQIF010000012.1:0-4345 GCA_045540935.1 Erysipelotrichaceae bacterium | reverse complement strand
TATCAAAGCGAGATCTATGAATCGCTGAAGACCAAGCCTCTCACACCGCAGCCGGTCATCCTTTGGAATGGCAAGAAGCTGAAAAACAAGACAGACTATGTCATCGCCTACAGCAAGGATGCAGCAGGCACTGTGATTCTTGATGGCGGCATCAAGGAAAGTGACCTGGATCTGTCAAAGGATGTGAATGTCTTCTATGCGATCATATCCGGCGTAAAGAACTTTGAAGCAAGCGGAAGCCACTTTGCGGTGCCGATCTATGTCAAGAAAGATGCCGAATACTTATCCAAGGTAAAGATCAAGATCGATAATATCGAATTTAGCGGCGAAACGATCGATCCAAACGATCTGCAGCTTACTGTCACTTCAGGAAAAGAAACGCTTGAAAAAGGAAAAGACTATGTGATCGAAAAGGTCTATCCGCAACAGATCAGAGAGATCGGTTCCTATACCGTTACGATCAAGGCGACCGATCAAAGCGCCTATATCGGCGAAAAGAGCGCTGCATTCAAGATCACCGGAAAGATGATCACGAAGGCAAAAGTGTATTGCCTGAATAGTGCGGTGACCTATACGGGCAATGCCATCAGCATCGATGAGCTTTATAAATATGACCCGAAACGGCCGGATCTTACTGCGATCAGCCTCTATTACGAAGATCAGAAGCTGGTAAAGGATAAAGATTATTCGGTCGTGATCAGCGGTCTGAATAAAGGAAAGGGCACGATCAGTTTTGTCGGTATCGGAGAATACAGCGGTGAGATCAAAAAGAACTTTACGATCAATCCGATGCAGATCGATAAGAGCGATCTGATCATCTATACGAGCGACATGTCCTTCAGCAAGACAGGTGCCCGTCCAGATGTCTATGTCATTCTGAAACTGGACAAAGACGATCCGCGGGCATACGAGATCTCTGATGATATCTATGGCATCGTACTCTCGGAAAATAAAGATTACAGTCTGAAGTTCTTCAACAATAAGAAGATCTATACGGATGACAGGTTCGTTACGAAGAATCCTCCTTCTGTTTCTGTCGTCATGAAAGGAAATTATAAGGGCACGATCGCCAACAACAATTTCCTGATCTTAGAGGAAGATATCTCGTACATGCGCATCGAGGCGGCAGATATCGTCTATGCGGCAAATAAAAAGGGCGACAAGTATTTCGTCAAACCAGTGATCTATGATTATGAGGGCAAAAAACTGACCCTGAACAAGGACTATGAACTCAGCTATTACTATGCCCAGGATGCAAAGGTCAACGGTTCTTCGACATACAACAGGGCCTATGGCACACCGATACGGGCAACAGATATCCCAATGCCGGGAACTATCATCGGTGTAAAGGCGACCGGTATCGGTTCCTACTATGGTTCCATCAGTACGGAGTACAAGGTCTTTGATAAGGCGTATAATCTTTCATCGGCAAAAGTCACGATCGATTATAAAAACGGCAAGGACAAATACTTTGAATACAGCGGCATGCAGATCGTTCCGAAGGCGGAAAACCTGACGGTAACATTAGGCAAGAACACTTTGGTCTATGGCGTCGATTATGAGATCGCATCGATCGAAAACAACATCCGGGCCGGCAAGGCGACGATGGTGCTTCAGGGCTTGGGCGATTATGCCGGCAGCAAGAAAGTGAATTTCAATATCGGCAAGCAGACGCTGATCTTGGATATCGGAAATCTCTTAAGAAGGATCTTGGGACTGTAAAAACAAAAAATCATATTCTCAGAAGACAGGCTTATGGCCTGTTTTCTGTTGTTGGTGATTTCGTATAGATGAGTTTGAAATAATATGAGATAATATAAGACGTTTAAATTCGTATCTTTTTATGGATCAGGCTTCAAATAACAAGAAAAAGAGAGTACTCATACACCTTCATGTATACTACACCGAACAATTGAGGGCGTTTTTGAAACGCATCAAAGCGATCAGTGAATATGCGGATATCCGTCTGTTTGTGACGATCTCTGAATCCGCAAACAATATCGATCATGCGGAAAAGATCCTGAAAAAAGAATACAAAGATGTCAAACTGATGAAGGTCACCAATCGCGGTTTTGATGTGGCTCCTTTCATCGAAGTCCTTCATCAGGCCGATCTGAATGATTATGACTATGTCATGAAGCTTCATACCAAGTCCAGAGGCAATCAGGGCAATACGATCTTGAACGGCGTCCTGATCTCCAATTCCATCTGGGAAAATATCATGGTCGATTCCTTGATCGGTTCCAAGCAGCGCTTCCTGGAAGCGCTCAGTGCGATGGAAAATGAAGACGTTGGTCTGGCGGCGTCCGGTCTTTGTCTGATAAAAGACGATGAATCAAGGAAAAATTATTATTTCTGGCGGGTCAATGATGAGCTTGCGAAGATGGGCTTAAGGCAGCTTGAGGACGAAGAAGGATTATATTTCCCGGCCGGTACGATGTTCATCATCAAAGCCGAATTGCTCAAGCCGCTTTCGATCTATAAGAGCGAAGATTTCGGCGTGATCTTTCCGGGGATCCATGATTATACTTTGGCCCACGTTTTTGAACGGCTTTTTGCCGGCCTTGTCTACAGCAACGGCCTAAAGACCGCAGGGCTTGAATCCAAGCGCTATCGTCAGGAACTGAAAAGAGTCGAAAAACGTTATGAACGGCAGGAACGTTCAAAGATCGGCGAAAGCCTGTTTGGCAATTCGCGTCTGTATTTCAAACGGGTACGTTATAAGCTCGCTTCCCGGTTCGCCAAGGAGAGGGTGATCGCAAATTCCAAGTATTTTGATGCCGAGTGGTATGTACATAAACATCCGGAGATCTTGCGCAACAACGAAGATCCGATCAAGCATTATCTGAAACATGGATTGGAATATGGGTTTAATCCGTCTGCGAAATTCAACGGATATGAATATCTGAGACGTTATCCGGATCTTCTTGATAAGAAGATGAATCCTTTGTTGCATTATGAGTGTTACGGGAAATTCGAACATCGCAACTTTTTTGACAATAGTTTCAAATGGTACTCGCAAGTCGACTGCATACGCCATTCAAAGTACTTTGATGAGACGTGGTATCTGAAGAATTATCCGGATGTCAGAAATGCCGGTATCGATCCGGCACTGCATTATTTCCAATATGGCGGTTTTGAGGGCAGAGATCCTTCGGAATTATTCTGTACGGACGAGTATCTGTCCATTCATCGCGATGTCAAAACAGCAAAGATCAATCCGCTGCTGCATTATGAATATGACGGTTACATTCAGGGAAGAGAACTGTCTTCTTTGGAATTAAAGAAGCCTGTTTTTGATCAAAGAGCCGGCAGTTTTGAAAGGGCCTATACAAGAGCGGAGGCTCGTCATAAGCGTACGGTGCTTTTGGCGGCATTCAGCTATGATGGCAAGATCGATGATTCTCTGCTCTATCTTTTAAAGGGTTTGAAAAAGGTGGCCGACAATATCGTACTGATCGCCGATTGTCCGATCTTTGAAGAAGAGCTCGATAAGCTTGAGGGTCTTGTCTCTTATGCCCGTTTCAAGCGTCATGGAGCTTATGATTTTGGTTCCTATCGCGATGGTCTGAAATATCTCAGAGAGAACGGATATCTGGATGAAGAAGTCAGCAAAGAGCTGGTCATGATGAATGATTCATGTTATGGTCCGGTCTATCCTTTTGAAGAATCGTTTGAAAGGATGGAAAAGGAAGCCTGGAATTTCTGGGGCTATATTGGAAACTGGTCCATCAACTTCCATCTCTGTTCGTTTTTCTATGTCTTTGACCGCAAGATCATCGATTCGCTGCTGCTGGATGAATTCATGGAACGGGTCAAGGGGGAGGTCGACCGTTATACAGCGATCGCCGAGTTTGAAACACAGCTGACAAAGGTATTGATCTCTCAGCAGATGGTCGCGAAAGCTTATGTTTCGGAAACGGAGGATTCCGGCATCAATCACAGGAATATCCTCACGTTATTAAGAGATTATCGGCTTCCGCTGATCAAGAAGAAGTCACTCAATGGCGATGCCAAGGAATCGATCGTTGCAGCGATGAAGATCATCGAACGTGACAATCCTGACTTGTATCCTTTGATCAGGATCACACCGATCAACACCGATCATCATCCGATCGATCTTCAAGAGTATCTCAAACAGATGCCGGCCAGGATCGATCGTCTGAAAAAGAGGATCAAAGAGAATGAAAAGATCAGGACGTATTTCTTAGTCTGCGACAATGCGATGTTTCCGGCAAAGCCTTTGTTTGAAAGGATGTCAGAAGATCGCTTGTTTGATACAAAGATCATCGTCATCCCCGACAGCCGCATCAGCGATCCGCATCGGGTGATGAAGAAGTGTTTC
>JAZQIF010000011.1:0-4730 GCA_045540935.1 Erysipelotrichaceae bacterium | reverse complement strand
ATTAAGAAACAGGCGGATCTTTTTATTGGTTATTAACTTGACGGTACCGAATTATGTCGCAATCGGGAAAAATATATTGAATATAATAGGCGCAAATGGGATAATTATGTTGAAATTAGATGGCGCAAACGGGAAATACATATCGACATGATATGGCGCAATCGGGAAGGATATTTAAAAATGTTCGAAAGAAAGGTTTATCAGGAGATCTTGAGGTGGAAAAAGGAATTCGCACCAAAATATGCTCTTTTTTTGAAAGGAGCAAGGCGTGTTGGAAAGACCACCTTAGCTGAAAAGCTCGGTAAAGAAGAGTATAGGAGCTATATATTGGTCCGCTTCGATCAGGCAAATGAAGATGTGAAAAATCTGTTTGTTAATTCTTTACTTGATCTTGATACTTTTTTCAATACACTTCAATTGATTTATAGAACTCCTTTGTATCAGCGTCAATCACTGATCATTCTCGACGAGATCCAGCTGTTTCCGTTGGCTAGACAGGCTCTTAAAACACTTCTGGAAGACGGAAGATATGATTATTTGGAGACTGGCTCATTAGCTTCTGTTGCCAAGAAAAGTAAAGATATTCTGATCCCTTCTGAAGAGTACTCTGTCAATATATATCCAATGGACTTTGAGGAGTACCTGTGGGCAAAAGAAGATAATTACACGATTCCGTTTTTGAAGCAGCACCTGACAGCCTTGAAACCAATGGGAAGTGCTCACCAGCAGATCCTAAAGACTTTCAGAGAATATATGCTCGTAGGAGGTATGCCACAGGCTATAGAAACTTATCTTGACAGTAAAGATTTTGCGAAAGCAGATTTTGCCAAACAACAGATCTTAAGTCTGTATAAGCAGGATATGGAAGATCAGCAGGAAGAGAACCCAAAATATGTAACAAGTTTTTTTGATCGCATCCCATCAGAATTATCGAAACATGATAAAAGATATGTTCTGTCTCATGTTGATGAAAATGCAAGAATAAAGTTTTATAGAGATCCGATCAGATGGCTGGATGAAGCAATGATCATAAATATAGCAAATAACGTAGAAGATCCAAGCGCAGCTTTCAATCTATCCGTGATCGATCCTTCTTTCAAGTGCTATTTGATGGATACCGGGCTACTGATCTCGCTTGCTTACAAAGACCGGCCATATTTGGAGAACGAATTATATAAAGCGATCCTTTTGGACAAATTGCATGTCAATGAAGGCATGATTGTTGAAAACATGGTCGCACAATGTCTCAGAAGCAATGGACATAATATCTATTTCTACAAGCAAACAGATAAAAAAACAAAAAAGACTGTCATGGAGATCGATTTTCTGATCCGAAAAGACAACAAAGTCATTCCGATCGAAGTGAAATCCGGCGAAAATAAACACATCAGTTCGTTAAATGGTTTGAAAAAAAAGTTTGGCAAAAGGATCGGCGACGGGATCGTTTTGCATCATGGAGAGATCAGCATCAAAGAAGGTATCATATATCTGCCTTATTATATGGCTGCGATTCTGTGAACACCTGAAAAAACCGGATGAAGGACAAGCGGATGTCAAGTATCCGATTTTTTTTGTTTGTCTGATCTTAATGGTGGAAAAGAAGGATTACGGTAAAGCACATCATTATGTAATATTGTTTGCGGGCATCGATGACATGACCATCCCTTAATGATCCATCGGGCTGCGCAATATAACCGACACCGGATTTATGAACTATCTTCATATTGTCACCAAACAGGAAGAAGGCATCCGAACCAAGACGAGATCGTGTTCTGCCTCCTCAGGAAATCTTTGCTGTTCTTGCAGATACTTAGGTCGATCGCCAAATATCGGAGAATCTTTCGTCAATTAATTCTTCTTACGCTCTTTCAAGTCTGATGCATCCGGTCAGTTCTTTTACCAGCTGTCTTATATCTTGTGATGCATCTACGACCTTGATGAACGATTCACCGTTTTGAGTGATTATGACTTCTTCATTCTTTGCCTGAAGAAGATACTTTTCCAGATCTTTCGTTGTGATATAAACCTTAGCGAAGCTCCTTTTTCTTAAGACTATATGTTAAGACGATTTAAAGAAGCGATGCACAATTGGTGGAACCGTTGCCCAGCACATAATTGACACTTAGATCCAGGAACTGTTTGGGGATCGAGTCGGTGATGATGATGGCATCATTCAAGCCGGCAAAGCGGACCGGATTCAACAGGAAGAATTTGGAAGAGTCCGTAATGATGAAGGGGACTCTGGTCTGGGATATCGCCGCGGCTTTGGTGGCGGCTTCGCTCTCATTGGAGGTGGTGAATCCGACTTTTTCGTGGATGCCGTTGGTGCCGATGAAGGCGATGTCGAAATACATCGTTTTGATCTGTTCGACGCTCCGGCGTCCGGCAATGGCTTCCGTTTCCGGCCTCAACGGTCCGCCCAAGACGATGACGGAGATGTTTTTGGCAGCCAGTTCCAGGATGTGTCTGACACCCGGAGTGACGACAGTGATGTTTCGTGCATGGATGTATCTGATCATTTCGAATGTCGTACTGCCTGCGTCCATATAGATCATCTGATTGTCTTTGATCAGGCCGGCAGCCCTGCGGGCTACAGCCTGTTTTTCTTTGACATTGGTCTCGCTTTTTAAGATCATGTGCGGTTCTTCAAACTGCTTGTAGGAGATCTTCGCTCCGCCATGATAGCGGGTGATGATCTTGAGGTCTTCCATATTCTGCAGATCACGACGGATCGTGGCCGGGGAAACATCGAGTTCATTGACGAGTTCTTCGACGGAGATGCTTTCTTTTTCTTTGCACAGTTCGGCGATCCTGTTCCAGCGGTGCTGTTTGTTCATAAGGGGTCCTTTCAAAACGATCAATATTGATGATCATTTGATCATTTCAATTGTATTATAGCGCAAATGATCATGATCGTTTGTGTTTTTGGGGCAATATTCACTGTTATAAGCGCTTACATCGGCTTCTATAATGAACTTGTCAGCAGGAAAGGAGTGAAGAAAGATGATCTATACGTTTACTTTGAATCCGGCCATCGATTATTTCTTAAGCATCGATCATGAACTGATGATCGATGAGGTCAATCGGGGAACCGATGCCATATTTAAGGCCGGTGGCAAGGGGCTCAACGTTTCCAAGATCCTTTCTTTACTTGATATTCCTTCTAAGGCGGTAGTTTTACTTGGCGGGTTTACCGGTGATTTCATCAGAAGTGAATTTGAAAAAGATGAAAATATCGAAGTGATCCCGGTCAAGGTAAACGGCATCAACCGCATCAACATGAAAGCTCATTACGATCACAAGGCCTTATGTATCAACGGGGATGGCCCGCTGGCCGATGAAACAAGCAAGGCAGAACTTCTTAAAGTCATCGATGAAATAAATGAAGAAGATATCGCCGTGATCTCCGGCAGTATGATGAAGGGCTTTGATGAAGAATATCTATTGAAGATGTGTGAAGCCATACATGCCAGAGGTGGCAAGGTCGTCATCGACATGGAAAAGATCTCAACAGAAGTCTTAAAAAAGTGTAAGCCTTATCTGATCAAGCCGAATCTGTATGAATTGCAGATCATGCTGAATGATGAAAGCATCGACAAAGAAAACGCGAAAGATGCGATAGAAAGACTCAGGAAGCAAGGCGTCGAAAAGATCCTGTTGTCGCTGGGTAAAGATGGAGCACTGTTAGGAGATGAGGAAGGTTTCTTATATCTGGTACAGCCCGATACTGTCTTGGTAAACAAGGTCGGAGCCGGTGATGCGATGCTGGCGGCGTTCTTAGGAAAACTGGTCGAGACGGGCGACAGGCAACTGGCTTTGCGATATGGCGGAGCGGCTGGAAATGCAGCGGCTTCCAGACTGGAAGATATCGGGGCGGATACGATCGAAGAGTATCTGCCGCTGATGAGTGTAAGGCAGTAATATCCGCAAGGATTTACGCATAAATTTGCTAAAAAGGAAGGGGAAAACTATGGCAAAGATCAATTATGATGAGTTGGCAAATAAAGTCATCGAACTGGTTGGTGGAACAGATAATCTGTCCTTCATCACCCATTGCGCAACGAGATTGCGTCTGAACGTCAAAGACGAATCGAAGGTCGATCAGGAAGCTTTGAAAAAGCTTAATGGTGTCCTGGGACTGGAAATGAAGAATGGCCAGTGTCAGGTCATCGTCGGACAGATCATCGAAGATGTCTATCTGGCTATCACCAAGGCGGCAGGAGATGCTGTCAAGGCCGGCGGTACGGTACCTGATGACGAGGGCACTGCAGCCGACAAGAAAAACAAGAATCTTATCGAGAGGTTCTCCGAGTATCTGCTGATGATGTCCGGTATCCTGTCTCCGGTCATTCCGGGCTTGATCGCTGCCGGTTTCATCACCTGTCTGTTGCTGGTACTGCAGTTACTGGGTCTCATCGATCCGAGCAGTTCGACATACATCATCATGAATGGCGTGGCTCAGGCAGTCTTCTACTTCATGCCGATCTACGTTGCTTATACTTCCGCTTTGAAATTCGATACTGAACCAGTCCTGGCCATGATCCTGGCCGGTGCTATGCTGTATCCCGATTGGGTGAATCTGGTCAATGCCGGTTCCGAGTCCGGATATACTTCACTGTTTGGTATCCCGACACTGCTTACGACTTACAACGGTTCCGTTTTACAGATCGTGTTGTCAGTATTTGTCATGTCAAGACTTGACAAGTGGTTGAAGAAGGTCATTCCGGTAC
>JAZQIF010000010.1:0-25353 GCA_045540935.1 Erysipelotrichaceae bacterium | reverse complement strand
GAAGAGACAAAACGCCTTTTCAGACGGACACAGTTCATTTTTTACGGCATCTGGATCACTCGGCTATAATGTGGATATGGGGATCACTTTTTCACATACGCCCCAATTTTTCGGATCCATGCATATCCTGGCATTGACAGTGATCATCGCCGTGAATCTGCTTCTTTTCTCATGCTTCAAAAGCAGAAAAGAAAAGAACCTTTTGAAATACCTTCATTTTTCAGGACTCTTCATGATCCTGGCAGAAGTATTCAAACAATGGTTCTGTTTTCATTATGTCTTTGATCACAAGATCAACCTGTGGTTCTTCCCATGGCAGCTGTGCTCCATGGCGATGTACTGTTCTTTTCTTGTGACCTGCTTCAGAAAGAAAGAGATACAGAATATCTTTCTTGTCTTTCTTTCGACCTTTTCACTGATCACCGACATCATCGCACTGATCCTGCCCTATGACATGCTCAGGGACCAGATCCTTTTATTCATCCATTCCTTTGCCTACCACGGTCTGATCCTCTCGCAGTCGATGGCCTCTTTGTTCATACTCAGGCAAAGAAAAAAGGCAGGATTTCTGCCTTCGGTATACTTATTCTTATTCATGTGTCTGATCGCCGAGATCATCAATGTGGGTGCACATCAGATCTTTCACGATATCCATGTCGAACCGGACATGTTTTATATCACGCCCTATTATCCTACGACCCAGCCGGTCTTTCATGAGATTGCTATGAGCTGTGGCATCTTTGCAGGGATCATCAGCTATCTGATATCGATCGTACTTGTTTCTTACCTTATTTATAGAGTAGAAGATCGTTTCTTCTTATCCTGCCATCGCGATGATCAAAGCGGAAACTGATGAAATCAGTAATAGCAGCACAATAAACCATAAGATCGACGTCCGCATCCCCTGCTTATGTACCTCAAAGAAAGGATAAGGACCTGCGATCTTTTTCTTATAGTTCAGATAAAACATCAAAGCCCCATATACAAACGTGATCGATACAGGCAAAGCCCAGATATGGGTATGGCTTTCATAAAATATATAAGAAATAAAAGAGAACAGCGGGGCAAGGGCATGCTGGAAAAAAGAATTTTCCGCGAAAAGCTGCCGCTTATAGCCATCGATGGGTCCCAACACCGCCACGACGACAAGAAACGTCAGCGTCAGCATGCATGTGCTCGTATATCTCAACAAGACCGCCTTTGAAGGATCGATCAGATATAAGATCGAAGAGATCAAGACCAGAAGATTGGCGATCTCCGTATAATAGACGAAGGTCTTAAGACCGTCTTTCTTTAATACGATATAAAAGCCCGGGATCTCAGAGAGTACGATCAGGATATTGAACAGTTTATCCATATTAAGATAACGCCACATCCAAGGCCATCATCAAAGTAAAGCCCACCGTAAACAGCAGGACACCGACATGGGAGTGTTCACCCTGTGCCATTTCCGGTACGAGTTCTTCCACCACGACATACATCATCGCACCTGCCGCAAAACTCAATAAATACGGCATATACGGCACCAGCAACGCTGAGGCAAAGATCGTTAACAGCGAACCGATAGGTTCAACGACGCCGGACATCGTCCCCAACAAGAAAGCCGACATCTTGGATTTGCCCTCCGCATGCAAAGGCATCGAAATGATCGCCCCTTCCGGAAAGTTCTGTATGGCGATGCCCAAAGCCAGGGCCAGAGCTGCCGAAGCCGATATGGAAGCAGAACCGTTTAAAAATCCCGCATAGACGACACCGACTGCCATACCTTCCGGAATATTATGAAGCGTCACTGCCAGCACCATCATCGTCGTTCTGGCCAGCTTGGAAGCGGGGCCTTCCGCTTCATCGGAATTGATATGAAGGTGCGGGATGATGTGATCCAATAGCAGTAAAAACAGAACGCCGATCCAGAAACCGATGAACGCCGGCAAGAACGAAAGCTTGCCCATGGATTCACACTGTTCCATCGCCGGAATGATCAAAGACCAGATGGATGCTGCCACCATGACACCGGCCGCAAAACCGCTCAAAGCACGTTCCACCTCATTGCTCAGCTGATTTTTCATAAAAAGAACGCATGCCGCTCCGGCTGTCGTCCCCAAAAACGGTATCAGCAGACCCATAAGTACTTCTTTATTCATAACGCTCCTTTGATCTTTCTTTGATCAGATACTTCATGATTATAAGAAAATAATCCATATCTTTCCATTCGGATCATCCCGACATCTGTTTTTCATCAGGATCCTTCTTTTTCTATCATCGGGAAAGCTTGACCTTCTTCCCCTCATTTCTCATGCGGATATCTTCCATTTATTATTTTATGACAAAACAAAAGATCCATCCCTGAGGATGGACACCAAATGATTAGGAAATAAAGAAACAAAGTTCTTAAAACAGACCCCATTTCTTCTTCTGTACTTCTTCGCAAACAAGATCCTTCAATTCATAGCCGGTATCATTGATCGCCTTTTTCAAGATCTCTTTATCCGGCAAAGTCTCCGACTCGAACGTCGATATCCCTTTCGCATGGGAAGAAGATACTTTCTTTGCGTCTTTCACAGTCTTTCTGATGACATCGTTGATATGTGCCTCACACATACCGCACATCATGCCATCGATCTTTAAAGTCGTCTTATACATAGAACCCTCCAGTTAGTTTTTGCTAACTAAAGTATAGCTTACTTTTCTCTTTTGGTGTGATCATTATTTACCAAATTACAATTTGCCAAATTATAATTTGGCAAATTATGTTTTGGCATATAAAAGATTCTGTTCATTTTATCGCTCTCTGACAGCTAAGTATCTCGCATCTTTATAGCTGCCTATTTTTCGTATCTTATTTTCGTTCATCAGCCGTTTCAGCTCTGCTTCGATCGTTCTGATACTGACATCCGGCAAAAGCTCTTTGATCTGCATCTTTGAAACAGGGACAAGAGAATTCTCTAAGACCATTCTGATCCTTTCATTCTTCTTGTTTTTTCTGAATGTAAGCTCGCCAAAAGAATCATTCAGACTCTGGTAACATCTGTACATTATCTGCATCATAAATATTTCAAAGGCAGAGTAATCATTTTTGTTTTCATGCCATCGTTGCGAAGAACTCTGCAGTGCCTGATAATACTGCTCTTTATACTTATTTATCTGTTTTTCAATGGAAATATACTTTCCAATATCATACCCTGCCTTATATAAAAGAAGAAGTGTCAGAAGCCTTGAAACTCTTCCGTTTCCATCCGAAAATGGATGAATGCATGTAAAATCCAAAACAAAACAGAAAGAAAGCAACAAGGGATCGATCTCTTCATCCTGCCTGGCATCATAATACGCAAGAAGAAGCTGCTTTACAGCTTGTTTCGTTTCTTTATGACCAATCGGAACAAAACGAACACTTCTCGTTTTATCCGAATGGAATTCCAAAATGAAATTATCTGTATTTTTGTATTTGCCTGCCTGAAAAGGGTCAGCATCTTTTTCGATCAAAAAATGAAGATGGCATATCGTATCTTCATCGATATCGATATCATCGACATGTTCATGAATATAATCCAAAGCATCCTTATAACCCAGTATTTCAAACTCATCATGATTCATCGGATCTTTATTAACAAAGATTTCCTTAAGTCTTTTGTCCGAAGTCAGGATACCTTCAATAGCACTTGAACCGACAGCAGAATCTATCAGAGCCTTTTTTTTCAACGCATCAAAAACATATTCATATTGTATTTTTCTGATCCTTTCTTCCGCATTGATATCTGTGATCAATGAAGATAAGCGGAAGACCTGATTAGAATGATCTCCTTTAAGGAATGAATAATCGAATTCTCTCACAACGTTCCTCTTTTCTTACTATATTTTATCATTTTATAGTAAGAAAAATATGAAAATGCGTATGAATACTGAATACGGATCACTTATATCTCAAAACAAAAGGCTATGTCTTGCATAGCCATGATGATCACTTTCTGATAAATGACCGATCTTTTTCAGGAAGTCCTTCCTCATCTTCCGTGTAACGGTTGACTTCCATATGAAGATCGTATTTGTTTCTTAATTCCGCAATGGTCCTCATCATCGGCGAAGCATGATGCTTATCGATGGCTTCCTGATCTTTCCATGCGTCGATCAGTAAGACTGTCTCAGGATCTTCCAGAGAAACGTAATACTCATAACGGAGATTTCCCTCTTCATTTCGTATCTTTTCCACCGTTCCGCTTTCCATCATTTCCTGAGCGAATCTTCTGGCACTTCCGTTCTCGCCTTTGTAACGCAGATTGACTGTAATGCTCATAAACTGTCCTCCATATGTTCAATCCTTCAAGAATTCAAAGCTTTCAAAGACCGGTCTTCCTTCATATTTCAGGATCTTCGTCTCGCCCTTCAAAGCCTTATAGACTTCTGAGGCCAGAGCCTCCTGTTCAAGTTCCCCGGGATAGGAATAGATCTCCGCGATCCAGGAACAGCTGTCTTTGATCTTATCGTAAATATCTTCATAGACCATCAGCCCGCCTGTGAGCAGTATGGCATCCACATGACCTTTCAAAGCGACAGCCATTGCTCCGATCTGCTTGCAGACCTCATAGATCATCGCCTCATAGATCAGACTTGCTTTTTCATCCTTGTTTTGGACCAGTTCATAGATCTTCTTGAAATCCGATGTCCCGAAATACGACACAAAGCCACCGGCTCTCGAACACATGTCCCGGACGATCTTGGTACCTCTGGCATCGATATAGTCCAACAGAGGCAAGACAGGTATACTGCCGATGCGGGTCGGCGTGAAAGCCCCATCGCCCCCGCTTCCCACATTGCCATCGATCATCTTTCCGTTGTGGTGGGCATGGACCGTGATCCCGCCATCGATATGAGCGACGATCAGATCACTTTCTTCATATTTCATACCATGCAAAACACAATGCTTTCTGGCGACCGCCTTCTGATTCAGGACATGGGCTTGCGCATTGCGATAAACGCCTTTGATACCGGTGATCCTGGCCACATCGATGAGCTCATCCACATTGGTCGGATCCATCGTATAGGCCTTCTTTCCATATTCCTTTGCCAGATCGTGTGCCAGCATCACCCCGAGCTTTGCCGGATGTTCGCTGCCTCCTCTGGCAAATTTCGTATCCTCATACAGCCTTTCATCGATCTCCATGACCCCGGACTTGCAGGGATAGGCGCTTCCGCCCCTGCCGACAAAGACATCGATGTCTTCCGGTTTCACTTGATTCTTTTCCAGAAAGGATCCGATGACACTTCTTCGAAACGGGATCTGTGCATTGACATGAGGATATTTCAATAATTCAGGTGCATCATGAAAATACGAATCCTCAGCGATCTTTCTTTCATCTTCATAGATGCTCAGTTTGGTCGATGTCGACCCGGGATTAATGATCAGCAGCTTCATACACGAATTAGTGTATCATCAAAAAACAAAAAATCTTCTTTATTTCAATATAGCAGCGCACATTTTCACATCCGATTCAGCCAAGCTGCCTCAGATATCTTTCAACATTTACATATTCGATCTCATCGATCTTTCCGTCATCTCCATTATAGATGACTGATCTTGCTTCAATATCTCCGTAGCGCCGCCTGGTCAGTTCAAGCTTTTCCCGGTCTTTTAAATGACGGTATTGGCCGGAAGCGATCTGACTGCTGTGTTTGATCTCATAGATCCGGCAGCTTCCTTTGACAGGATCAGCAACGACCATATCGAATTCCCCTGAGGCAAACTGCAGGACAAAGACTTCCTTATCGGGATAAGCCATACTGGTCTCCAGCAGCACGATATCTTCCATCATCCTTCCGCGGATCTCTGACAAGATACGCTCACTGACCCTGTTTCGTTCTTTGATGGGAATATCCAGAAAAGCCTCGTCCTGCATCAAAGAAATGATAAGAGCCTTGGCCTGAGCATAGCGCAGACCTGACTGTGTGAATACGATCTTTTCGAGAGATCTTCCGGAGCCTGAGGAAGAACGTATCTCGATCCGTTTTATCATATCAAGCATTTCAAAATACTCTTTGATCTCCGAAACATGTTCCTGATCCAGCGTGACGGAGCGTTCCTCTTTGTTTTTTATTTCCAGCATATCTTTCAGACGTCTGGTTACCAAAGGCAGATCGATCATTTCCAGGATGTCTGTCGGTTCATTTCTGTCTGCAAGCAGATTCGTTCTTGAGACCCCCAGATCATGCGATTGAAATGTCCTGGTCAATACATCCAAAATGAAACGATGGTTCATGTCTTCCACCACCCGGTTGATCGCATTTGTCAGTTCGTCCCGCTCATAGAGTTCATGCAAAGCACGAAAATGGCCTTCATACTGATAATTCTTAAGGGAATGCTGAATATTTCGTGCGATCGAACTATCGATATACTCGTTGGTTGCTTTCAAGGAAGAGAAAAGCATATCGTGATCATTGTAAGCAGTCCCGCTGATACTCATCGTCCCGCCATAGGCGATATAGTTATCGATGCCCTCCATCCCCAATACATATTCGAATTCCCTGTATGGGATGAAAGTAGAATGTAACATATCACAGCGGTCATAAAGCTGTTCATCTTCCGCAAACAGGAAGCCGAGAGAATCCGTTCCCGACAAAACGATCTTCATTCCACTGGCTGCAAATATATCTGAGAGCATGGACGCCCCTTCTATAAAATCATTCAGCAACGTTACTTCATCAATAAAGATATAACGAAAGCCATAAGCTTCCATTTTTTTCAGATCTCTGTGCAGACTGCTCAGATCCTGTCGTGGCCTGACTTGAATAAATGCTGTTTTTTCTTTCATATCTTCCGGCATCGACAGGATCACTTGACGGATCATCGTCGTCTTTCCCGTGCGTCTAAGTCCATACAAAATAAAGACCCGATCATTGTTTTTGCTGAATAAATAATTCCGCAGTTCGTTTATGATCGCTCTTTCCCGAAAACCTCTGACCGGCTCAACAAAGTTTCTCAGATCACTGCCGATCCTGACAAAGCTTTCAAATTCGTTCTGTGAGAAAAAAACTTCACTTTTCTGATCACCTGCGATATTCTTTTGTTCTTTCAGCAGCCTTTCCAGCCGTTTTCTTTCTTTTATCCCGTTTGTCAGAACATTCAGCTCATCCCCTTTTACCCGACGGACGATCTGTCTGCCGTTTTCCCGAAATTGCCAATATTCATAAGGCTTTCCATTGATATGTTTGACTGTAATATTTCCTTTGGGAAGCAGTTCGATCTTTTCTTTTATCTTAGCGATTTCCTCTTTATTCATGGCAATTTCCTCCTTGATCATATTTTAACTTTTTTAACTTTATTTGCAAACTTATGAAGTTAATAAAGTTAAACCAAATAAAAAGTTCATGATCGCTCATGAACCCTAATGAAATACTATTTTACAGTCACATCCCGATCATAATCGATGTTATGCGGAACTTTCTCTGTATCCGCATGACCGACAGCGATCGCGATCTTATAGGAATAACCTTCCGGGATACATAAGAGTTTATCGTATTCCTCTTTCTTCTTACCGCAGACGACCTTCTTCATGCAGCCCAGGATCACACTTCCCAGACCCAGCGCTTTGGCTGCCAGATGCATATTTTCCACGGCAATTCCCGCATCGATATCGCTCCAGCCGAAATCATCCATGGCCGAAAGATAGAACGTCACCGGTGCATCATAGTAGAAATTGACGGCCGCTTCCGGATTGAGATCCTTCTGTATCTTATCCTGTACCGGGTCGCCCTTTCTGATGACCGTAATGTGGATCTCCTGCTTGTTGGTGGCTGTCGGTGCTTTGAGACCTGCCGTCGCGATGCAGCGGATCACTTCTTCACTTAACGGTTCATCCGTATATTTCCTGATCGAACTTCTGTTTTCCATGACATCGAAAAATTCCATGATCTGTCCTCCCTCATCTGCCTCAATTATATCAATCCGACCCTTTTCCTTGTTTTTTAACGCTCAAAAAAGGCCTTCTTTCGAAGACCTTTGCCGTTATCTGCTGGAATCTCTTTTTACCAGAGAAACTTCAATGATGTTGGTATCTTTTACTTCTTTGCCGTCGATCTGATCCAGTAAGACTTCGCAGGCTTTATAAGCGATATCCTTGAAGTTTCTGTCGATCGATGTGATCGAAGGAGAAGACAGTGTGGAATAAGGCGTATTGTCAAAAGCGATCAGCTTGATGTCTTCCGGGGCATAATAGCCCAGTTCTCCGATCGCCTTCATGACCGAGAAAGCACTTCGATCAGAAGATGTGATGATCGCATCGATCCTCTTACCTTGCGATAAGACGTCCATGATGATGTCTTTGGTCTCTTCTTGTGAAGATTTGAGACCCTTCCTGTTGATGACATAAGTCTCATCAAAGGGAAGCTTATGATCTTCCAAGGCCTTTTTATAACCGTTGACTCTCGGTGATTCCTTGTGCTCGGCGATATAACCCGGCAAAAGAAGGATATTGGCACAGCCTTCCTCAAGAAGATAACTTGTCGCTTCATACATGGCAGCTTCATCATCGTTGCCTACCCAGGGGATCATTCTCTTGCTTGAAGGCCTTCGATCGACGAAGACAAGAGGTGTCTGTGATACAAGATCATCGCTCAGTTCCGATAAACCCGAAACATCGATGACACCGGAACATAAGGAAGATAAACTTCTTAAGTATTCCTTTTCCCTTGCCGCATCATTGTGACAGTCGCAGATCAGAAGCTGATACTCTTTCTCTGACAGTGCTCTTTCACAAAAGTGGACCAGGGAAGAAAAGAAGGAATTGTCGCTGTTGGGGACGATCATACCGATGTATTTGTTGTTGTTCATATCTTTTACCTCAATCCTTCTATCAGCTCTTTATAGGTCTTTCCCTTACGGAATAAGGCAGAAGATCCTAATATGAAACCATCTGCTCCTAAGTTCGATAAGTCCTCGATGACCTCTGGCGAACAATGTCCGTCGATCATCACCTTGAAGCCATATTCTTCTTTTAATTTCACCAGCTGTTCCACCTTTTTCCTGGTGAAATCGATGAAGCCCTGTCCGGCAAAACCCGGATTGACCGTCATGACTAAGACATAGTCACAAAGATTCAATATCTCCGAAATGGAGGCAACGCTGGTATCGGGATTGACCGCGATGCCGGCATAGGCACCCATCTCCTTGATGTGAGCCAATGTCTTGACGACATATCTTTCCGATTCGGGATGGATGTAGATGATATTGGCGCCGGCCTTGATGAACCAGTCCACTTTATTGGCCGGATTTTCCATCATGAGGTGACAGTCTAATGGCTTGTCGGTATATCTTCGAATGGTCTGTACATCCATGACACCCATCGTGAAGTTGGGAACGAAAGTGCCATCCATGATGTCGCAATGAAAGATATCCACGCCTGCATCATCGAGGGCTCTTACTTCATCGGCAAGATGGCCATAGTTGGCACACATCATCGAAGGACATAAAAGTCTCTTGTTCATAAAACTATTCCTCCGCCGCTTTCAAATGTTGGGTCTCTTCGATCTCGGCGATCATATCGATACGGGTCTGGTGTCTTCCGCCTTCGTATTCCGCTTTTAACCATTCATCACAGATCATCTTGGCTGTTTCGATGCCGATGACCCTGGCACCGAAAGCGATGATATTGGAATTGTTGTGCTGCTTGGATAATCTTGCCGTATACGGTTCCGAACATACGCAGGCTCGAATACCTCTTACCTTATTGGCAGATAAGGAGATGCCTACGCCTGTCCCGCAGATAAGGACTCCGCCATCGACTTCCTTGTTTGCGACCATCTTGGCTACTTTAAAGCCGGAGACAGGATAATTGAACCTTTCGGTAGAGTTTGTTCCTACATCGATGACCTCATGTCCCAAAGACTCCAGATATTCTTTTATTTCATTTTTCATGTCGATCGCGACATGATCGTTGCCGATTGCAAGTTTCATTGTTTTTTCCTCCTCATTGCCATTTTATCGTCTGATCTCATGCCGTTTCGGCATGATGAAAGAAACTGTTCCTGAAGTTCAGTCCCTTTTCAATATTCACTTCAAAAATTGAATTAATTTTTCAGTCAGTCAAGATCTTCGCCGTTTGTAGCGATGACTTTCTTATACCAGTAGAAGGAATCCTTCCTTGAACGGGCCAGAGTGCCCTTTCCTTCGTTATCCTTATCGACATAGATGAAACCGTATCTCTTCTTCATCTCACCGGTCGAAGCGCTGACCAGATCGATCGGACCCCACATCGTATAGCCCAAGACCGGGATGCCGTCGATCGTTACGGTATCGCGCAGAGCCTCGATGTGCTTGCGCATATAATCGACACGGTACGGATCATGAATGCTTCCGTCTTCTTCGACTTTATCGACAGCACCGAAGCCGTTTTCAACGATGAACAGCGGCTTTTCATAGCGGTCATATAAGGTGTTGCAGGTGACACGCAGACCTAACGGGTCGATCTGCCAGCCCCAGTCGGAGGCTTTCAGATACGGATTGACGACTGCCTTGAAGACCGCATTGCCGCGGGAATGATTCTTTAAGACTTCCTCGTCTGTCGAGATGCATCTTGAGCAGTAGTAGGAGAAGGAGATGAAATCGACACAGCCTTCCTTCAAGGCTTTCTTATCTTCCTCACTCAGATCGATGCTGACACCGAGCTCTTCCATCCTCTTGAATGCCCAGACAGGATATTCGCCTCTTGCCTGCACATCAGTGAAGAAGTAGTTGTCTCTGTCCATATTGAAGGCTTCCCAGACATCGTCAGGGTTGCAGGAATACGGATAGTACTGACCTGCCGCCAGCATGCATCCCACCATATTTTCCGGATCGATCTCATGAGCCATCTTCACGGCCTTTGCCGAAGCGATCAGCTCGTGATTGGCTGCCGTATAGTTAACCTGGTCTTTGTTTTCCCCTTCTTTATACAGAATCCCGGCTCCCATGAACGGCATATGCAGCAGCATATTGATCTCATTGAAAGTCAGCCAGTATCTGACAAGACCCTTGTATTCCGTAAACAGGACCTTGCATAACTTCAGATACGCATCGATCATCCGATAGTCTTTCCAGCCGCCGTACTTCTTGATCAGAGCGATCGGTGTATCGAAGTGATTGATCGTGACTAACGGTTCGATCTCATATTTTTTCAATTCTTCAAAGACGTTCCTGTAGAACTCAACACCCTTTTGATTCGGCGTATCATCATCACCGTCAGGCAGGATCCTGGTCCAGGAGATCGACATGCGGTAGGTCTTGAAACCCATCTCCGCAAACAAAGCGATATCCTCCTTGTAATGATGATAGAAATCGATGGCCTCATGTGCCGGATAAGTGTGTTTCTCATCACACTCCAGCATCTCCATGATGCCCCTGGACACCTTCATGCGATCCTCGCCGAACGGCACGACATCGACCGTGGAAAGACCCTTACCATCGACATCCCAGGCACCTTCGCACTGGTTGGCTGCCGTCGCACCGCCCCATAAGAAACCCTTTGGAAATGACATTGTTTTTTCTCCTTAAAATAAAGTTATTTATTCACGCTGGCCATACGGAACCAGGTATAATGTTCGCCTTTGATCGATACGGAGAGCTGATAGACGTTCTTCGGCCAGCTGCAGCCGCCGAAACCGCCATCACCGATCGCATGGATATCTGCGCCGGTCTGCTTCATCAATAGTGCCACCTCACGGATCGTCGCTTCATCGGCACATTCCACTGAAGAATTTAAGAAGCACATCGTCAGCGTTCCCGGCTTGTAGGTATGGACATACTGGACTAAAGATCGTATGTCTTCCACCGTGATACCCCCGCGCGAACCCGGACATGGCAGATCGATACAATCCGCACCGGCATCGATCAATTGTCTTACGACATCTTTGGTGTCATAGTCAGCTGTCGGATCGCCCAAGACTTTTTCGTTGATGCCATCTTCCCATTTTCCGGCCATGATGATCATCTCATCACCCAGAAGAGACTTGGCAAGCTTCGTGCACTCGATGACATCGGTCAGCGACGTACCGGAACCCGGATTGCCGCCCAAGACGATGAAGTCGGCGCCGATCTCCTTGCATTTGAGGATGTGCTCTTTTGTGGCGACCATGCCTTCCCTGCGATACAATGCCTTTTTGCCACCGTCTTCGCTTCCTGCCTTCGGACAGCCCAGATATACGCCGATCGGACGGTTGCATCTGTCCTTGAGCTCTTTCAAAGACAGACCGCAGAGACCCGGATTGTTATCCATATCGTCTAAGTCGATCGTGTTGAGCATGACCATATCGGCACCCCAGGCAAACATCAGTTCGCTGTTGGTGACCCCTCTGACCACGCCCGTTCCGGCGAATAAGAGGTGCTGGCCCATGATGACACGGGATTCGGACTTGAAGATCGATTCTTTTAGTTCCATCGCAGACATCTTTCTGATATCTGACTTGGAAGCACTGATAAGGCGGACTACATTAGACATATATTTTCTCCTAACTCTATTTTATAAAGAAAGCCGGCAAAAGGGGGATTCACTTTTACCGGCTCTCATCAAATGATAAGCAGTTTTATTCCTGATCGAATTTCTTGTCGTAACCGAAGAGGTAGACAAGAGCCGCTGTACCGAATAATGCAACCAGCATTGCGACAACGAAGTAACCGAAGCCCTCACCGATGAATAACGGGAAGGACAGGATACCGACCGGACCGCCGGCCAGAGCTGCGGCATTGCCGAAACCTGCGATACCGCCTGCGATCGCTGCAACAGCGACGGCAATGTAGAACGGCTTCTTCAAAGGAAGGTTGACACCATAGATCGAAGGTTCGGTGATCGCAAAGATTCCTGTGATACCGGCAGAAAGAGCGGTTTCCTTGAGCTGTGCGTTCTTCGTCCTTAAAGCGACACCAAGTGCTGCGCCGGCCTGTGTCCAGTTGGAAGGACCGGTAACGGCATTGATCGTATTACGGCCATACTGCGCCAGGTTGAGCGTTCCAAGAGGAACGATGCCCCAGTGAAGACCGAAGACGACTAAGACCTGCCAAGCTGCACCAAGGATGACACCGCAGATCGTCGGATTGAGGTTGTATAAAGCCGTGTAGCCGGCACCCATCCAGGACTGTAATGTAGCGGTGATCGGACCGATAACTAAGAATGCAGCCGGGACCGTGATCAGTAAAGTGAGCAGCGGAACCAGGACATATCTTGCATACTTCGGAATGATCTTGGTGACATATTTTTCAACAAGAGACATGAACCAGACAGTGACGATGATAGGAATGACGGAAGAACCGTAGCCCTGTCTCTGAATGGACATCGGGATACCTAAGAACTTCAAACCCGTCTCGCCTAAGATCGCTGACTGGATGGTGCCTGAGCACATCGTTAACGCAACAGCGACTGCGATATACGGATTGCATCTCCACTTGACTGCTGCCGCATAAGCCAGATAGACAGGCAGATAAGAGAAGATCGCATTGTAGATCTCATTGATGACGAGGTAGAAACCGGAATCTGTCGCAAGACCTGCGAAGTTGGTAAGTACCATCAGTAAGGAACGGATCATACCTGCGCCGATCAGAGCCGGTAAGATCGGTGTGAAGATGTTTGTGACTAAGTCGATGACACGGTCCATGAATTTGCCTTTGACCTTGAGATCATCTTTTTCTACAGCATCGATCGCTGAACCGGTGATGCCCGTGACATCCTGTACGGCATTGAAGACATCTTCAACTTCGTTGCCGATGACGACCTGGAACTGGCCGCCCTGTTCGATGACGTTGATAACGCCCGGGATCTTCTTGACGACTTCAGCCGAAGCCTTCGAGTTATCCTTTAATTTGAAACGGACACGCGTGATGCAGTGCGTAAGAGAAGCGATGTTCTCTTTGCCACCGATATTCTCTACGATCTGTTCTGCGGTTTTCTTGTAATCCATACTTGCCTCCTTAAACCCTTTGGTTTATCGTTTAACCACATCTATAAAATATCATCAGAAAATCCCCTTTTCAATAGATTTTCAACAAAAAGTTAAACGTTTAATCATTTAACCATATTTTAACCAGAAAACCATTGTATTTATATATATAAATCCTTATAATTCTATTGATGAACAATAGAAAAAGCGTCTCGATCATCGACATCGCCAGACTTGCCGGCGTATCCACGGCGACCGTTTCCCATGTCATCAATAAGACCGGGCGCTATTCCAAGGAAACGGAAGAAAAAGTCAAAGCCGCCATCGAAAAATACGGCTACGTCTCCAACAATGCCGCCAGGTCTTTGAAATCTTCCTCTTCCCACACGGTAGGACTCATCCTGCCCAACATCAACAATGACTTCTTCTCCTCGATCGCCGTATCCATTGAACAGTACTTCGACGAAAACAACTATGCCTTATTCATATGCAACACCGACAACGATCCGCAGAAAGAAAGAAGATACTTCCACCGCCTCGACTCGATGCGGGCAGACGGGATCATCGTGATCTCCTGCCAGAATATGCTGGAATCGGGACTTTCCACCAGGAACGTGCCGATCGTGCTTTTAGACCGCACGCCGATCAACAATATGGATCTGCCGATCGTTGCCTCCGATGCCAGAAAAGGCATCTTCGATGCCACCGAATCCCTGATCAAAAAAGGATGTAAGAACATCATCTTCATCTCCTCCTACCTGGCGACCTACGTCGTATCCAATCGAAAAGACGGCTATCTCGACGCCATGAACAAACACGGCTTTACAGATGCCAGGCAGCACATCATCCAGCTGGGCAAAGGCTCATCTTTGATCAATTCCGAAACTTCGATCGTCGAATACATCAAAAAAGGAAACAAAGTCGACGGCATCATCTGCACCTCCGACAACCAGGCGATCGGCGCCATGGCTGGACTCAAACGTCTGGATCTGAAAGTCCCGGAAGATGTCAAAGTATTCGGCTTCGACAACCAGCTGCAGTCCCGGATCTGCACACCGACTTTATCCACCATCGAACGCGATCCGACCGCTTTAGGCAAACGCTCAGCAGAACTTCTGTTATCCTTGATCAGAAATAAAAAAGAGGATCATCCTTCAAGGACCATCCTCAACTGCCGGCTGATCGAACGTCATTCCACCCAGATCTGACATCCCAAAGGATGTCTTTTTTATTCAAAAAAGGTCTTCGCTTCAACAAAGACCCTTCTCACATTCTCTTACAAAATCATTCAATATCTTCTTATATCTTTCCGTATCGACAAAGACCGATCTGGCATGATCTGCCCCTTCAAACAGATGGATCTGCGATAATTTATTCTTGCAGGCTTCATACATCGCCTCACTGTGTTCATGTTTTATCAGACCGTCTGCTGTGCCATGCATGAAACAGATCGGCACGTCGCTTTGTCTGACCGCCTCGATCGGACTGGTCTTCCTGATATCGTAGCCATATTTATGTTTCGCGATAAGACATACGAATGGCAATATCATTATCGGCGGAAGATGGACGTTCTTTCTGGTGAACTCCTCATAGAGTCTGTAAGAATCCGAAAACGGGCAGTCCGCAACGACAAAGATCGGCTTGATATACTTTAACGATAACAGGGAAGTCGCCGCACCCATCGATTCGCCATGAAGGCCGATCTTACAATCTTCACCAAAGACTTTCTTTGTATACGTATAGACTTCTTTGAGATCCTTCGCCTCTTCCTGGCCTAATGTCGAGAACTCTCCGCCCGACTTTCCAAAATACCTCTCATCATAAAGGACGATATTGTATCCCAGGTCCATGAACATTTCAGCATACTTGATCGAACAGTAACGGTTCACCTTCTGTCCATGGCAGACGATGACCGTCTTGTTTTCCACAGCCTTCGGATTCCTGATGATCTCACCGTCAATCTTTATCCCGTTGACCGATAGCTCAAACGGCTCTCTGTTCCACTCGTTTTCATATTTCAGGACAGAGCTCGCAAAGCCATTCTTGATCTCTTCCTTTCGCATTTCTTCATGAGAATAACGTATCGGCCTTGTGATCAGTTTCAGGCACATGAAAACGATGAAAGAAATGACCGCGATAAAAAGAAACAACAGGATCAAAAGGAAGATCTTCATCTCTTATCCTTCCGCGTATATTTTGCCGCAAAGAATAACGGAACGAACGTCAGCAGGATCAATGCCGTCGACACCAGGAACAGGACATGGGTCGGCAGATAGGCCGTCAGTCCGTTGGCATCGAGGATCTCGCCGTTACGCTTGATGATCGGATTGGCGATGAACGGAGAGACGATCCAGGGGATCAGAACGAAGAAGATGATACGGAAACCTTCAAACTGTCCTTTGGATTCTTCCGGGAAAAGCCCCTTCATCCAGACCGATGTTACCTGCATGAACATGATATAGCCGCAGCCGAAGAAGAAGAGTCCAACTAACAGCGGCCAGTTTAAGATCGTCGAAGGATCGATGTATTCGGGTCTGCCAAACAGGCCCAAAATACCGACACCGACGACACTTAAGATGATGGCGATCGAAGCCGCCAATACGAATTTATTCTTATTCAATAACCGGGAAGCCGGGATGACCGAAAACATGCCCAGTATCAAAGCGATACCCTGGATGATGCCGATCATATCCGCTCCGAATCCCAGGTAATAGATCATATAATTTCCGACATGCGGATAGTAGACATTGAAAGCGATGAAATAGACCGTCAGCACCAGGAAGACCCAGATCAGTTCCTTGTGCTTCTTCAAGGCACCGAAATCAAAGGCACTCAATAACTGTTTCATGAAACTGCCCTGTCTGTTGGGTCTTAGATCTTTGGCGTCTTTGACTAAGAACAGCGACAGGATGCCAAATACGATCGCCAGTCCGCCGAAGACGATGAACAGGCGCATGTAGTTGTCATCACTTCCGATCAGTATGCCGCCTAAGATCGTGCCGATGATGGTACCGATGATCGGCTGCGTCGCCAGAGCTGCACCGATGCCGCCCTTGTTTTCATCGTTCATCGAATCATTGAGCCAGGCATTGAAAGATGCATCATTGCCCATCGAACCGAAGAATGACATTAAGGCATCGGCCAGCACGACCGCCGTGCCGGCGACCAGGACGACCTGTGCGGAAGCGGAAGGCTGACCCCTGGTGATGAACTCCGTCGTACCGAATAGGATCGTGAAGATGCCCCAGAGGATATAACCGACAGCCATGAACGGTTTGCGCCTGCCGGAACGGTCCGACATCGTGCCGAAAAGAAAGGTCGATACGGTGGTTGCGATCGCACTTACCGCGACCATCCAGGAAATGATCGTCGGATCCTTGGCGATCTTGGCATAAACGAAGGTGTTGAACCACTGGTTCTCGATGTTCCAGCACAGCTGCCCGATGATGCCCAAGCCCCATACCAGAAGCCAGAAACGAAATTTCGATCCATTATTTTTCATGTGTATATACCCCTTGATTCCATTGTAGTAAGCACAAGAAAAGCTTGTCAAAAGAAAAAGTTCCTAACGGAACCTCTTTGGCCTGATCATCATGCGCCAGCCAAGTATCAGTATCACCAGGAAAGCAGCCCCGCCCGTATAGGCCTCCATGACCCGGTTGAATTCCAGCTGTGCTCCGCCGAAAGTCCCTAACATCATCCTTTCCAAAGAAAGGATCGAACCGATCGCCGAAACAAAGGAGATATTTTTGACCATATAGAAGAGCGGATCCTCTTTCTTTCTTGTCTTGAACAGGTTCCATACGGCGATCCCCAGCAGAGTAAAGCTGTAAGCTGCCTGGCCGATCCCCAGGATCATATTGCGGATCGGGTAGCGGTGTTCCTCGATACAAAGATAGGTCATGCCGGCAATGATGATCGCTTCAAAAAACATCCCCGCAGCGATCTTCAGCATCGTTTTATATGTTTCGCTCTTTCCTTTTGTGACCGCCAGGAAACGTATGACACCCTGCACCAGAAAGAAAAAGCCCAAGGTCAGATACCAGTAAGATCGTACGATGTAAGAGATATACAATTGTAAGATCCCGTAAGAAAGATTGAAGAATGCCGGAAGAAAGACCGTCATCCATGGATATCTTTCTTTGATCTCTTTGATCTTTTGAATCATCAGTCTATCTTCTTCTCCAGGCCTTCCTTGATGCGCAGATCCGGAACGATCCACGGCGCTACAGCCACGATCAGAAGCGGACAGGAAAGATGATGGCCGCCCGGCACGAACGAGATGCCTAAGGCGATGATCTCCACCAGGATCGACCAGCGTTCTTTTTGCGGTTCATCGATCAGGTCCTTCAATACCGTATTCCCCTTGGAATGCATGACCGCCTTCTCCAGGATATAATAGCTGATCGCACCTAAGAGGTTGACGAAGATGTACACCTGTACCGGAACCAAGGCAAACCTCGATCTGCCGACCCAGCCGGTCGTGACCGGGAAGAAAGATAAGACGAAAAGATATAAGAGGTTTGCCCACAGGATCTTGCCGTCGACGGTCTTTGTCGCCTGCAGAAGATGATGGTGATTGACCCAGTTGGTGCCTACCATTACAAAGCTCGTAAAATAGGAAGCCACCAAGGGAAGCATCGATAAAAGATCGCCCCAGCCATCCCCTTCCGGCAGGTCGATCAATAGGACGGTGATCGTGATGATGATGGCGATGACGCCATCGGAAAATGCCTCAAGTCTTCCCTTTGTCATATACGTTTACAGTGTATCATGTCTGACTTCTTTTTTTATCAGACAAAAAGCCGCATCGCTGCAGCTTCATCGGTCTGAAAGACCTTCAGTCCTTGTTTCTTTATTTCTTTTCCTTTTTTGCCGACTTGCGCACTTCCTCGTGATAGAAGTAGTTGCATACCACCGGCGGTTCACCGAAATCGGCACGCTTGGAATCATCATCTCTGAGATATAACATCCCCTGTCTGGCCGTATACGCCCGGATCTCAACATCGAGCTCTTGCCAGTAGCGGCGGCTCTTCTTATTGTAGATCTCATCATACAGATCGTGGAGCTGCGGATACTTTTCATCGATGTAATCCAGTATCTTCTTCTTATAATCCCCGCGCAGATTCAGATTCTCCAGCCACACCAGATTGCATTGACCGTTCACCCTTTCGATGATCGAGGTCACATCGCTGATCCCCGGAAAGATCGGCGAGATGAAGCAGGTCGACTGGATGCCCGCATCATAGAACTGTTTCATAGCGTTGAGCCTTCGCTCGATGCTGGCGGCATAATCCATATCCTTGCGGAACTGTTCATCCAGCGTATTGATCGACCAGGCGACCCTTACTTTCGGGAAAGTCTTGAGCAGATCGAGGTCCCTTAGGATCAGGTCCGATTTGGTCGAAATGGAAAGAGAAACGCCGCTCCCCTGTAACTGTTCCAGCAACGCCCTGGTCCGGCCGTACTTTTTCTCTAACGGCTGGTAGGGATCGGCCACCGAACAGAAAAAGACTTCCTTGCCCGCATACCTTTCGGGATTCTTTATCGCAGGCCAGTTCTTCACATCGATGAATTCGCCCCATGGTTCAGAGTGATTGGTAAAACGCTTCATGAAGGAAGCGTAACAGTACTTGCAGGCATGGCTGCAGCCCACATAGGGATTGACCGCATAATCCGAGACCGGCAGGTTGGTCTTCGTCATGATGTCTTTGACTTCAACTTCTTTAATGATCATATGCTCCTCATTCTGTCAAAACGGCACGATCTTTCGATCTTCATCTATTATAAAAACCCGATCTTTCGATCAGGCTGTGATTTGTGATTCCATTTCTTCTTTTGACTCGATGAGGTAAGCCACCCCGCTCTTGCCGTAACCATAGTTGTCGGCATTGCGGATGACTGCGATCGCCGCGCAGGTAAAACCAAGCGCTTCCGCCAACGGGAAACAATACCAGATGCCATACGGACCGAATACTCTCGGCAAGATGAAGGTCGTCGACAGACGGAAGACGAAATTTCTAAGGATCGACAATACCGTCGCCGTCTTTTGCGCACCCACTGCCACGAACATCCGGTTGATCATGATACAGCCGGCCGTAAAGATCGGCGCAAACAGCTCTACCGTCAGACCATAATAGGTCAGATCATAGAAGGATTGGGTGAAAGTCTCCGGATTCATGAACAAGGAGATCAGAGGCCTCTTCAACAGCTGACCGATGATCATCATGCCCGTACAGCCGAAAAACCAGACTTTCAGGTTATATGATAAGATCCGCTTCAGCATCTTCGGTCTGCCGGCACCGTAGTTGTAGGCGATGATCGGACCGACCGTCGCCGCATAACCGATGAAAGCCGCATTGAGGATCTGACGAAGATCATTGACGATCGACCTTGCCGCGATGCCATCCGTCCCGAGATAATACAGGATGGTCCTATTGACGATCAGCATCGTAAAGGCCATCGTTAAAGAATTTGTAACTTGCGCAAAGGCGTAATGGAAGGATTCCATGAACGACTCGATATAGGTATTGCCCGGTCTTACAAAGCAGATATCGTTTTCCTGATTGCGGTAGAAGAACACACCGACTAAGAATGTGGCAAGATGACCTAAGGAAGTCGCGATGGCTGCACCCGCGACACCCATGCCCATCAGAACGATCGTCACATAATCGGTCGCCACATTGATGATGCCGGATAAGATCGAATTATACAGACCCATCGAAGGCTTGCCGGCTGCCGAATAGAAGGCGCCGAAGCTCATCGACGCCAGCTTGAATGGAAGCGCAACGAAGGTGATCGCCACATAAACTTCCGTATACTGGATGATCGTCCGATCAGCTCCCAGGAAATGCAGGATCTGATCATCGAAGAGGATCATGATCGCAGCGATAATAGAACCCAGAGCCAGAGCGACGATGATGATCTCGGTAAAGATCTTGGAAGCTTCTTTCTTTTTGCCTCTGCCCATCTGCGTTGCCGCATAGGTCGAAGCACCGATACCGAAGATCGTCGAGATCGCAAACGTCAGGCCGTCGATCGGCGCCAGGATCTTGATCCCGGCCAGAGCATTCTGTCCGACGAAACGGGAAACGAAGAGTGCATCATCCATCGTTTCATAGATGCGCGTAAAAAGGTTTGTCAGCAAGCCCGGCATTGCGAACTTCAGTAATGACCACAGGGTAAATTCCTGTCCTATTTTAGAATCTCTTTCGTTTGCCATAGATTATATTTTACTCAAAATATGTCTTATTTTTAAAGGAATTTACACTTCTTCCGATATCTTGTCACAAAATTCATAAAAAACGCATTTTTCCAAAGAAAAAACTCCCGAAGGAGTTATTCTGCAGATCATTTTTCGATCAGTCCGAGCTTCTCATACAGTTCCAGAAGGACCAAGGCCGCCTCTTTGACGTCTTTCCTGCGGATCAAAGAAGCCTTGCGTATGATCTCAGCGACCGTATTTTTTCCATCGATCAGATTGGTGACCAGGTCCTGCACACCCATCATCGCAAACGGATCTTTCTTCGTCTTTTCCTGATAGGCATCGATCGCTTCATCATAGCCTAAAGCCCGATAGTCGGAGAACTGCTGGACCGGTCCGACAAATTTACGTGTATAAACGCTATCCAGTCCTTCTTGAAGCGGATAGTCATCTTTCAGATCATAGAGTTCGATGAAGTTATCAAAGATCTCTTTGACATGTTTCTTCTGTTTTGAAACATCATATCCCGAAACGAGCTTATCGGCGCTTTCGGTACAGGAAAGATAATAGTCTTTAAGCAGATACATCAGAGAACCGAAGATCTTCTGATCGATCTTTTCATCGAGATATTCTCTGATATAACGGTTGATATCTTCGATGATCACTTCATCCTGCTTGGCAAACAGATATGCGATATCTTCTTTCCTGATCGTTGCCAGTGAGTAGGCAAAATTGATCGCCGTCAGGCAAGAGAATTTCAAGACTGCCGGATCGATAACATCCAAAGTATCGGTCGCCGTATGATAGTTGAGATCCGGCCATTGCCCAAGCATGCAGCACGGGATCCCTACCGTCGGATCGCAATAGACCGTATGGTCACTGCCGCCGGAATGCGGCTCGACTCTGTGATTGGTCAGCGCCACCGGATCATCCGATAAGGAATAAGCTTCTTTTCCGGCTTCATCCATCGCCAGGATACATAATTCGTTATTCAAAGCCGGAGTCTGGTACGGCGTCTTGGTCAAAGTGATCGGCCCGTAGAATCGCGTCTGTCTGCCACCCACCATATCCAGATTCATGGCACCCAGGCCTTTCTGATAGTCGTTATGATCGCTCAGGTAAGCGAATGTGCCGGTAAATTCCGGGATCAGCGTCAGCTTGATCGTGTGGTCAGGCTTTTCGATCCTTCCCTGCCTGATCAATTTGTTGATGACATTCATCGCTTCGATCGTTGCAGAGACACCGGAGGCATTGTCATTGCAGGAAGACTTCGGATGGCACAGATGGGCGGAGAGATAGACCGTCTTATCATCTTTTCCCTGTATCGTGACTTCAACGATCTCGATATGACCGTTGTAGAAGGAAGAATCGATATACGGCTTCACCTTGAGGTCAGAACCATCTTTCTCTTTCTTTTCCCTGCACAGCTTTTCCAGCATATCCCCGGTCTTTGGCGATAAGACGAAACCTCTTTGTTCCGGTTCATCCTTGATGTGGGTCGGCCAGTAGGATGTATAAGTCAGAGAATCATACAAGTCGGAACGCTTGCGCGACTTGGTCTCCATGATGAAATCGGTCACGACGCCTAAGGCACCCTTCTTGTAGACCCAGCCGTACTGGCGGATATGTCCGCGTATGAAGACAAACTTGCCATTGAGGTCGATGTCCTTGCAGGAATCTTCACTTGCCCCCTTCTCCAGCATCACGAGATCCACCGGATCATTGCGTCTGTCGATCGGGCAGGACTTCTGAATGACCGAGATCGGTTCTGCCGAAAAATCCGCGAGACAGATCTCCGGATCGACGAGTTCCAGTGTCGCTTCCTTGATCGACCATTCCTTGAACATCTTGGATTGCAGATACCAGACATCGGGATCGGCTTCATACGATAAGATCTTTGCGTCCAGTCCGTATTTCTTACAGATCCCTGAGACATGCTCTGCCGCCTGCCGATACATCGGAGAAGCCTGGATGCGGTGAAAGGAAGAGACTTCCTTGACCACATTCAAAAGACGTTTTTCCGATACCGCTTCCTTAAATAAGATCGATTCTTTCCTCATTGTTTTCCTCCTGTGTTTGAAAACTGCATTCAGACAAACAAATACTGCACTTTTGTCAGACACTATTATATCTCAGACATGAGAAAAACACGGCATTCACCGTGCTTCATTCCTCAAAGATACCGATATTCAGTTTCCCCGGAAATAATGATTCACCGGATAACCGTTGCATTTGTCCGATAATCCGATTGCCCGATAGAAAGCGTTGGATACTTCATCATCTTCATCGGTGATCAGCACGAACTGATGTACCTTCTCATATTTCTTCAAAACGATCTGCATCAGTCTTCTTCCGATCCCTTTTCTCTGACAGGCAGGAAGGACGATGAGATCCTGCACATAAACTATGTATTCTTCATCACCGACGCATCTGACAAATCCGACGAGCCTTCCTTCATCGAAGGCCCCTAAGACATACAGAGATTTATCAAACGCCTTTTTCAGTCTTTCTTTGTCGTTCAGATAAGACTGCCACCCGTTGGCTTCATAGATCGCACAGACCTCATCGATCTTTTCCAAACCGAATTCTTTATATTCCATTGTTTAGCTTATTATCCCAAGACCCGATATACATTCATCAGTACCATTGCGAAACCGCCGATCTCGGCAGAGCTCATGACTTTCTTTTCGTAGATCCGTCCGTTGTCATGTAAGAAATCATAGAGGGAAGAGATGACAAGATCTTTCTCATTCTCCCAGATCGAGAAGGAACGGCCAATGATCTCGTATTGTCTGTAGGACAGCGGACGTAGAAGTTCCGACTTGATGTCTTCCGAGACATCTTCAAGATCTTTCGCACCATCGACAGCGATATCTTTCGCATAATACTGAAAGACTTTGAAAAGATAGCCGAAATTATCGATCAGAAAGCGATGCATCACTCGATGATCCTTTTCTTGTACATCCAGAAAAGCCTCGAGCTGTTCAAACTTCTTCATAAACGTTTCATCATAATAAACGATCTTATCTGACATCTTTTCGCTCCTATCCTTTCTTTCAGTTCCGTCTTCCTTATTCAAGGCATTAAAGGTCTCAGAAAGCCATTGCCCATAATGATCATAAGGATCCTTCGTCCAATCATCGAGCAGCTGATTCAAAGTGATCCTGTCTTTTTCGATGTCTGTACATTTATATTGTTCCGGATCGCGATTGACTTTCACGACAGGATCATCATCTTCCCTGAAGTCGATCTCGTAGATACAATAGCCCGTCCAGCTTCGATGAGCGAAAAGGGTCGATCCTTCCATATACCAGAACCACTTGTCTTCCATTTCCTGTGGGATATGACCCATACGCAGGATATCCATTTCCTGCTTATCAAATAACCTGTGCAATACGAAAGTCTCATGTCTGTCAGGCATGGGCTTATTCTTCCAGTCATCACGTAAGGCGATCTTTGCTTCACTGTTTTCTTTCATATCATTCATCCTGTCCGATCTCATCCGATCCATCCCATTATAGTGAGAGCGGAGAGACCTCGATCACAAAATGATCCTCTTCAATGTCAGTTATCGGGTGAGAGTCTGTCACGGATATGTGTACATCATCGATCAGAGTTTCCTTGAAATCATCCGGTACTCCCGAAACGACATATTGTGCTCCGGCATAGTACATGACACCTTTTTGCGGACCGATGGGGATCGTCTCAAAAGGCTTTTCGATATCCACGCCCTTATCCTGCAGAAAAGCTGCAAGATCTTTGTAAGCTGAGCGGATCTCTTTTATATAGTTTGTACAATTTCATATGATCCATAACAAAATACTTCAGTTAAATCATAACCGAGGTATCTAAATATATCAATTTAGAGGGTATATTTTCTATTTTTCTCGATTTATATACCCTATACAAGATAATTTGGTGCCTTAGGGGGGCAGGTGCGAACCTTTTGTCCTTTTTTGCCTGTTTTGTACGAAACAAAAAGAATATTTGCTTATTCGTCTTTATAATCGCATGAATGACGGAATTATCAATAGAGCAGTTAAGGAGTTTTTATATCTGGAAACGTGCCGGTAAAGGCCTCTACAAAATGATTTTGGAAGCCTCTGAAGGGTCTATATAGAGACAGGTCCAACCCGTGTCCTGTAATTGTTTCGAATAAGACTTTTGTCTCCTTAATGCGGTTCCCTGTTGAAGCGACATAATCGTATCTTCAAATATTTACCAGTAATATTTCAATTATTTCAATAAATAATTATAAT
>JAZQIF010000009.1:0-7992 GCA_045540935.1 Erysipelotrichaceae bacterium | reverse complement strand
CCGTGACAGAGAAAACATCTATAAATTATTTGAAGAAGAAAACTTCGATATCGTCGTCAACTTTGCGGCAGAGTCGCATGTAGATCGAAGTATCGAAGATCCGGAAGTCTTTTTAAGGACCAATATCATCGGTACGGAAGTTTTAATGGATGCATCACTTAAGTACGGTGTGAAAAGATATCATCAGGTAAGTACAGATGAAGTCTATGGCGATCTTCCATTAGAGGCGACAGATTCTTTCTTTACGGAGAGCACACCATTACATACCAGCTCACCATACTCTGCCTCCAAAGCTTCTGCTGACTTATTAGTCATGGCCTATCACAGGACATTCGGTCTAAACATGACCATCACCAGATGTTCCAACAACTACGGTCCTTACCAGTTCCCGGAAAAGCTGATCCCATTGATGATCAATAACGCAAGACATGATAAGTCTTTGCCTGTATATGGGGAAGGCCTCAATGTAAGAGACTGGTTGCATGTCTATGATCATTGTGCAGGAATCGATCTTGTCATGCGTAATGGAAAGAATGGGGAAGTCTACAACATCGGCGGTCATAATGAACGACACAATATCGATGTGGTAAAGACGATACTAAAAGAATTAAACAAGTCAGAATCTCTGATCACCTATGTCAAGGACAGAAAAGGACATGACCTAAGATATGCCATCGATCCGACCAAGATCGAAACGGAACTTGGCTGGAAGCCAAAGTATAACTTTGAATCCGGCATCAAAGAGACCATACAGTGGTATATGGATCATCAGGAGTGGATGGATGATGTCACATCTGGTGATTATATGAAGTATTACGAAGAGATGTATTCGAAGAAATAAGTATGAAAGTATTAGTAACAGGCGCAAATGGCCAGTTAGGTCATGATGTGGTCAATGAATTGAGAAAAAGAGGACACGAAGCCATCACGACGGATATCGCCGGGGATATGGATTATCTTTTGGATATCACCAAAGAGGATGTGATCTCTTCTGTAAAAGAGATCGCTCCCGACGCGATCATCCATTGCGCAGCCTGGACAGCAGTCGATGCAGCTGAAGATGAAGAGAACAAGGAAAAAGTCTATGCGATCAATGTCACAGGAACAGAAAACCTGGTCAAGGCTGCCGACTATCTTGACTGCAAGTTCTTATATCTGAGCACGGATTATGTCTTTGACGGACAGGGGGAAGAACCCTGGAAACCGGATGACAAATCTTATGCGCCTTTGTGTTACTATGGAGAGACCAAGCTCAGAGGTGAAAAAGCGGTCAGTGAACTGAGCAAGTATTTTATCGTCCGCATCGCCTGGGTCTTCGGTCTGAATGGGAAAAACTTCATCAAGACGATGATCAACGTCGGCAAGACCCATGAAGAAGTCAGAGTCGTCAACGATCAGATCGGTACGCCGACCTATACCTACGATCTGTCAAGACTTTTAGTCGATATGATCGAAACCGAGAAATACGGTTATTATCATGCGACCAATGAGGGAGGTTATATCTCCTGGTATGATTTCTGCGAGGAGATCTATAAGCAGGCCGGTCTCAAGACCAAGGTCATTCCGGTGACGACTTTGGAATATGGCCTGAGCAAGGCAAAGAGGCCTTTCAATTCAAGACTCGACAAGTCAAAGCTGAGTGATAACGGCTTTGAAAGGCTGCCGGAATGGAAAGATGCATTACACAGATATTTGAATGAAATAGGATATGGCAAATAGTCCGCAGTATTACAGCTGGTTTTTAAAAGTGATGTCTGTTTTTATAGATGCTTTTTATTATTGCGTTCCGCTGGCATCGCTTTTTCTTTTCACCAGCTTTTTAAGCGGAAGTGTCAAATATATCGCATACATCGTTCTCATTGGCATCTATGCGGCAGTCGTTTATTTTTTCAAGGATAAGATCAGAAAGTGTCTCGATCTTTTATTGGATAAGATCAGCCGTCTTGATGTGAAGAAGATGCTCGTGATCATCACGGTCTGTGCTGTATTGATCAAGGTCATCTTTACGATCTTTTTCAATTATGATGGAACGGCTTCCGGTGATATCAAGATCTACAACGATATCGCGGAAGGCATCATCGAAACCGGAGATCTGCATTCCAAGGCGATCTCCCATCTTTATGGACTGGCCTTGCATTTTGTGGCATTCAAGATGATCGGCCTGCCTATCCATGTCGGGCTGTTCATCGCGATCTATATCGGCATCTTATGCAGCTTTCTTTCGTTTAAAAAGATCGTCGGAAAAGACAAGGCATTCCTTGTGACGATGGTCTACCTTCTGATGCCGTCGACTGCTTTCTTTTCTTTTTCGCCGACTCATGAAGTTTTCGTATTCATGTACATCTCGATCTTTCTGCTGTTTTTCAACCGATTGATCGAAGAAGAAAAGACGGCATTTAAGGTCTTAGATATGCTGGTGATCGTGTTTTCCACGGTACTGACCTGCTTTGTCAATCCGGGCGGTTATATCATTTACATCATCATGGCACTGGCAGTGCTTCTCAGCAATATCAGCTGGAGCAGGAAAGGACTGATCGTTGTCTGTCTGATCCTGTCGATCCTTTGTTCGAATATGATCTCAAAGGCGCTGAACGTCAATGAATACAATACGACGATGAACACTTACACCATCCTGATCCATGGTGTGAATCCCAATTCTTTAGGTGAACAGGAAGACGGCTATCCTTTGAAGCAGATCCGCATGTACATCCATGAGAATACCTTGGATTTTTCCAAGGATGGCTTCGTCGATGCGGCAAAACACGTACTGATCAACCATTACGTGTACCTGTTAAAACATCCCGTCACCTTATTGCGGCTGATCGTTCATAAGACCTACATCTTATGGAGCGGTGTCCATTATCCGATCGAGCTGGCACATTTTTATGATGCGTTGCCTGCTTCTTTATATCTTGTTTTCCTTGGCGTCAACGAACTGATCTATCTGTTCATGATCACGGTCGGTCTTGTCTATAAGAGAAACAGGGAAGATCATATGCCGATCTCCAATTACAAGCTGGAGTTACTGGGCGTGATCGCCTTGACGATGTTCTGCATCGTCGTCAACAAGTACAGCGTCTATGTGACGATGTTCATCTATCTGATCAGTATGTACAGGGCAGGTATCAACGATGAAAACTGAGATCGATATCCATGCGGATGATTACGGATATTCCTTGAATACATCTTTGGATATCCTGGAATGCGTGAAACAGGAAAAGCTCACTTCCATTTCCATCATCTGTAATACTTCCTATTTTGATGAATGCATGGATCTTCTGAAAAAAGAGATCCCGTCTTTGCCATATCTGCCGAAGATGTCGATCCATCTCAACCTTCCGGAAGGAAATGAAGTATCCGATCTTCTTCCGATGTCCTGGGGAAAGCTTTTCTTATCCTCGTATCTGCCGGGCAGAAACAAAGTCAAGGAAGCGATCAAAAAAGAGCTGAAGGCCCAGATCAAGAGATGTCAGCCTGTCATCGATGAGTGCATCGTGATCGCCAGAGAAAATGGCGTTCCCTGCAGCCAGAAGGCGATGCGCTTGGACAGTCATGTCCATACCCACCTCATCCCTGTCGTCTGGGATGCCCTGATCGAAACGATCCAAGAGGAAGACTGTGAGGTCGAATACATACGAAATCCCAAAGAACCGCTGCCGCCATTCCTGAGACAGCCGTCATTGTGGCTGAGTTATGGTCTGGCAAATATGGTCAAGAATCGGATACTGATGTCGCTTTCTAAGAAAGTGGATCGTTATTCTGAAGCTCATGAAATGAAGAAGATGTACATGTGGGGACTGATGATGTCCGGCCATATGGATTTTGACAGGGTCAAAGCGATCTATCCGGATATGGAAGCAAAAGTGAAAGAAAAAGACCGCATCCTTGAGATCCTGTTTCATCCGGGTACGGCCTTAACTAAAGAGTATGCGAAAGAGATGAATCCGGAATTTTTCAAGGATTTTAATTCCAGCGAGAACAGAAAGATCGAAAAAGAAGCGGTCATGAGGATACAGGAGATCATAGGGCAATGAAAGAAACAGAAAAAGAAAAAACGGTATCGATCATCGTACCTTGTTTTAACGAAGAGGAAGCTCTGCCGTATTTTTATGATGAGATTACCAAGACTCTGTCTTCTTTGAAAGAAGATTATGAAGTGATCTTTGTCAATGACGGTTCAAGAGATAAGACACTGAGTGTAATGAAGTCGCTGGCTGAAAAAGATGAACATATCGTCTATCTTTCTTTCTCCAGAAACTTCGGCAAAGAGTCGGCGATGTATGCCGGCCTTTGTAACGCCAAAGGCGACTATATCGGTTTCATCGATGCCGATCTGCAGCACCCGCCAATCCTGATCAAAGAGATGATCACGGCACTTGAAAGCGGAGACTATGATTGCGCGGCCTGCCGCAGAGTGGACAGAAAAGGGGATTCGAAGATCCGCACCTGGTTCGCCCGCCGTTTCTATAAACTGATCAACATCATCTCGGATGCGCAGATGGTCGATGGTGCAGGGGACTACAGGCTGATGGATCGGGAGATGGCGGATGCGATCATCGCGATGAGCGAGTACAACCGCTTCTCCAAAGGCATCTTTTCCTGGGTCGGTTTCCGTACCTATTGGATCGAATATGAAAATGTCGAGCGCGTTGCCGGAAAGACTTCCTGGAGCTTCTGGGGTCTGGCCAAATATGCGGTCGATGGGATCGTGAACTTCTCCAATGCGCCGCTCGACTTAGCTTCTTTCACAGGTCTTGCGACGACGGTATTTGCTTTCGTGTATCTGATCTTTATCGTCATCAAGTATGCGCTGTTCGGCGATCCCGTGCAGGGCTGGGCGACTTTGATCTGTGTGATATTATTGATGGGCGGCATGCAGCTTTTTGCCTTGGGAATCATGGGCCAGTACATCGGAAAGACTTATATGGAGGTCAAAAACAGACCTCATTACATCATCTCGGAGACGAATAAAAAGGATCCTGAAAAAATAAGATAAAATGACAGAACGTTTCAGCAACAAGGAAAACGGAAAGATCGCATTGAATACAGCCAATCTCTTTATCTATGAGATCATCTTTTTGGCTGTTCTGATGATGTGCTATGTGAATTACTTTTTCTATTATTCCAATGGCTACCTGGTCTTCTTTCTGATCTATCTGATCCTTTTTGTCCTGTTCGGCAGGCTGTTCAATGCGTTTGCGATCGGGGATACGACGACGACCGACTTATTTCTGTCGAGCTCGCTCACCCTGGTCTTCAGCAATATCCTGATCTATCTGATCTTATGTCTGATCACGCTTCGCATCATACCGCTATGGCCGATCTTACTGATGCTGGGTCTGCAGATGGCTGCGGCAGCTTTGTTAAACTATATCGAGAACCGCTATATCCGAAACAATTTCCCGCCGGTAAGGGTCGTGGCGATCTATGGAGAATCGCATTACAATCTGATCGGCAAGCTCAACAACATCCGGGATCTTTCGATCAGTGTCGTCAAGACGACCGATCTCAAGGATCTTGATTATGATAAGCTCGATGAACTTTTTGAAGGGACGGATGGCGTCGTCACACTGGATGTCCATCATGAAAACAAGAAGAAGATCTTCAAGGCCTGCTATGAAAGAAAGATGCTGATCTATGATGTTCCAAGCATCACCGATATGTTTCTTGCCAGCAGTGATATCTTGCATATCGTCGATTCGCCGATATTGAAGATCAACAAGTTCGGCCCTTCGCAGCTTGAAAGAGTCGTCAAGCGGATCATCGATATCATCGGTTCTTTGATCCTGATCATCCTGGCTTCGCCATTCATGGCAGCGGTTGCCATAGCGATCAAACTGCAGGATGGGGGCGATGTCTTCTACAAGCAGGTAAGGCTCAGCAAAGATGAGAAGGAGTTTAAGATCATCAAGTTCCGTTCGATGGTCATGAATGCCGAAAAGAATACCGGTGTCGTTCTGGCGAAGGAGAATGACGACCGCATCACGCCGGTCGGAAAGTTCATCCGCAAGACCAGGCTCGATGAGCTTCCTCAGCTGATCAATATCTTGAATGGCGAGATGTCCTTCGTCGGTCCAAGGCCTGAACGTCCGGAGATCTACAATCAGATCTGCAAGACGATGCCGGAATTCCGCTACCGTCTGGTCGTCAAAGCGGGACTGACCGGCTATGCGCAGGTCTATGGCAAGTACAACACTTCGCTCAGGGACAAGCTCTTGCTGGATCTGTATTATATTGAAAATTACAGTATCATCGATGATATCAAGCTGATACTGCTGACATTGAAGATCATATTCAATAAAGACGCGACAGAAGGCGTGAAAGAAGACGGGGAGTAGGAACTTACCCGTTTTTTTGCTTTATGTGAACTGGTGTGATGGTTTGAAAATGTGTACCTTATCTAATATAATTGAAAAAGGATTGGTAGGATCCTTTTTACTATGGAAGAAAAAAGATTAAAACTGAAAAAGTCAAAAAAGAAAAGAACGTTCCGCTCTTTGTTTGCCGATAAGAAAAAGCGTTATCTGCTGATGCTGGCGCTGATGCTGCCATTCATCATAGCGATCGGTATATTCTCATCGATCGCCTATCGGGAAGCAAAGAATCTCATGGATCTGGCAAAAGGGACACAGGCTGAGACCAAGGCAGAGAATATTGTCGAATCGATGAGCTATATCCTTCGCGATAACCCGACGGATCTGCAGAAAGAGTACTTCGCTGAGCTCAAGGAAGCTGTCGAGGGAAGCGAACCGGCCGATGATGTCACGATCGCCTCTCTGGTCGCAAAGAACTATGTGACGGATTTCTATACCTGGACCAACAAACGCGGCCAGTATGATATCGGCGGTCTGTCATTCGTCTATGACGGTGAATTTGAAAACGGCAACCATTTCAAAGAAAACGTTTATCTCAAAGCCAGAGACGGGTTCTACAAATACATCAGTTATTACGGGACTCAATACGGTAAGGAGAACCTTCTGGAAGTTGAAAATGTCGAGATCACGCGCTGTGAGAAGCTGAGCCAGCAGTACATGATCAACGAGCATGTTTCCTATAAACAGGACGATCAGGGCGAATGGTACGACTACCGTGAAGATAAGGGCTATGATGCATATGTTGCGGAATGCCGCTGGACATATAAGGAAAATACAGTTTTACCGATGAATCAGTTTGCCACATCTGTTAACCTCATGATCATTAACAGAGAAGGCAGGTTTGAAGTGATAGAAGCGAGTGAGAGTAAGATAAATGCAAGACAAGGATCACAACAGAATTCAGGAGCTGAGGAGACAGAAAATGTTGAGACAGCGCCAGAAGCGAATGGATGAAGAAATGAGGACGAAAAAGCCTAAAGAGAAGATCTCTTCTCAGAAGGTCATCACGATCGTTGCTTCTGCGATCCTGGTGCTGGCACACGTCGCTGTTTTATTGGCGATACTCTGGTCATGGAGATATTATTCGATTCAGCCTGCCTTATTCGGCAGCATCGTCGGCATCATCCTTTGTGCGATGGTGATCATCGACATCATCTTCTTTGTCGGTTTCAACCACAAAGACGTGGTACTTAAGGTCATCTCGACGGTCATGGCAGTCTTGCTGCTGGTGGGTGGAACCGTCGGCTCGGTCGCATTGAGCAGAGCAAACGGCATCGTTGATAACGTGCTGGATGATGGCAAATCAGAAAAATACGAGACATTCTCCGGAGTGTTCGTATGTTACGACAAAAACAACAAGTTCACATCGTTGGCTGATCTTGCCGGCAAGAAAGTCGGCATGCTGACAGAGACCAGCAATGGTCTGACATATATCGCAACGAATCTGCTTTCCAAGGAAAAGATCGATTATGCGACGGTCGATTATAAGACCAACGCGGAGATGATGCAGGGACTTCTGGATGGCGACGTCGATGCGATCGTCATCACTTCCGCATATCGTTCGATCTATAAAGGCGTTGAAGAAACGCCGGGCGAAGAAGAAGCGGTTGTTGAAGAA
>JAZQIF010000008.1:0-12345 GCA_045540935.1 Erysipelotrichaceae bacterium | reverse complement strand
ACTCGTTGATATACGAGGTGTTTTCATAGACTTCCCCGTAAGGAATGACGACTGCTTTTTCAAAATCAAGAAATTCCTTTGCCTCAAGCTGCAGTCCTTTATAGACATCCTCATATTCCGCCAAAGGGCAATTCACTTTTTCTTTGTTTTCATCAAAGATGCGATAGCTATCTTCATATACGAAGATGTCGCCGTTATGCAGATCGGAATCGTTTTCCTTTACCGTTTCTTTCAATTCTTCCGAAAAGTATTCTTCAAAAAGCGGATGATCGATCTGATCGACCGCAAAGTCGATGATCTTTTCCGCCGTGTCTCTGTTTACTTTCTGTTCATCTTTGACGTTACCTTCAATGAGACCTTCTTCCTTCAGATAAGTTAAAGGATCTTCGAGCTCAAGAACCCTTCCGATCGTCTTGAAAAGAAAAGAATAAGTCAAAGGCTCTTTCCCTGAAGAAAGATCCTGAATATCGATGATGCCCCAGTCCTTGAGAGATAAAAGATCATCTTCTCTGTTCAAGCCTTGCCCTATGCCGCTTTTTAAGGCCAGCAAAGAAAGATAATCTTCAATGTAATAAGAAGGCTCTGCTTTGCAGGAAACAAGGCTCAAAGCCAGTAAAAATCCCGCAAAGCAGATGCTGATCTTCTTAAGCAAAGTTCGATGCATTGGCTACGATCGTCGATTCCAGAGAATCGTAATCGTTCACCGCCGAATCCAGAAACCGGGCATAGGAATCGATGACTTCGTACTCATCGATGAATTTTCCGGAAAATTTCTGAAAGCGTGACAGCAGCATCTCTTCGCCATCCGAGAGCCAGATGGCATTGAGTTCGTGCATGATCCTGGACACATAAGTCAGGATATCGTCGAGAGCCGAATTGTGGTTGCGGATCGCTGAAGCGGTCTCCGAAACTTCCGGCAGAGTGATCCTAATCGTATTTTCCATACACTTCTCATACTGACCTCAGCCTTGAGGCTCTGGCATAGATCTCGTCCTGCGTCTGCCTGTATGCTCTGGCGGAATTGCGCAAAAAATCCGCATACTGACGCATGATGATCGAGATCTGCCTAAGATCATCTTCGAATGCCTTGATCTGGTTGGTAAAAGCCGTATTATCTTTTCCCTTCCAGGACCTGGACATCTTGTCGACTTGAATGTAGATCGCCTGATAGGTGCGGTCATAATCTCTGTTGGCCTCTTCGATCTTCAAGGCGGCCGATTCAAGCCGTTCCGGTTCGACCATGATTGATCTCATAAAGTATTTCCTCCTTCATAACGTTATTCGTCACAAAGGGAAGCGATACCTAGTACCCCTTCTTTCTTTTTGAAACAAAACGATAAAAAAATGAGGATCTCTCCTCATTTTTTGGCCATTTCATCTCTTCGCTTACTTGATCTTTGAGATCTCCGTTACTTCCTTGCGCTTGTTGAGCCTTGGCTCGCCATCCCCTTTTCCGATGGCGATCACCGGCAACAGGATCTCATCTTCCGGGATCGCAAAGTAGTCGCGAAGCAGTTTTTCATCGCGTATGCCCATAATGAGCGTATCATAACCGAGCTCCCTGGCTTTCAAGATCAGATAGGCATTTGCCAGACCAAGGTCATAGGCACCCCATAAGTCGCCCTCATCACTCATTTCCTGCGGTTTCAACGAACCGGAGATGCCCTTCTTGAAAGTAGAAAGGATATAGGCGGCATTTGCCGAAGAGTTCTGATTGAAGGAAGGAAGACTTTCATAGACCTTGGCGATCGCTTCATCGCTCAAAGCGATATAGTATCTGCCGGTCTGGGAATTCTTCCAGGACGGGGCAAGACGTACGCATTCCAGTATTTCTTCGATATCTTCCCTGCTTACGGGATCTTTCGTATACTTGCGCACACTTCTTCTCAAGTCGATCAGTTTTGAAAATTCCATAGCTTATTCCTTTCCAATGTGTTTCACCTCGTAACGGATATAATGGGACATCTTCTCGCCTTTCCTGAGGATCGGCAGCAGATACTTCTTACCGTAATTGATGCCGTTTGGGAAATACTGGCATTCCAAAGCGATGCCCTGGTAAGGCTTGTAGCAGATGCCGTATTTTCCTTTTTCTCCGCCCAGGTAGTAAGCCGTATAGACATGCATATCCGGAAGATCGGAATAGACGTTGAGCTGCAGCTTCTCATTTCTGAAGCTTGCCATCAGCTTGTCATCGAGGTCTTCCCATACATAGTTGTTGTCGATGCCGCGCTCAAGTTTTGCCAGGTTGTCACCGATCTTTGTAAAGGAAGTGAAATCATAAGGGCTTCCTTCGACTTCTTTAACTTCGTCCTTCGTTAAAGAGTATTGATCGACCGGCGCATATCTGCTTGTTGAGACATACAGTTCATCTTCCAGGATATCCTCTTGCCCAAGGGTGAAGTAGGAATGGTTGGTGATGTTGAACAGTGTATCTTCATCCGCTTCCCCTTCAAAACCAAAGATCAGGGAATCCTTATCCAAAGAATACGTGACCGTTGTCAGAAGGTTTCCCGGAAAGCCTTCTTCCCCATCTTTGGAATAATAAGACAGCGAGATCTTATCATCCTTCAGGTCTTTGACTTCCCACTTTTTGAAGGCAAAACCGTTGATGCCTCCGCCATGCAGCTGGTTCATATTATCATTGACGGAAAGCCTGTATTCTTTCCCGTTCAATACGAATCTGGCATTGCCGATGCGGTTGGCATTGCGGCCGATCGTCGCACCGAGGTTCGGTCCGCTGTTGGCGAGATATTCTTCTTCGCTTTCAAAACCGAGGACCAGATCCTGACCGCTTTTCTTATCGATCAGTTTCACCAGTGTCGCTCCAAGTTCGCCGACTTGCGCTTTCAGATATTCATTTTCGATAGTATAGATCATATCACCCTCTCATCCGATCTTCTTGACCGTAATTCCTTCCAGGAGTTTTCCATATACGATGACTCTTTCCGGCGGCAGATCCGGTTCGTTGATCATCTGCAGAAGCTTTCTGGCAGCCAGCTGACCGAGCTCCGTCGTGTTCTGTTCGTATGTCGTCAGATTCATGATCTTTGCCATGTTGATGCCGTCATACCCCACTGCCGAGACATCTTCAGGAATACTGAGACCATGTGAAGTGATGGCTTCCATGCCGCCGATATACGAATAGTCGTCCGGGAAAATGATCAGCGTCGGCCTGTCTTTGAGCTCCAGCAGCTGCTTGGTCTTTTCCGAACAGTCCTTGATGTCGTGATAGCTTCCATGCACGATGTTGCAGGGCGGGATCGAAAGGCCCAATTGTGCGCAGGTGCTGCGGAAAGCAGTGACCCTTTCTCTTGTAACGGAGGTATCATCGCCATGGATGAAAGCGATATTGCGATGCCCCATCTTATAAGCATAACGGACGATCTCACTCAAGCCCTGCAAGTTATCCGACAGCACCGCTGCGCAGCCATCCAGCACATAGTCGATGGCTACGACCGGGATATCGGCATCCGCCAGTTCCTTGATCTCGGGATCTTCAAAATCTGCCGTCATGATACATACACCATCAAGATTACGGTATTCGACATGTTTCAGATAGGTCGTCTTGACACCGGCGATCGCATGATTGATGAACGTGATGTCGTATCCGAACTTTTCCGCTTCCCTCTGGAAGCTCTCCAGGATCATCGAAAAATACTCGTGCGTAAAACCCGCTCTTTCATCCGCGAACAGTATGCCGAGATTATACGTTTTGTTCGTCTTCAAAGCTCTGGCTGCGACATTTGCCGTATAGCCAAGCTTTGCGGCAGCCTTCCGTACTTTATCCTTGGTCGATTGGGAAATATCATCCTGATCGTTCAAGGCTTTTGAGACGGTAGCTACGGAGACGCCGCACTCTTTTGCGATATCTTTGATTGATGCCATATCTTCAGATCAACTCCAGAATTTCTTTTCTAATTCTATCATAATGCGGATCGATGAAACCAAAATCCATTTCCTTATAGGACCACAAACATCTTCCTATACCGTACTTATCGAAAGATCTGCTGATGAGGGATAACCACTTGAGGGCTTCTTCAGGATCAGCTCTGTCGATGACGCCGTATTCCCCGCAATACAAAGGAACATTTCTTTCTTCCGCCACCCTTACAGCCTCTTTGAACAGCGCATCGAAATACCCTTCATCGATGATCCTGTCCTCTTCAGGGAAATGATCATCGAAGTCTGAGTCGATATATCTTTTTGTGTACTGCATATATTTCTCATAGGATGTTTCAAATCCCATGCGGAACGACTCATCCATATTTTTGATCCAATAGGCTCCCTGGTGGGTAAAGACCAAAGGCGCATAACAATGAAAGTTATAGACGATATTTTCATCATACGGCGGATCAAGATCTTTCAAAGCCTCGATCGAATTATTGTAGTAGCCGCCGACCAGGATCTTGCGCTCTGGAGCGTATTTACGTATCGTTTCGATGGCTTTCTTGACGATCCGGTTCCAAGGCAAGGCAAAACGCTTTTCGCTCACCTCATTGAGAAGCTCGAAGCTCACATGGCATCTGTCACCAAAACGCATCGCGATCTGTTTCCAGATCTCATAAAAGATCTTCTGATACTTCTCGCTTTCGAAAAAGCCGCTCTCATTTTCCCCTTCGTCAAAACTGAAACCCGGCGTCTTGTGCAGATCCAGGACCATGTTGAGACCGTTTTTCTCACACAGGCCGATACATTTTTCGATACGCCGAAATCCGTCTTCCCGAAACCGATACTGTTCATCCAGGACGAGTTCATAATCGATCGGGATGCGGATGTGATCGAAACCAAGATCCCGGATCTTTGAAAAGTCTTCTTCTGTGATGAACTTATCATAACGTTCGACGGAATGATCGCATTGCGAAAACCAGCCGCCGAGATTGATGCCGCGTAAATAACCGTCAAATGTTTTCATGATGTTTCCTTTCTATTGGAAACTAGTATTCCAGGTTCCTCTGATCTTCCTTTGAGAAAACGTGGCAGACCGAACCGTTGAACGCAAGGCTGACTTCCTTGTCGATATAATCGACGACCTTTCCTTCGGTCGGTACGATCGCGATGACATCCTTGCCATCAACATCCAGATGCAAGTGGCAGGAAGGACCCATCAGTTCGGAAACTTCGACCTTGCCTTTGATGCCCTTTTCACCCAGCTGGATGTGATCCGGACGGACACCCAGGATGACATCCTGTTCACAGACGTTCTTTGCCTTGAGTCTTTCCTGTTTTCCGTTATCGAGAACGACTTTATAGCCGTCTGATTCGACATAATAAGATCCGTTTTCGATCCCTAAATGAGCATCGAAATAGTTCATCTGCGGCGTACCGATAAAGCCGGAAACAAACAGGTTTCTCGGATGATCGTAGACTTCCTGCGGTGTACCGATCTGCTGGATGAAACCATCCTTCATGACGACGATGCGATCACCTAAAGTCATCGCTTCGGTCTGATCGTGGGTGACATAGATGAAGGTCGTATTGATGCGCTTTCTCAGTTTGATGATCTCGGCACGCATCTGGTTACGCAGTTTGGCATCCAGGTTGGACAAAGGCTCATCCATCAGTAAGACCTTCGGATCTCTGACGATGGCACGGCCGATCGCGACACGCTGCCTCTGACCGCCGGACAATGCTTTCGGCTTCCTGTCGAGATATTGCGTGATATCTAAGATCTCAGCCGCTTCTCTGACCTTGCGGTCGATCTCCTCTTTCGGAGTCTTTTTGATCTTCAGAGAATATGCCATGTTGTCATAAACGCTCATATGCGGATATAAGGCATAGGACTGGAAGACCATCGCGATATCCCTGTCTTTCGGTTCGACCGAATTGACTAAGACGCCGTCGATATATAATTCACCGGATGTGATCTCTTCAAGACCTGCGACCATTCGAAGCGTTGTGGACTTGCCGCATCCGAAGGACCGACCAGGACGATGAATTCCTTGTCTTTGATATCCAGAGAGAATTCCTGCACTGCGACGACACCTTCATCGGTGATCTGCAGATTGACTTTATTGGTCTGCGGATTTTCTTCCTTCGCCTTTTTCAAGAAACGTCTCTGTTTCTTTTCCGTATCACCGATCGGATAGACTTTCTTTATATTTTTAAGAATTACTTCTGCCATTTTATTATCCTCCTTTAGCCCTTGACGGAACCTGATGTAACACCCTTGATGATGGATTTGGAAAGGATCACGTATATGACCATGACCGGCAAGATCGCCATCAGCATCAGCATGTAGACCTTACCCATATCGAATTTGGAATAGTCCGCACTTCTTAATGTCGCGATCATGATCGGAACGGTCTTCTTATCCGGCTTGTTGAGTAACAGTGCCGGCATGAAGTAGTTGTTCCAGGAACCGACGAACGAGAAGATCATCTGTACGGCCATTGCCGGACGCATGATCGGAAGTACGATCTGATTGAAGATCTTGAATTCCGAAGAACCGTCGATCCTGGCAGCTTCGACCATATCGATCGGAAGCGTCGCCTCCAAGTATTGCCTCATATAGAAGTAAACGGATGGAGCGGCGATGCTTGGAACGATCAATACCCAGAGCTTATTTGTCAGATTGAGCTTGAAGGCCAGCTGTATGAAACCGACAGCGGAGACCTGCGAAGGGATCATCATGATCGCCAGGATGAACAGATGGACGAATTTCTTGAAACGGAAATTGTAGACATACGTTCCATAAGCGGTCAAGGCCGAAAAATAAGAAGTCAGTATTGCCGAAGTCATGGCGATGATGAAGGAGTTCTTCATGCCGACCGGGATATTGATATCCCCGTCATGCCATGCGTTGTAGAAGTTATTGAAGAAGTTTTCTCTCGGCAGGAGTGTAAAACCGGATTGTAACTGTGCATTCGATCTTGTCGAGTTGATAAACATCAGATAGAAGAAGAACAGACATAAGAAGCTTAAGAAGACCAAGATCGCATAAACGACGATGCGGGAGATCAGCAGTTTGATCTCTGCGCTTTTGTTCACATTGGATTTCATCATTCGTCCTCCCTTCTACTTGTTATTCGGATTGATCGACTTGAAGACGATCGAAGACAGCAATGCCGTGACGATGAACAGAAGTACCGATACCGCACCGGCCATGCCGTAGTTCTTCGAGATGCCTAAAAAGTTGTTGAGGTACATGATCAGAGTCGTCGAAGTGTTGTCCGGGATGCCATAGCCGTTGGTCAAAACCTGCGGCACATCGAACATCTGGATACCGCCGATCATCGAAGTGATGAAGACGTAAATGAAGATCGGCATCAGCAGCGGCATCGTGATATTGAAGAAGACCTGTGTCGAAGTCGAACCGTCAAGTCTTGCCGATTCAAACAAGGCTTCATCGATCCCCTGGATACCCGCCATCAATAAGATCGTCGTGTTGCCAAACCACATCAGGAAGTTCATCAAAGCGATCAGGGTCTGTACGGATACCTGCATGCCTAAGAAGTTGATCGGTTTGTTGATCATGCCGGAAGAGATCAGAAGCTGGTTGATCGGACCGACTTGTGAGAACAGCGAGAAGAACAGCATCGCAAATGCGGAAGCCATGATCAGATTCGGCATATAGATGACCGTCTTGAAAAATTGCTGCCCTTTGATGTTAAGTCTGGTACTTGTAAAAAACAGAGCCAGCATCATCGCCACGACAAACTGCGGCAAAGCACCAAGGACCCAGAGCCAGATGGTATTGCCCAGAAACTTGAAGATCGGCATATAACCGGCGTGGTTGGCGGCAAACAGTGTCTTATAGTTCTGCAAGCCGACAAAACGCGGTCCGACGATCGTCAGTCCGTCCCTGTAATATTCGAAAAATGAATTGTAGATGGTCAGCATCTGCGGATACAGGGTGAAGATCGCGTATACGACAAAAAACGGGATGATGAAGATGTAACCCCATTTTGCGTAAGAGATCGACCTGTTTCCGGAAGATTTTCTTTTCGCCATAGATATACCCCTTTCTACTCTTATTATTTCTTAAATGAATACCCGATTCCATACTCGTTTAAGAAACTGTGGCAGGACTAGCCTGCCACAGATCGATTTAGACTTGTTGTTTCAGATTACTCAACAGTGACGCTTGGGTAAGTCGTTCTGATGTAATCTTTGAAGTTTGCGATCGCAGTTTCCTTGTCGACGTTGCCATCGAGGAATTCCTGGAAGTAAGTCTGCAGACCTTCGTTGCAAAGCTGATCGTAAGAAGTGATGTTCTGGAACTTGATGTTCTTAGCGAGTTCTACGAATACTGCTGTATCGTTCTGACCGCCTAAGAAGTCGTTGCCATAAGTTTCATCAGCCGCGAACTTCGCATTGACTGCCTGGTTGTTGGAGAACTGAGCATCGTCAGAGACTAATTTTGAGCAGACTTCTTCGTTGTTGATGAAGGTGTTCATGATATCAGCGACCATCGTCGGGTTGTCAGTGCCGGTAGCAGCTAAGATCCAGGTTCCGCCCCAGAACCAAGCCTGAGGACCCTGGCAGATCGCCCAGTCACCGAAGCAGCCTTTGTCCGGATCCTGTGCATTGCCCATTGAGAAGTTGAAGTACCAAGCCGGACCGAAGAAGCACATGGACTTGCCGGAAGCGAACATTTCGGAAGTAGCTTCTTCACCCCAGATATTGGAAGTGTAAGCTGTGTAGCCGTTTGCTACATAGTCAGCGGACTGATCCATCCAGCCTTCGATAGCAGCATCGATGTTGAGCTTGCCGTCAACGACCCATGGAGAAGTCGTGTTGTTGGAGAAGACACGGTAAGTTGCATTCGTCGTCGGGATCATGTAGTAGCCCTTAGCCTTAGCCTGTGCAGCTACATCATTGAATTTATCCCAGGAATCGATAGCAGCCTGTACTTCAGCCGGATCATCTGTACCTAAGACATCCTTTGCGATGGAACGTCTGTAAATGACAGCAGCCGGGCAGCACTGGAAGGAAACACCCTTGACGACGCCGTTGGCATCGGAAGCAGCTTCGACAGTGTATTTGTATGTGTTGGAGAAATCAGTGACACCAATGGATTTGACATCCATCGTTGCATCGGAGTTCGTATATTTGAGGATGTAGTCAGCTTCTGCTAAGAAGAGGTCGACCTTTTCGTCTGCAGGAGCATTTGCCTGGTTCAGCAGAGCAGCATCCAGAGCATCCTGGTAAGCGCCGCCGTCTGACGGATAAGTCGTACGCTTGATCGTAACATCACCCTTCTTGTAGGTGTACTCATCGACGATCTCATCTGCGTAGTACTTTCCTAAGAAATCCCAGAATTCAACGTTCCAAGTCCAGATATTGAGGACTGAACCTTCTCCTGTTTCAGCCGGAGTTTCATCAGCCGGAGCAGGTGCCGGTTCTGACTTCTGTGAACATCCGACGAGCGAGAAGACCATAAGCATAGCTAATAAGATACTTAAAAGTTTTTTCATTTCTTTCTCCTTCCTTTAAGTAATGTTTGTTCTTGCAGCCCTTTCGGACTACTTAAACGTTTTCGTTAATTTAAGTATATCACAAATTTCAAAAAGTCAATACTTTTTTTGCAAGCGTTACCAAATCCTTTATTTAAAGGCTTGTTTTTGCGAAAAAATCAATATATACTGTACTTAATCGTTTTAGTATATATAAGGAGGTTCAGAAAATGCAATATGGATATTTCGATGATCTCAAAAAAGAATATGTGATCACGAACTATGAAACGCCGCTGCCATGGATAAACTATCTTGGCTCTGATGAGTTCTTTACACTTCTTTCCAATACCGCCGGAGGCTATGCATTCTATAAGGATGCGAAGCTCAGAAGGCTCACCCGTTACCGTTACAACAATCTGCCTCTGGATCAGGATGGCTTCCATATCTATATAAAGGATGGAAAATCCGTATGGAATCCGGGCTGGCAGCCTAGCAGGACAAAACTCGATTCTTATGAGTGCCGTCATGGCTTAGGCTATTCGATCATCACCGGATCCAGAAACAAAGTCGATGTCAAACAGGAACTCTACGTACCTAAGAATGACAACATCCTTCTGATGCGGGTAACTGTAAATAATAAGAATAAAAAGGAAAAGGAACTCGATCTGTTCTCCTTCGTCGAATTCTGTCTCTGGGATGCTCAGGACGATACGACCAACTTCCAGAGGAATTATTCGACCGGTGAAGTTGAAGTCGAAGGCTCTTTGATCTATCACAAGACCGAATACAGGGAGCGCCGCAACCACTACGCCGTATTTGCAGCAAACAAAAAAGTCACTTCCTTTGATACTTCCAGAGACGCCTTCATGGGAGTCTATGGCTCCCCTGCTTCTCCAAGAGCCGTCGAAAACGGAAAATGTGAGAATTCGATCGCTCACGGCTGGCAGCCGGTCGGTGCCCACCACTTCCATCTGAAACTGCAAGCCAATGAAAGCTTCGATGTCATCTTTGCCTTAGGCTATGTCGAAGTACCGGAAAAGGAAAAATTCATCGCGCCGAACACCATCAACAAAGCTCCGGCCGAAAAGCTTCTTTCCAAGTATGACAGCAACAAGAAATTCGATGCCGGCTTGAAGAAACTCAATGATTTCTGGAACGACCTGCTCAAAGGTTTTGAAGTAAAGACCGAAAACGAAAAGATCGACCGCATGGTCAACATCTGGAATGCTTACCAGTGCATGGTCACCTTCAATATGTCAAGATCTGCCTCCTACTATGAATCCGGTATCGGCAGAGGCATGGGCTTCCGTGACTCTTGCCAGGACTTGCTTGGCTTTGTCCACATGATCCCGGAAAGAGCCAGAGAAAGGATATTGGATATTGCGGCAACGCAGAAGAAAGACGGCGGCGCCTATCATCAGTACCAGCCTCTGACCAAAAAAGGCAATTCCGATATCGGCGGCGGCTTCAACGATGACCCGTTATGGCTTATCGCCTGCACCGATGCCTATATCAAAGAGACCGGTGACTGGGACATCTTGAAAGAAAAAGTCGATTTCGACAATGACTCTTCTCTCGCCGATACTCTGCTTGCCCACCTCAGCCGCAGCTTTGAATACACATTGAACAATCTGGGTCCGCATTCCCTGCCGCTCATCGGCCGTGCGGACTGGAACGACTGTCTCAACCTCAACTGTTTCTCGAGATATCCGGGTGAGTCCTTCCAGATCACCGGACCGAGCGAAGGACCGGTCGCCGAATCGGTCTTCATCGCCGGAATGTTCGTCAAATACGGACGTGCCTATGGCGATCTGCTTTCCCATCTGGGCAAAGACAAAGAAGCAAAACGTGCCTATAAAGCAGTCCATGATATGGAAAAGGCAGTTCTCGAACACGGCTGGGATGGCAAGTGGTTCTTGAGAGCCTATGATGCCTATGGCAAGAAAGTCGGTTCCCGTTACAACAGCGAAGGTCAGATCTTCATCGAACCGCAAGGCATGTGCATCATGGCCGGTATCGGTGTTGAAACAGGCCATGCGCAGAAGGCTCTTGATTCCGTACAGGAAAGACTGGAGACCAAATACGGTATCGTCTTGCAGAATCCGGCCTATCAGACATACAAACTCAATCTCGGTGAGATCTCTTCCTATCCGCCGGGATACAAAGAGAATGCCGGTATCTTCTGTCACAACAACCCGTGGATCATCTTTGCGGAAACGATCATGGGACATGGTAACAGGGCGTTCGATCTGTACAAAAAGACCTGCCCTGCTTTCTTAGAGGAGATCTCGGAGATCCACCGCACTGAGCCATATGTCTACTGCCAGATGGTAGCAGGCAAGGATGCGCCGACCTTCGGCGAAGGAAAGAACTCCTGGCTGACCGGCACGGCAGCATGGACCTTCACCGTACTGACCCAGGGCATCTTGGGCATACAGCCGGATTACGATGGCTTGAAAGTCGATCCGTGCATCCCGGCCCACGTCAAAGGATATAAGGTCACAAGACGTTTCCGTGATACCATGTATCACATCGAAGTCATCAATGAGACGGGAAGCGAAAAAGGCGTCAGAAAGATCGAAGTCGACGGGAAACAGATCCCTGTCGGACCGATCCCGGTAAGCAAAAAGAAGAACGTCGAAGTAAAGATCTATATGTAAAACAATCGAGGCGGAAGAGATCTTTCGCCTTTTTTTCAAAGGAGCAAAAGCTATGAACTTTCAAATCGAGACCAGCAGGACCGTAAAAGAAGATCCTGTAAAACAGGCAGAAGCGATCTTTGCCGATACGCTATGTAAACACACGGACGCCTTGTTTTTTGACGTCGGCAGATCAAGGATCTTCGCTTTCAGCGGACTCCCCTATGATGCGCCGGTCTGTTTTCATCTGTTATCCGATCCATCGATCTGTCAGGAAATCGATCAGTATAAAAGCGACGTCCTGATCGTAA
>JAZQIF010000007.1:0-3116 GCA_045540935.1 Erysipelotrichaceae bacterium | reverse complement strand
GGGTGGAGATCCTTGATATCCCCTGTAACCAGTTTGGCGGCCAGGCACCGGGAAGCGATGAAGAGATCCATGAGTTCTGCACGCTTCATTACAATACGACTTTCCCGCAGATGAAAAAGTCCGATGTCAACGGTGAGAATGAACTTCCTTTATATACCTACTTGAAAGCACAGAAGGGTTTTGAAGGTTTCGACGAACATCCTTACAAGGAACTGCTGGAAGGCATGTTTGCCAAGGCGGATCCCGATTGGGACAAAAAGTCCGACATCAAGTGGAATTTCACGAAATTTGTCATCGACAGACAAGGCAATGTCGTAGCACGCTTTGAGCCGACGGCCGATATGGAAAAAGTGAAAGAGTGCATCGAAGCTTTGCTTTAGAGCATATTATTTGTTTTGAATATCATACGGATGGTAAAATCCGTTTATAAATCAGGAGGAAAAAATGGCAGGTTTTTATGATTATTCGGTAACTGCGGCAAACGGCGAAGAGATCAGAATGTCCGATCTTGCCGGTAAAGTAGTCATGGTCGTCAATACGGCCACAGGCTGCGGTTTCACTCCGCAATATGAACCGATCGAACAGATGTATCGCGACTATCATGACAAAGGTCTGGAGATCCTTGATATCCCCTGCAACCAGTTTGGAGCGCAGGCTCCGGGTAGCGATGAAGAGATCCATGAGTTCTGTACACTTCATTACAATACGACTTTCCCGCAGATGAAAAAGTCGGAAGTTAACGGCCCCAATGAATTGCCGTTATACACATTCCTTAAGAATGAAAAGACTTTTGAAGGCTTTGGCAAGGGACTGGCGGCAGCGGGACTTTCCATGGCTGTCAAGAAGATGAATAAGGATGCCAAAGGTGGCGATATCCGCTGGAATTTCACGAAATTTGTCATCGACAGACAAGGCAATGTCGTAGCCCGCTTTGAGCCGACCAACGACATGAAAGATGTCGAGAAGTGCGTTCAGTCCCTTTTATAGAATAAGCTGCTTTCATGGCCCACTTTAGGTTAATTTAGAGGCGGGATTAAACCATGCGCTTCGATATTGGTCTGAACAGGTCTTCCTTTGAGATGATGAAGAAGGGGACCAAAAAATCGAAATGCGTCTTAATGACAAAAAAAGACGAAAGATCCGGGTCAGTGATCCGGTCTTTTTTCATTCACTCGACAATGAATATGACGTCCTCAGATGCAAAGTCACAAGCATTGAAAGATATGACGATTTCTTTGAGCTCTATGAGCACTATCCTCCCGTTACTTTGGGTTATCGGGAATATGAAGTGGCTGATCCGGAAGACATGTATGCCATCTATGAAAGAAAAGATATCGAAAGATATGGTGACTTGGCGATCGGTATCGAAGTGATCGACGATCTATATCTTTGTGATGGCCACATGCATCTGGAATATGGCCCGTTAGATGAAGGATATGCCATGAAGTTTATTAAAGAGGGCATCAGGGTCTCTTAAATAAAACGTGGAAAAACGTGGAATGTTTAGTGAACCCCTAAAGCTGGACCAACGAAAGGAGATTCACTACAATCAGATAAAACTGTCCACGTTTAATTTAATAGAGCCAGTATATGAACGCTTTTTCGTTGTAGTATTGTGGATCGCTATAACGGAGGCAATGAAAAAAAGCCTTTTAATAAACTATACCCCAAAGAGTAGACACCGAAATAAAAGGTGCCAGCCCTCTTTGGGTTTTTATATACTTAAGCTTAGAAAGGATGTGATCTTCATATGCCCAGGAGCTATTTTACTGATGATCAGATAGAAGAACTCAAAAAGAGCCCTTATGTCCAAAAGATTTCAAAAGCCAATATAGCGTTTACAGAAGAGTTCAAAACAGAATTCCTGAGACTGTATAACACAGGGACAGGACCGACCGATATCATAAGAAAACTCGGAATTGACCCAAAAATCATTGGAAAAGAGCGGATCAAAAGTTTAACGAAGAGATTAAAGAAACAGTCTTCCCGACCTGAAGGATTCTCCAGGAAGCCGAACAGTTCTAAAGGAAGACCCAGAAAGAAGAAACATCCTGAATTCTCAAGCGACAGTGAAAAGGCGGAATACTACAAGGAATATGCCGAAAGGCTTGAACAGGAGATCGAACTGTTAAAAAAAATAGAAGCTCTGGAGGAAGCGGACAGAGCCTCCAGAGCAAAAAATTTGAGATAATACATGATCTGTCCTTAAAGAAGAGAAACAAACTCAACGTTTCTGAAATGTGTAAGATCGCCGGTGTATCAAGATCTGGTTACTACGCCTTCATCAAGGCGAAACCAAAAAGAGAAGACAGAGAACTCAATGACGCCTTCGACTTCAAGCTGATCAAGGAAGCCTATGACTACAAGAGCTGGAAGAAAGGCGCCAGACAGATCAGATATAGACTGAAGAAAGATCACGGCATCATCATGAATCTCAAGAAGATCCGGCGCTTGATGAAGAAATACGGCCTGATCTGTCCGATCAGGAAGATCAATCCGATAAAGAAGATGATCAAGGCGCAGCAGTCGAACAGGACATATGACAACATCGTCGACCGCAACTTCCTTCAGGGAAGAGCCAAACTGATCTTACTGACGGATATCACCTATCTGGAGTATGGGCATGGCAAAAGAGCCTACCTGTCTTCCATCAAGGATGCGACGACAAAGATGATCCTGGCCCATCAGGTGTCCTTACATCTGGATCTGAGCTTCGTCATTCAAACAGTCGAATTCCTGATCGAGAACTACAAAGCGGAGCTGGATGGCGATGTCCTCATCCATTCCGATCAGGGCTGTCATTACACCTCCATCTCCTATCAGAATCTGCTGAAGGACAACCACATCATCCAATCCATGTCAAGAAAAGGAAACTGCTGGGAAAACGCCCCTCAGGAATCCTTCCATGCGGAACTCAAAACAGAGATGGACCACAATAGTTACAGCACCTTTGAGAAACTGGCATTAGGCATCGCCGATTATATAAATTACTACAAGTACGATAGGGGGCAGGAAGGCCTTAACTGGATGACGCCATATCAACAGGATCAATATCTCTCCAACAGGGTCATGAATCCTTTGAAGAATCTGCCGGTCAAATATCTTCCGGATGTCAT
>JAZQIF010000006.1:0-7579 GCA_045540935.1 Erysipelotrichaceae bacterium | reverse complement strand
GGATCGACTCCATATCAGAAGGACCGCAGTCCTCTATGGCTGCATCGATCTGATCCGTCAAAGCCATGGCATGCATGACAGTCATTGCTCCCATGGAGACACCAAGCACTACGATTCGAGTGTCTTCCCCACAGCGCTTTTTGACCCAGCGGATCAGTGTCACCAGATCCTCCGCTTCCTTTACACTGAAGGTGCAGTTTGGTGCTTTACTTATGCCGAAATGTCTCTGATCGAAAAGGATCGTGCTGTATCCCATCTGACGGAAAATCTTCGCCTGAGGTATCATAACATAGCGGTTCTGACCGAAGCCGTGTGCCATAATGGCCACACCCTTTGCCCCGGATACCGGATGATATTCCGCAGGGATCTCGATTTCACCGTTTTTCAGAAGAAACTCTTCTCTTTCCCAGCTTTCATAATCGGAGATGTCCATCGGGATATCCCGCATGGTGTTCTTCATCACCTGTTTTTTGTCCGGATGGACCGGCCCCCAAGGCCTGTACATCATATCGGCGATCGTTTTTGCAAAAAACTTCTGAATAAATACCGGTGTGCTCATGCAAGTTCCTCCTTTACTCTTTGCGGTGAGAATACGATCCGGATCCCACCTTCTTGGGCAGATCCGCTGTTTAATTCTTCTTCTGTCAATCCCCCGTTTTCCATTCTGGCAAGGATCCGGTCATAGTATTTGAGTTTGGATAAAGGGGCCGGACTGGTCTGATGGCAGGGATAGTTTCGGGTCACGAAACCCTGAGCCACCAAAGACATTATCCTTCTGATCGTCTGATGGAAAACCTTTACATCTGATGCCTCAGGGAAATGCAGAAGCATGCCTTCATCTCCGCAGGTATCCCCGGAAAAGAGCCATCCGTTTTTCCTGTCTAAAAGAGAGATGGAACCCGTTGTATGCCCTGGGGTCTCGATGATTTCGACCATTCTGTCGCCAAGATCAAAGCAACCATTTTCCGGAAGCGGCAGTACCCGTACATGCTCCAGAGACGTGATTTCGCGGATAACAGGAAGAAACGGCTGCAGCATCGCCTTGGCTTCTTCTGATCCGCCAAGGGTTGCGAGTAGGAGCTTCTTCAACTCTTCAAAATCAGAATGCCTCTGATAGACCTCCTGGTCCAGATCAGAGATCATCACTTCAGAAAAAAACCGGTTTCCGCAGATGTGATCAAAATGGCCGTGAGTATTGACGACTGTTACAGGCAGCTTAGTCAATTCCTTCACAGCACCGGCAATATCTGTAAATCCATAAGCCGTATCGATCAGAAGCGCCTTCCTTGTGCCTGCCAGAAGATAACAGTAAACATTTTCTCCCAGCAACTGTTCCGTAAACTGCCAGGTATTTTCATTAAGCTTTTTTATCACCGCTTTTTCCATATTGACCTCCCGTATAAATCATGATAAACTTCAATGGAAACTACATTTGTTCTATCCATAAGATATCTTGGATAGGACAAATATTCAAGCCTATTGAGACCGGACTGTACAAAAGGGAGGAAACTGTTCTATGCGTCTAAGTGAAAAACAGCTGCAGACATTAAAGAATAATAATGAAGAATCGAATTCTATAACAAGAAAAGCGGCACAGGATTCTCTTTTCCTTCTGATGAAGCAGCGGGATTATGAGGACATCAAGATCACCGACATCATCCGCAGATCGGGAATATCACGTTCTGCTTTCTACAGAAACTATAGAAATAAGGACGAGGTCCTGAAAGACTGTATCGGAGATATGAATTCACTCGTACTTAAGGTTTTCAGCACAAACGTGGAAGATAATTGGCGTCATTATATCCGTACGGTTCGGGAAAACCGTGAAAAACTGGAACTCCTGATTCAAGCACATCGGGAATGGTTTTTACTGGATGTGTTTAATGAACTGGCCGACTATTCCAGCGGTACGGATTTTACCACAGTGCTTCCGCATGGCTATATTTACAATATCGTGATCTACTGGGTCAAATGCGGAATGCCCGGCAGTGATGACGAAGTCGTTTCCCAGATCATGCAGGCCTGCAGAGAAAACGCTAAAGTGATGCTCAGCGGCATAATTCCGGCAAAGAACGTCGCAAAGACGAAATCGACTGTAAAATAATCTAATATAAAAGCTATTCTTTTCTGAATAGCGTTCGAATAACTATACTTTTATTAACAGCACTATATGATCTTTTGACCAAATATATCATCCCAGCCTAAGCCATCCCAGGTCACGCAATCTGCTGCAGCCTCGTAATCATTCATATCTCCCGGAATATCCCAGATCCAGGCAACAGGAAAATAGATATATAAATAATTATGGTCCAATACTCTGAGGATGATTTCTCCCTGATCATTGTTTACATGTATATGATAGCCCTCCAAATCATCTTCTCTGATCTCTTTTTGATTAATCGATTGTCTTATGATGTAATTCTCATTCGGCTCAGGAAAAGAAATTGCCAAAGTCATATTGCCTTTTGTGATCCCATATGTGAAGAGCCATCCATCGGCATCTCTGTATCCCAGTTGTTCAGATAATTTTATATAATAATTTCTCCCGATATCAAGATTTTTTGTTTCCAGTCTGATCCTGCAGTCTTCATAGTTTTCTACTTCTGTTTTCTGATCCACGTCATTGTTCAAATATACCGTATGGTCACTGCAGGTGTTAGGCACGATCTCAAAAGGAACACGGATCATTTTCTCGTCTTCTATCCATATACCGGTTAATGGTGTTTTAAGAATTTCTGTTTTCTTTTTTGAATTCTGGATATAATACTATACATATGCAAACGTCTGAACTCCAGCCTTTTAAAGCCGGATGTTCATGTTATGTCCTTTTGAGGTAGCGATATAGCTTTCATCGAGCAGATCTCTGATCTCTGCAAAAGGAACGGTACCGTCAAGGATGATAGAGATCCAGTTCCATCTGCTGCTTGGATAGCCTCTTAGATATCCGGCCTGGTCCATGAGGGATTCTGCCGTAACAGGATCCTTCGGTTTTAAGGAAATGATCTCAAGGTTTCCCTGTCCATTAAGACCGAACTCTTCATATGGCTTGACAATGAATACCGCAAACCATTTCCCACTGTCCGGATGTCTGAGAATGGCATAATCCTCATGATTGAAAGGAAGCTGTTCAGTTTCGATGTGATACTTTCTCTTTACATAAGACTCTATCTGCTGACGAATTGTTTTTTCTTTCATACCGTTATGATACCAGATGCAGAACTAAACACCATATATAGCAGAAAGTTTATGATTTTTGTTCGAAAACCCACACAATATCAAACATTTTTATTAAACCATAAGTACCTATTTCTGTTGTTTTGACAGATTATATATCGCAATGATAAACAGGACTGACAGACAGACCAGCATAGCTCGCCCTTCGACAACGATATTATAGTTGTGATCCGCCAGTTTTCCACCTGCAATAAGCAACAATACAAGTGCAGTTACCGAAATCGCCAATTGGATATAGGTTACAGCTTTTCTCATGTTTTGTGGTCCTCATCAATTCAATCATGCACCCTTAATCCAGACAGAAGATCTCATTGACGCTCTTTTCAAAATATTCAGAGATCTTCATGGCCAGTTCGAGAGTCGGATCATATTTGTTGTTTTCTATCGCAATGATACTTTGCTGATCACTTGGATAGGCACTTGTTTCGTTTTATTTTTTTATAATTTGCGAAAGAAATCTTCCGGCACTCATCCGTAAAGCTGTATCGTCAAGTTTTCCGTTCTTTACATCCTCAACGAGGGTCTGTACAACTTTCATTCCGCCAGGCATGATCAGATCAACACCGGAAAGGATACATAAAGCCTCATCTGCCCGATCTTTTCCGGTCGAAAGCCAGTCAGTCATAACGATACCTTTAAAATCCCATTCATTCCTTAAGATGTCTGTACAAAGTTGCCTGTTGTTGGCACAGTATACACCGTTGATCTTGTTGTAGGCGGACATTACCGCTTTGGGTCTTCCTTCTTTCACAGCGATAGCAAAACCCTTAAGATAGATCTGACGCAATGTCTTTTCATCGAGATCGGAGGACATCGTATAGCGATCGGTCTCCTGATTATTGACCGCAAAATGCTTGATCGTCACATATCTTCCTTCATGTTTCTGCACGCCTTTGCATATATTTGCGGCCATTTTCCCAGAAAGGAAAGGATCCTCGGAGTAATACTCATAATTACGACCGCATAACGGATTTCTCACGATATTTAGTGCCGGCGCCAGCCAATAGGTTACCCCATATTCTTCCATCTCTTTGCCTACCGCATCACCCATCATATAGACAAGTTCTTTATTCCAAGTCTGAGCGACCATTGCCGCAACAGGGAAACCGGTGACAAACTGATACAGGATGTCTTTGCTGTTTGGACCTGCCAGCAAAAATCTTGTAATGAACTTCGGCAGAAACTCATATAAGGATATTGATGCATCGATCGCCTTGATCTTTCCTTTTTTATCGATTGCCGACCTTCTTTGCAAGCGCAGTCCTGCCGGACCGTCACAGAATTCAACATTCGGTATGCCTGCATCGATATGATCCGTGCAGGAATGACCCACTGCACCGGGGACTTTGAAACCTTTGTTTTCACCGAATAAGCCGGTGCCGCAGACATACTTCGCCAGTTCTTCCGTTTTGAAACGGTCCAGGAACGCATTTACCTTTTGATCAAAATCTTCCTTCTTATCGGAATAACCGTATCGAACTGTTTCAAACTTCACGTCCGAGATGTCGATCTTCTTTAGACCCTGTATCGTTTCCTTTTTTGGAGTATTTAATTCACAGATCTTCTTATCCGGCTTACATAAGGTCTTATGTTCCGAAAGGATGATCTGTTCACTGTTTTCCAAGATACACAAAGGTCTGCTGTTTTTAACATCTGTTCCGACATACAGGACATATTCTCCTGCTTGAATGAGAGTCTGTGATCTGTCTTCATCATAGACGGCAAGTTCACTCAACGGAAATGACAGGGTCATCTCTTCGTCCTCGCCGGATTTCAACTTTCTTGTCTTGCCAAAGGCAACGAGTCGCTTGGCCTCTTCGCCGGGTATGGATGCATAAACCTGAAGGACCTGTTTGCCGCAATGATCACCTGTATTGTTCACAGTCAGATGCACTTTGATATCCGTGCCATCAAGAGAAACTGTCTCTTCATCGATCGCAAAATCAGTATAAGAAAGACCGTAACCGAACGGATAACGGACTTTTTTGTCAAATGTTTCAAAGTAACGATATCCGACATATATTCCTTCCTTATACAGAACATCCATACTTTTATTGTAAGGACCGAAATCCTTATGATAAGGAATGTCTGCATATTTCATAGGCCAGCTTAATGCCAGTTTCCCGGAAGGCGTCTCTTTCCCGGTCAGTACAGCTGCCAGAGCCGTTCCGGACTCCATGCCCAGCTGTCCCATGTAGACGATCGCGTTGATGCCCTTGATCTCGTTGAGATCAGACAGATCGATGATGCAGCCGGTATTAAGCACCAGGATAAAACGCTCATATAAAGATGCACACAGACTGATATTGGCGACCTCGGTATCATCAAGCCGGAAATTGCCTTTTTCATCCTTTCGATCGTGGCCTTCACCGGATTGTCTGGACAATACATAAACGCATGTATCCGTTCCTGAATTTCGGACCTCTTCTTCAGAGATCCTGTCACCGGAAGGATAAAGGTATTCAGCCGCCAGAAGATCTGCCAGTACTTTAGTTGAGAACTGAAGGAGTTTTTTTCGGTTGTCTTTGATGAATTTTTCTTTTCCCTTTTTCCATAACGCATCATAACGTTCAATCCAGTCTTTTGTGCTGATCGAAAAACCGGCTTCTTTGAGTCCTTCCAGAACATTTACGTTATGTCTTGCTTTGACTTCGCCGCTGCCGCTGCCGCCGAAGATCGTATAGGTACTTCCCGCACCGAATAATGCGATCTTGCCCGGTTTTAAAGGCAATGTGCCATCATTTTCCAACAGAACGATACTCTCGCACGCTATCTGATAAGCCAGTTTCTTATTCTCTTCTTCTCTTTTAGATACTTTATCGCTTCTTACTGCCTTGGTTTCCATCTTATTCTCCTGTCAGTTTTTTCAGATCATAAGCATCAGCCATTCGTTTTCCGCCCTCTGTATTGGGATGCAAATGGTCGCCCTGGTGCAGACCCTCCTTAAAGAAATATCCGTTTTCATCTTCATCTCTTACAATTGCTTCCTGGTCGATGACATAATCGAAGATGTCGGTATTTCGGATCCATTCGTTAAGCTGCAGTCTCAGCTTTTCCATCTCCATGTCATATCTCCCCATCGTTCTGGCAACTTTGAGCCTAGGGGTGATGACCTGCATGATGACGCGGATCTTCTTTTCATGAAGACGGTTCACGATATCGCTGATCGCCGTAACATAATTATTCTTATTGATAATGTCTTTGGTCTTTTCGTTATAATAAGAGACATCGTTGACACCTAAAGCCAGGATGACCGCTTTGACATCTCTCAATTCCAGAACATCCCTTTCAAATCTTGTTACACCTTTCTGACCGAATACCGGCGCAAAGATCCCTTCCGGTTCATAGAGCAAACAATTGCCGGAGATTCCTGAATTCAGAAGGACATATCTTCCTCCATAGGTTTCCTGCAGTCTTTCGTTCAGTGGCTTAGTCCACCTGCTTAAGGCGGTGATCGAATCGCCGAATGCGACGATATTATTCACATCGCATTCCGTCTTAACTTCGATCAGGTCGATACACGGTACAAAGTTGTAAGACCCTAAGACTTTCCCTAAGAAAGGCTTGCGTATCCTGTCAAAGTCATACGTTCCGTAAGTCACATCGCCTTTGATCCAGTTGCATCCTTCTTCGATCATATTGCCGTCGATGATCTCGTTCAGGTAGTACAGACGAAACTGCAGACTACTTCCTTCTTTGATATCGGCTTTTACTTCATCGCTGTAAATCTGTTCTCCTTCTTCAATAGAAAAGGACTTCTTCCCGTCTCTTGTGATCGCGAAGATCTTTCCCTCATAAGAAAGGGTCAAAGAACCGATCTTATATGCTTCCTTGCCGAACAAGTTGGACATACGTATCCGTATTCCGCTACCGGAAAAAGGGGCTGAAACGGAAAATACTGCAGTATACCCTTTTTTGAACGGCTTGCCTTCAAATAAAGAGGATGTAAGTGCCTGATGCCAGATTGCTTTGTATGAAGCCATTTTTACCCCTTTTCATGCATCATAAATGCATCTCCTGTCGAGCAGCAGATGATATCTTTCTGCCCGCTGACTCTCTTGCAGATTTCTTCAAACTTGGACCAATTGCTTTCTTTCGTATTGAAATCGAACTCATAACCATGAGCAAACATCAGGAAAAAACGATCTTCTTCCTCTGCCTTTGCTTCAAAGAAAGCGTCCAATGTTTCAAAGATCTTTTTGGAGATATGCCAGCCATTCATCGGCATATGGAAAGGATCGGCAGGAAAACGGAAGTTCTTATCGGACTTCACCATCCTGGCGTATCTTATCCCCGCCTTCTTCATGACTTCAACAGCCTTGTCGCTGCCGACCCCGTAAGGATA
>JAZQIF010000005.1:0-5754 GCA_045540935.1 Erysipelotrichaceae bacterium | reverse complement strand
GAAAACATCCGCTTCGGCTATACCAAAGAAAACATGCAGGCTTATTCAGCACTTCTGAAAGAAAACAAATAAGCTATCTCGGACGTACATATATCACATGCCTTCCTGTATGAATAGCTACTGGCGGGCATATTGAGTTATAAGGCGCAGCAATAAAAGTACAGATACATCTGACTGATCAGAGTCGATCTTTGTCTGTGCTTTTTTTCAAATGACCGGCGGTACTTGCAGAGTGTGAACAGTAACCCCTTGCGCAGAAAAAGGAAAGATCCAAATTGCGACATGTGACCGTCATGAGTGATATCATGGAATTAAGGAAGATCTTCTGATCTGGAAAGGAATAATCTATCATGTTACACGAAGTCAGATTCGGCTCATTCAATGAGCGGGACCAGGTCTACGGCTGGGTCTATGTGCCGGCATGTAAACCTTTGGGCATCATTCAGCTGGTTCACGGTTTCGGTGAACACTCACGCAGATACTTACATATGATCACTTCATTCATGGAAGCCGGCTACATCGTCGCTGCCGACGACCATGTGGGACACGGCAAGACGGCTTTGGAAAACAATTCCTGGGGCAACTGGGGCAACAAAGGCCATCAGACGATGATGGAAGATGAAAAGAAGCTTCACGACATCGTCGCCGAAAAATATCCGGATCTGCCATATTTCATGTTCGGACATTCCATGGGCTCCTTCATCACCAGAGAATACATCGCCAAATATGGCGAAGATCTGACCGGTGCGACCCTCTGCGGTACGACCGGTGTCTGGCCGAATCTTGAAGAAAACATCGCCATCGTAAAGAAACTCGTCGACGAAGGAAAAGGCGATGAATCCGATCCTTCTTTAGGTGCGACTTTCATGGGCTGGATGTTTGCCAGATGCGAAGAAGGCGTGACCCTTGGCAATGAGTGGATCTGCGATTCTCCATATGTACAGAAAGACCACGCGGAAGATCCGTTCGATGCTTTCACAAAACCGACCTCCAACCGCGCATGGCTCTACTTCTTACAGATGATGGAAGACATCACCGGTCCGGAATGGGCAGCCAAAGTTCCGAAAGAACTGCCGATCTACAATATCGGCGGTGACCAGGATCCGGTCGGACAGTACGGTACCGGCATGTATCAGGCAGCTAACTGGCTGATCGACACCGGACACGATGTCACGACGGTCCTGTATACCGGCTACCGTCATGAGATCCACAACTATTCCGACATCAAGCAGCAGGTGGAAGACGGCATCATCGACTTCTTCGATTCCTGCATCCTGTAGAAAATGACTGACGGGGACTTCACAGTCCCCGTTTTTTTATGCCCATTCAAAATTTTCTTTATCCGCGCCAAGCTCGAAGTGACACTTCACGATCCCCAGATCGAGCTTCAGATACGGACCGATGCCTGTCGTTGAGATCTCTGCTTTATTATTTTCTTTCAATCGGATCCTGAACTTCTGCTGGTTGGTCGCTGTCGGTGCTTTGAGCGAGGCATCGACGCCGTTTCTGAACCATTCCGGCGAAGCTTCATAATCCGGTGCCAATACGGAAATGTCCTTGTTTTTATGCGGCACGCCCTGGCTTTTGCCATAACCTAAGGAGATGAGTATGACTTCCTTTTCCCCTTCTTTCAAGACTGCCCTGGACTTGCCGTGGGTCAGAGCCACCCAGCAGGTATTGAGGCCTAAAGTCTGTGCTTTCAAAACGAAAAGCTCACCATAGTAGCCGGCTCTTTCCTCAAGACCCTTTTCCTTCTTGCCGGAGATGACGACATAGTTCTTCACATTTTCAAAACGGCCGTAGCGGGCAAGTCTCGCATTGAAACACTCGGGCTCATCGTAGACGGTCTGTATGGTCAGACCTGCCTGTTGCGATAAGAGAAAGGCATATTCATCGAGCTGTTCCCTGATGTTATCTTCGATCGGCGCATCCTTGTACTGACGCACACTGTGTCTTAGATCGATCGCTTCTTTTAATTCCATATCGTTTCCTCACCTTCCGTTTTCATAAGAGATCGTATCGACGTTCGGATCAAAGAATCCTTCTTTGCGATACGTGTATTCATCTTTGTGCGCACGGACGCACTTGCCTGCCGGGATCACATAGACCCCGTATGGTGTCTTTACTTCCAGTGTTTCCTTACCGTCATTGAACAGATAGACCGGTTCAAATCCTTTCTGCCATTCTTTGAAGCGAAGACAGTTTTTCTCTAACGGGATATACATGAGCTGCAGGTCGGAAAAGTATCTGCCTTTTTCTTCATAGATGAAGACTTCATCAAAATATGTCTTGAGCTTGACCTCATGACGCAGTTCATCGCATTCCTCTTTGTCCGGCTGTTTGATATAGGCTGCCTTATAGTAAAAAGCTTCGCCATCATCCAGGACGATCAGGACACCGATCTGTTTATCGTTTAAAAATGATCTGATTGATTCTGTTTCCATCTTCTTTTACTTTAACGCCAAAGAAAAAGACCGCGCAACAGGAATGCACGATCTTACGTTTCGTTGATGATCTCACACATGTGAGCTATGGCTTGAGCTGCCTCCGGGATCGGAAACGCCGGATAGACGTGATTCAAACCTTCGCCCACAAATGTTCTCACCGGGATATCGTGTTTCTCCAGGATCTTCGAGAATTTCATGACATCGGGATAGAAGAACTCATGGGTACCGACAAACAATGTGACATCTTTCAGACACGAGACATCGCCGTAGATCGGTGAGAGCCGATAGTCTTTGAGGTCGGTGCCGTTGGCCCAGTACAGGGCTTCCACGGAAAGGTCGGCAAGCTTGAGCGTCGGATCTTCTTTCTGATAGTCCGGGATCTCCGGGTTATCCATCAGAAGATCCACCCACGGGGACATCAGGATGTGCTTTTCCGGAAGCTTCAGGCCAAGCTTCTGTAAATACATGGTAAAACCCAAGGCAAGACCGCCGCCGGCCGAATCGCCCATGAAGATGATCTTCTTGTCGGGATAGTAATTCAAGACCTTCTTATAGAAAGTCTCCAGCTGATCGTAACAGACCTTGTAGTCCGCGTGAGGTGCCAGAGGATAATCGGGAATGATGAAGGTATCCTTCACATTGGCCGTGATCTTATCCAACATCAGCCAGTGAAACGGCAGCATCTCTCCCACATAAGCTCCGCCATGTAAGTAGATGATCAGCCTGTCGCTTTCCGACTCCACATTCATATAGAAAAGACGCATGTCACCCGACGTGATATCCTCGATCTTCCCCTTTTCTTTGATCTTGATCAGCAGCGGAAGATTGTAGCGTTTCTTCCCCTTATGACGGTGGTATTCCATCAGGACTTCCGTCATCGTCTTTCCTTTCGGGACCACTGCCCGCTTTGCGATCTTTTCACAGATCTTTGCGCTTTTTGATCTGGCCATAGCCCTATCATAACAAAAAGATGAGAGCTTGTGCTCTCATCCTTTGACACTTTCTGTGATCGTCGGGATCGTTGAAGTCTTGGCGTAATTGTCGACATTTTCTTTCTTGATGCCGAATTTCTGCAGCGTTCCGGCACCGCCGATACAGCCGCCGTTACAAGCCATGCCTTCTACGAAGTTGCCCTGCAAGAGGTTCCTCGCCTTCTTTAACATTGCGACACGGCACTGTTCGATGCCGTTGCAGGTCTCCGGTTTGAGTTCGAGCTCGGCATCGATCTCTTTGAGACCCTGGGCCATCGCTTCGGTCAGACCGCCGGATCTTGCGAATACGCGGCCATAGTATGTTGCCTGATCGATCGGTGTTTCTTCGAGCTCTTCCAGTTCGATGTTCCTGGAATCGAACAGCGCCTGTAATTCTTCGAAAGTCAAAACGACATCGACGAGTCCTTCGACATCGTCTCTGTGGATCTCTGCCTTCTTGGCCGTGCATGGACCGATGAAGACGAGCTTGCAGTTCTCATCTTCCTCTTTCAGCACTTTGGCGATCGCACCCATTGGAGACAGGTTGTGGGAGATGTACTGCACCAGATCCGGGAAGTTCTTCTTCACGTAATCGACGAAAGCCGGACAGCAGGACGAGAATAAGAAGCCTTTTTCCGCCAGTTCGGTCGCTTCGGAGTAGGCAACGAGGTCTGCGCCTCTTGCGACTTCCACGACATCATAGAAGCCCAGTTTCTTAAGACCGGTGACGATCTGCGGCAGAGACGCCTGACGGAACGAGTCGGCGATCGCCGGTGCGATCAGTGCGTAGGTCTTGAACTTCGTATTGTTTTCGCTCTTCAGGATATAGTCGATGGCATCCAGGATGAACGACTTGTCCATGATGGCACCGAACGGGCACTGTGACATGCAGGCACCGCAGTTGATGCACTTTTCATGGTCGATCCTGGCAGCCTGATTCTCGGAAGCCTCGATGGCTTTGACGGCACAGGCATTCTCGCAAGGTCTCTTGCGGTTGATGATCGCCGAATACTGGCAGGCCCTCGCGCAGGCACCGCAGTTGATACATTTGGTCTTGTCGATATGTGACTGGTGGTTCTCATCGAAATAGATCGCATCCTTCGGGCAGGCATCCTTGCAGCGCTGTGCCAGACAGCCACGGCAGGTATTGGTGACGATGTAGCCGCCGATCGGACATTCGTCACAGGCGATATCGATGACTTCGATGATGTTCGGATTGGAGCGTGTACCGCCCATCGCCAGCTTGACTCTTTCCTGTAAGATCGCTCTTTCCTTGTAGACACAGCAGCGCATGGAAGGCGTCTTGCCCGGCAGTATCTTCTTCGGGATATCCAGGACGTTTTCGACCAGGGTGCCTTCCCAGGCCTCTTTCGCAACTTCCCGCAGTGCGAGATACTTCAGTTCCTGTATCTTGGTCTCAAACTTAGAGTTCTTCATATAATTTCTCCAATTCTTCCTCATTCATGAAGATCAGGCTCCTTAAGAAAGCAGACTGATTCTTGATGCCTTTGACGGACTGGGAAGCCGCAAGGATCGGCAGCCAGTTGAGGATCTCCTTGATCGTCGTATGGCTGGTCCTGGCAAACATGTCGATGTACTTTCTTGCCCTCTGTTTCTGGCCATCCACCAGGAACATCATATAGGTCCTTGCCGCATCAGCTTCGGCATTGCCCTGTGTCGCATGATACCAGTCGATGATATAGGCCTTTCCATCCTTGTCGATGATCACGTTGTTCGGCTTATAGTCGCCATGTAAGACACAGTTGTGCTTCGGCATCGCTTCGACACGGTTGTGCAAGTCATAACGAAGCGTCGCAGACAGTTCGGTGTGTGCGATCTTTCCGTTCATCTTGTCATTGTGCTTGGACATCTTCGGAATGCGCAGCTTGTGGGTCTCTACCTGTAAGTCGACGAACTTCTGAAGATATTCATCTTCTTTGTCCGGCTCTTCTTCCATGAGCTGTTTGATCGATTTTCCTTCTATATACTCCTGTACGATCGCCCATTCACCCTCTTCCGTAACGCAGACTTCCAGCAGTTTCGGAACACAAAGACCCGCCTGCATGACTCTGGCCTGGTTCAGTGCTTCAAAAAGGATATCCGCGATCTTGCGTTCCTTGTTGTAGACCTTATACCACTTTCCGTCCTTCTCATACTTCGCTTTCGCTTCTCTCAGGATGAGAGATTTATTCGTTGTGTTTTCCATCAAAAATAATATATCATAAATCACCCTTCGAAAACCGATGATGGAAACGTTTTCAAAAACGGATGGTATAATGACATTAAATCAACAGGAGACAGCCATGGCCAGAGGATATGCAGTAAAAGACAGCAAA
>JAZQIF010000004.1:0-7952 GCA_045540935.1 Erysipelotrichaceae bacterium | reverse complement strand
AGGAAATAATGAAGAAAACCACAAAAGAATTAGAAGGAATTTTATTGAATTCTCATTCTAAAAACGTAGAACAAATTTTTAATGAAGACAATTATAATTTTGTAATTAAGTCATTTTCGGATTATTTTAAAGATTTACTATCTCAAAACAAAATAAGCCAGCAAAAAGTTTTTATAGATGCAGACATATCTGAGAAGTATGGATATAAACTTATTTCTGGTGAAAAGCATACTAATCAGAGAGATACCATTTTAAGACTGTGTTATGCAGGGAAATTAAACGTTGAAGAAACAAATCGGTCTTTAATCCTGTATGGTATGTCGCCGTTATACGCTCGAAATAAAAGAGACGCTTTATTGATAATTGCTTTTAACGAACGTGTAGGGGATATTTTAGATCTAAATGAATTTTTGATAAAAAACGGAGAAAAACCATTGAAGAATAGTGGCAACAAAGAATAAAAATCCCCCTGTTAGGTGGTAAGTGGCCAATTTTTATTGATATATAATTTCAGTAGAGCACAAGTATATCTGAAATTATTGAAAAAGGGGGAAAAATGAAAAGAAGCAAATTACTTTTGATTGCAGCTATAATCGGAACAGCTTATGCAATCTATCTTGTGACCTATTTCGCCGGCGCAGCTAGTACCGGTGGTGGAACAGAACAGGCTGGAGCGGCTTTGGCAACTCTATTAGTTATGCCTCATATGGCTGTTGTATGGATTTCAGTAATATTTAACTGGCTGGGCTTCTTCTTAAAAGCTAAATGGGCTGCTCTTACTGCAGGAATATTGTACGCGGTGTCAATAGCGTTGTTTTTTGCTTATTTTATGTTCGTAATTATCGAGATGATCCTTTGCTTTGTTGCCTATGCTAAAATGAAAAAAAGGACATTAGACTTTGCTGAACAAAAGAGTATTGATAATTAGTGGTAGCTTAATAAGCGGAGCAATCATATATTTTTTATCTGGCAGTAATGCCTATATCACTTTTGGCCTTAATGGTGGGGTGCATGTAATCAGGAACCAATTCGTTATAAACTATATTCCAGATTTCTTATGGGCAGTAGCTTTTGTACTATCACTATCTCTTTTTATGGACGATGTGATAGTTGCGGGATTTCTAGTAATACTATTTGGAACAATTTTTGAACTGTTTCAAAGGTATAATATTATAAAAGGCACCTTTGATGTATTTGATGTTGTTATCGAAGGCATCGGTGTTATACTGATTGTTTTGTTTTTGAGGGGGACGAAAAATGAAAAATAATAAAATCGCTGTAATTCTTGTTGTTCTTGTGTTTATGATTTTTGCATTGGGAAGCGGTTCTTCTAGCAATGAATCATCTTCAAGCGGACAGGGCAATGTATCAGCTGGAACTGAGAATAATTCTAGTTCTTCTACATCGAATTCCAGCACAAAGAAAGAAATTCCCACTATTCAAGAAACTGTTTTGCTCGATCAAGATGGAATAGTTGTAACTGCAAAAGAAATCGTTGAAGATTCGATTTGGGGACAAGGAATAAAAGTTCTCATCGAGAATAATTCTTCACGTGATGTTACTGTTACCGCAAACGCGATGGCTGTTAATGGCTATATGTTGACTGATTTCTTGTATGAAAAAGTCACAGCTGAAGCAAAAGCAAATGCAGTGATTCATTGCTTAAGTGGTGAATTAGAGAAAGCCGGAATTACCAATATCGAAGAGGTAGCGATTTGGTTCAATCTGGTAGATCCGGAATCTTATATGACAAGCTATTCATCTGATGAACCAGCCATTTTGAGAACATCTCTATATACTGGTGCTGAAGCAGAGGCTTTTACTGATGGTGTTGAAGTTATTAACCAGGATGGCATCAGAGTTGTTGTTAAATATGTTGATGAGAATTCGATTTGGGGAACTTCTGTGCTAATTTATGCTGAGAATAATAGTAATAGAAATGTTGGACTATCAGCAGATAATGTCTCGATCAATGGTTTTATGATTGATGGCTATTACTATGCGGATATAAAGTCAGGGTACAAATCTTTTGACGACATGACGATTTTCTCTTCATCTTTGAAGGATAACGACATAGATAAGATTGAAAATATAAAGTTGACTTTTAACTGCTACGACACAGATTCTTATGGTACTGTTTTTGAATCAGATTACGTAACAATCAATGTCGAGTAGAGATTAAAGTATTTGCTACAATTGGATTTTACGGAGAATTGTTCAAATGCATGAAGAGTATGAAGAAAACGGCGCTAAGATGGTGTTTTGTCCCAAATGCGGGAAACAGTTTAATTCAACTTTAGATATGTGTCCTTTCTGCGGAGAAAACAATCCTTATTCCTTTGATGGAAGAACGAAAAAAACAAAAAAATCAGTGTTTCCAACAGTAAAATTAATAATTGGTGTGGCGACGCTTTGCTTCTTTGTTCTATTTTTCTTCCAATCGTGTGCTGTGTTCTCTCTAGGATCTCTTGTGAATCAAAACACATCTGCCAGCGGTTTATTAGGTGTGTTAGGTGCTCTTTGCTTTTTGATTTCAGGAATACTTATAATCGTTGCTAAGAACAAAGAAGAAAAAGGCATCAATTACACTGCTGCGTGTTTTTATTGGATTGTATTCTTTTTTGGGTGCATGGCACGATCAGGCTTCCCTGACGCACTTATATGGGGAATAGTGGGATATATTTTTGGAACAATTGTATTATTCTTTCTTGCAAAAACGAAAAAAAGCAGAATCATTACTATTGTTATTTGCGTTGTTTACTTTATTTTAGGAATAATCTAGTCATTGTAGAAAGATAAATAGTACAGAAAAGGATCAAGGAGGAAAAATGAAAAAACAGTTTGTATTGATAGTGCTTTCTGTCCTGATACTTTTAACAGGATGTGGGAGCAAGAACGAGACAAAAAATGATAATGATGCACAGGGGAGTGAAATACAAGAAACTTCTGATACTGTCACTGTCGATGAAGGCCTTTTGGACGTTACGATTACTTTGCCAAATTCCTTTTTTGAGACCTTTCTTGATACGAATGCAGAAGAATATATTGCTTCGCTTGGGGAGAATTCTGGCTCATTCAAAAACACAGTTGTCAATGAAGATGGCTCAGTATCTGTGACAATGTCGAAAAAAGACTATAACGAGTTTATGAGCGAGCTTGAAACAAACATTGACGATTCCTTGAAAGATTTGATCAATGATGAATCCTATGCTATCGAAAGCATAGATCACGATAAAAAATATGAGACTTTTACAGTTAAACTTTCCACGAATGAAGTTGGCTATATGGAATCGTTTATGTCGATAGCGTTTGTCATGTATGGTGGGATGTACCAGATGTTTGACGGAAACGAAAATCCCCATATCATTGTGAAGTATATCGGCCAGGATGGAACTGAATTGGAAGTGCTTGATTCAGACAAGATGGGGAATGAATAGGTTTTTCAAATTATCTATACATTCCGATAATCATTTACTACGACCTTTTTATAGAAAATCATTAGAATAAGCTCTCGCTACGACTGTTATTACGACTGCAAGTGAGAGCTTTTATGTTTCATCTGTTTCAGAGTTCTGATGTATTCATCTGTGTTTCGTATCGGATCGATATTCAGAAAAGCCTTATTGTAAAGGCTTTTTGGTACATATGAAATAAAAAAAGTCCTTTCGGACTTATTGATCTCAATGGTGATTCCCTGGGGGCTCGAACCCCAGACCCTCTGATTAAGAGTCAGATGCTCTACCAACTGAGCTAGGGAACCGAAGAGTGGTGACAAGTACGGGATTCGAACCCGTGAATGCCGCCGTGAAAGGGCGGTGTGTTAAGCCGCTTCACCAACTTGCCACAACAATGGCGCCCGAAACAGGACTCGAACCTGTGACCTGCCGGTTAACAGCCGGACGCTCTACCGACTGAGCTATTCGGGCACATTGCTAATATATAGTAACATTGAAATTCTCGTTTTTCAAGAAAATTTAAAGAAAATGTGAATGAAAGAAACCGGAAGCTGTTTTTGTGTGTTCTGATCCATCCTTAATAATAATGGAATGTCTTATTTTTGATTCAGGAATACTGATGGTAGAATGTTGTTGTGAATAAATTACCTGAGAAACTGACGAAATTAAGAAAGCACTACAACTATTCGCAATCCTATCTTGCGGGTGTTCTTAATGTGGATGTGCTGGAATATATGAACTATGAGAACGGATCGGGCATGATCAATTATGAACAGATGAAGAAACTGGCTTCTCTGTATCATATCGATCTGGTCGATGTTTTTAAGAATTCGGCGGATGTGCAGCTGTATGAAGTCAATAAAGCCAATACCGATGAGATCAATATCGAGTACTTTACAGCCAAGGAGACTGTATGGGATAAGATAATGAATTTCTATCAGCAGAACAAGGTGGCTTCTTCGATCATCGTTTTCTTATTGGCAACGATCCTTATCATGTTCATCATATTGCAGAATACCGTGAGGCCTTTCACTTTGACGAGACAGAACATCAACCGTCTTTCCGTATCGGAAACCACAGTCATCTATATCGATGATTATTCCGGCGTCAACGGCTCGGGAAGCAATGCCAATGGCGAGCTTTCCAACCTGACTTCTTCGGCGGCCGTCAAAGTCTGTGAAGGAGAAGGCTTTACGATCATCCTGAATGAAGACGGAACTCTGTCGCATGCCGGACTCATATCCAAGTATGCCGATCAGATCGACGACTGGAAAAACATTGTCGATATCGCGGTCGGTGACAACCACATCGTCGGTGTGGATTCCAACGGCCGTGTGCGCTGTTCAGGCGACACGAGTGACGGAGCCTGTGATCTCAATGATCCGCGAAACGTCAAAAAGGTTTTTGCGACAGCCAACGGCACGATCACGCTGGATCAGGATGGGGTCATCGCTTCGGCAGGGACTTTCATCGGTTCGGGTTCCTTGAAGAATTACTTCAATATCCGGGATGTCGCATCTTCGGAAAACATCCTGGCCGTCCTTTGCGAGGATCACACGATCGATGTCTATACCAAAAACTCTCTGAACTATCTGGAGGCGGAATCCTGGGCGGATATCGTCGATGTCGCCTGCGGAGATTCCTATGTTGCCGGCCTGGACCGCTATGGCAAGGTCCACATCGAGATCGACAACGATGAGATCCGCGCACAGGTCGAACAGTGGTCCAACATCATTGCGATCGACGGAGCTTCCGATTATCTGATCGGTTTTGACGGCGTGAAGATCTACGGTGTCGGAAACAATGCCTATCATCAGTTCGTTAAGGAGGAGCTCATCAAACAGAGGCTCGATATGGTCTCCAACGTACAGTACAGCATCGATGACAAGTATGTCTCGGTCCAGTTCGATCCGGTGTCCAATGCTTCGGGTTACATCGTTTCTCTGGATGTCGGCATCGGCATTTCAAGAAGAGTCGGTACTGCGCAAGTCGTACGTTTCGAGACGGAAAACATGACCGACGGCAAGAACTATACACTGAGTATCGTTTCGGTCGGTGAAGGCGATTATACCGATTCGGATGCCTATAAGCTCAACTTTACCTATCTCAAACCGGAAGAGACTTACACTTTCCCGGAGGCCAGCAACCAGAAGGAAGAAGAATTCATCGCTTACCTGCTTTCCCTCGGCGTTCCTGAGGAGAATATCAGAAAAGTCGAAGGCGGGGAAGACGACTGGTGTGCAGCCGATGAAGTGACGGTATCCTCTTCCAATCTTGACGGCAGGACACTGAAAAAGAGCGAATTATTGAACATGGAAATAGAATATACTTATTGTAAGGTGATGGATGATGAAAAAGACTAAGATCTGGCGCGTCAAAGGTTTCGAAGGAAGCTTTTCCGATGAAGAGCTGATCGAACTCATCTGGTCGGGAGAACTCAAGCCCGACTATGCGATCACGACAAGAGAGATGAAAAAATGGGTAAAGCTGAAAGACAGCATTTACCAGTATTATATGGAGGGAAGAGAAGATGAGACTGTATAACAGCTACACATTGAAAACGGAAGAATTCAAACCGATCGAAGAAGGCAAGGTCAGCATGTATGTCTGCGGACCGACCGTATACAACCATGCCCATATCGGCAATGCCCGTCCGATCGTCGTTTTCGATACCTTAAGAAGGACGTTTGAAGCACTGGGTTATAAAGTGAAATTCGTTTCCAACTTCACCGATGTCGATGACAAGATCATCAACAAGGCGATCGAGGAAGGCGTCTCGGAAAACGAGATCGCCGAAAGATACATCAAGGCCTACAATGATGTCCGTGATTCTTTGAACATCGTTCCGATCGATGTCACGCCGCGAGTCACCGAGACGATGGACGAGATCATCGCTTTCATCGATGAACTGGTCAGAAAAGGCAATGCCTATGTCGTAGATGGCGATGTCTATTTCGATGTGGAGTCCGATCCGAAGTATGGCGAGCTGTCCCATCAGAGGCTGGAAGACCTCAACGCCGGGGCAAGAGTCGAGACCAATGATCTGAAAAAGAATCCGCAGGACTTTGCCTTATGGAAAAAGACCGACAAGGGCATCAAGTGGGATTCCCCTTGGGGCGAAGGAAGACCGGGCTGGCATACCGAATGTGTCGTCATGATCGGCAAGGAATTCGATTCCGGCATGATCGATATCCATGGCGGCGGCAAGGATCTCAAGTTCCCGCACCACGAAAATGAAGTCGCACAGTCCGAATGCTGCCATGGCCATCACCTGGCCAACTACTGGATCCACAACGGCATGTTGGAGACAAAGGGCGGCAAGATGTCCAAGTCTCTGGGCAATACCCAATGGGCAAAAGACGTCATCGCCGAGCACGGCGCAAACCTCGTGAGATGGTTCCTGCTGTCAGCGAGATACAGAGATTCTTTGATCTATGACGATGAGACTTTCAATGCGGCGAAGACGGAACTCGGAAAGATCGAGACCGCTTTGAAGCAGGCGGAGGTCAAGGCACAGATCGCTGAAAAAGAGAACGCCGGCACATATGATGAAGAGATGTATCAGCAGTTCATCGATCAGATGGCTGATGACCTCAATACGCCGAACGCCTACATGGTCATCTTTGAAACAGTGAAGAAACTCAACCAGGCCTTACGTGTGAGGCAGATCGATTTCGATGCCGTATATAAGGAATACAACGCGATCGAAAAGATGTTGGAGATCTTAGGCATCTTCATCGAAAAGAAAGTCCTGGATGAAGAAGATAAGAAGAACTACGCTTTATGGAACGAAGCGAAAGCGAATAAGGATTTCGAGACTGCCGACAGATATCGCAGTATCCTGATCGAAAAAGGGATCTTGTAATGGATCTCAAAGAGTGCAGCTCCAATTCTTTAAGTTTCATCGGTGATGCGGTCTTCACCCTGCATGTAAGGCAATACTTCATCGAGCACCGTTACCAGTCGCCGGCCGTCCTGCAGAGACTGTGCAACGGCTATAATTCCGCAAAAGGGCAAACGAAAGTCTTCGAACGCCTGGACAAGGAAGGATTCTTCACGAAAGAAGAGCTCGATGTCTATAAGCGCGGTCGCAATGCGATCGGCCACATTCCCAAAAACGGTGACCGGCAGACCTATGAATGTGCCTCGGGACTCGAGGCGATCTGCGGCTATCTGTATCTGACCGACACCGACAGACTCGCGGTATTTTTTGAAAAAGTCTTTGAAGGAGGCGTCCATAATGAGTGATTATGTCTATGGAAAGAATTCGTTTTTTGAAGCTCTCAATGCCGGACGCATCGTCAAAGCCTATGTGCTGAATGACGAACTCATACGCAATAAGAACATCTCTTATAAGATCGTCGATCGAAAGAAACTGGATTCGATGGTCAGAGGCAACCACCAGGGCTATGTTGCGGAAGTCAAGCCGTATGAGCTGTCCGATGTGCAGGACATGATCAAAGAAAAGAACGGTCTGATCGTGATGCTGGACGGCCT
>JAZQIF010000003.1:0-7277 GCA_045540935.1 Erysipelotrichaceae bacterium | reverse complement strand
TACTTGATAAGGCCAATGTGCTCATTCTGGATGAACCAACAAGAAATCTCTCACCTTTATCAAATCCGATCTTCAGAAAAATACTTAATGATTATAACGGCTGTATCATTTCCGTTTCTCATGATCGTAAGTATATTGATGAGGTAATTGATAAGGTTTACGAGCTTGACCATGATGGTCTAAAAGCCTTTATGTAATTGAAAAAAAGGCCTATTTAACATATAATTTTATTAGTGTTTGGAGGAAAATAATTAGTGCAGAAAATACGTTTAATGGCACTTGGCGGTCTTGACGAAGACGGCAAGAATATGTACCTCGTTGAAATAGACGGAGATATCTTTGTACTGGATGCCGGATTGAAATATCCAAGCGAGAGCGAACAGCTCGGTATCGAATACATCATCCCCGATTTTACATATCTGCTCGAACATAAAGACAGGGTCAAGGGCGTATTCATCTCCCATGGCCACGATGATGTCATGTCGGCCTTAGGCCATCTGCTTTCACAGATGGATGCGGAGGTCTATGCGACATCTCTGACCGCAAAACTGCTGGAAGAAGAATTCAAGCTGCATAAGCTCAAAAACAAACACATCCACATCATCAAGCGCAATGATACGTTCAAGGTGGCGGGACACGTCGTGCACACCTTCCCGGTCATGCAGTCGATCGCCGATGGCGTCGGTTTCGCGTTTGAGACCGATTCGGGCATGATCGTCTATACGTCAGAATTCATATTCGACTATGATTTCTTAAATAAATCATTCTCGATGGATATCAATGCCTTATCAAATCTCGGACAGAAGAACGTCTTGGTCCTGATGTCGGAATCGACCGGTTCCAACCGCAACGGCTACACCGCGCCGAAACACAGGATCACCGATCATATCGAACATTATTTCGAAGAATCGGAGAGCCGTCTGCTGATCACGTTATACCGTCAGAACCTCTTCCGCATCATGGAAGTCCTGGAACTGGCGGCCAAATACAAGAGGAAGGTCTACTTCTATTCGGAAGAACACGTCAAGCTGCTCAAGATGGTCGACGACCTGGGTTACTACAAGATCCCGCGCAACGTCATCATCACCAAGAGCGAGTATGACAATGACCGCAAGGATGTCGTTGTCGTCGTTTCCGGTTCGGGCAACCAGGTCTTCAAGCTGATGAACAACATCGCGATCGGCGAAGACCATGTGATCGAACTGCGTCCTTCCGATATCGTCATCATCGCTTCTCCTGTCGTACCGGGCACCGAAAAGGATGCTACGGCGATGGAGAACGACCTTTTCAAGGCGGGCGTTTCGATCGTCAAACTCAATGCCAAGGAGATCCTCTCCATGCATGCGTCGATCGAAGATCTGAAGATGATGTTATATCTCATCCGTCCGAAATACTATCTGCCGATCAAGGGCGATTATTCCAATCTTGTCAGCAATGCCGATATCGCTGTCGATATGGGCTATACGCCGGACAAGATCATCATATTGGACAACGGCCAGTTTGCCACATTTGAAGGCAGCCGGCTGGCTTCGACTTCCGATCAGATCGAACTGGAAGACAAAGCGATCGATTCTTCGGATATGCGCAATGTCTCCGGCATGGTCTTAAGGGACAGGGAAAAGCTTTCCACGGACGGCGCGATCATCTGCGGTGTCGTGCTGGATTTCAAGACCAAGAAGATCATCGGCGGACCGGATATCCAGTCCAGAGGTGTCATCTATCTGAAGGATGCCGACCACATCCTTGCCGAGATCGGCAATATCCTGATCTCGACGATCGAGAAGAATGTCGAAAACGGTTCTTATGAGAACATGCAGGTCAGAATGGAAGCCAGAGAACTGATCTCCCGTTACGTCCTGAAGACGACCGGAAAGGCACCGATGATCCTGCCTGCGATCGTAGAAATCAATCTGGGTGAAGAATAGTGGCAAAAAGAAAAACAAAAAAGGAAATCGCAAAACAGGAAGAAACAGCCAGGATCGTCTGGCTGGTCTTTTCGTTGCTGATGGCAGCGATGATCTTTTTTACCGTCACCAACATGGGGGTCCTGGGAATCTTCTTCAACAACCTACTGTCATTCCTGTTTGGATCGTTTTATATCGTTCCGTTACTGACGGTATTTTCTTATGGCATCTATGTCTTGTTTTTCAAGAAGAAACATCCCCGTTCCGCAAAGATCGTCACCGGTCTTTTTACCGGCAACTTCTTTGCGATACTGCTCAATGCCTATATCTGTGACCAGCTGAAGTCTCTTTCAGAGCTGCCTGCTTATCTGCAGACGACGTTCTCTAAGATACTTGGCAACGTCGCCATCAAAGATACGGGCGGTCTTTTGGGCAACCTGTTCTATGGGCTGTTCACTTCCTTGCTGACAAGGACGGGAACTTTGATCTTACTGATCCTGACCTTCATCATCACGGCCATCCTGGTCGTCCCGGCAGAGGTCTACAAGTCCATCTTCACCGATGTCAAAGATTTTTCCAATGAGAAACACGAAGAGGCGAAACGGATCCGTGAGGAAAGAAGGATCGCCGCTATGAAGGCGGAAGAAGAAAGAAGGGCCCGTCAGGCGGAAGAGATCGCCAGACTCGCACAGGAAGAAGAGGCCGAGAAACAAAGAAAGGCCGAAATGCTGGCAAGGATGAAGGAAGTCAAGATCAATGAACCGGAAACGCCGCCTGCCAAACCTGTGACCAGGAAACACGAAAATGTCTTATCCAACTCACCGACTTTCATCAATCTCAATGAAAGAGAGATCTATGGCGATGCGCCGAGAAAGAAAGAAACGGAAAAGGAAGTCAAGACAGATATCCTGACAGAAAAGAAGAAAGAAAAACCGGCTCCGGCTGTCGAAGAAACAACGGAAAACGAAGCACCGAAAGTGCTGCGCCGCAAAAGGGCCAATACATCCTATCATCTGCCTAAGCCTTATGACGAGTTCCTGGATACGCCATCCGGCGCTTCCAACAGCGTCAACAGGACTTCGGCGAGCGTAAAAGGGGAAAGAGTCATCGAGATCCTCAAGAACTTCAACATCGATGCACAGCTTCTCAATACCTATATCGGTCCGTCCGTCACCAAATTCGAGATCAAGCCGGATTCTTCCGTCAAGATCAATAAGATCATGAACATATCCGACAACATCAAGATGGAACTGGCCGCCAAGGACATCAGGATCGAAGCGCCGATCCCGGGCAGGAGTGCCGTCGGTATCGAGATCCCGAACGTCGAACCGATCCCGGTCAGGATGCTGGAACTGATCAAGAACGTTCCTGCCGATAAGCGGAATGTCGAACTGCTGTTCTGCCTGGGCAAGGACCTGATGGGCAGGCCGGTCTTCTGCGATCTGGTCAAGATGCCGCATCTTCTGATCGCCGGTGCCACAGGTTCCGGCAAATCCGTATGTATCAACTCGATCATCACATCCTTCCTGCTCAGGACCAATCCGCAGGATGTCAAACTGGTCTTAGTCGACCCGAAGAAAGTCGAATTCACGCCATATAAGGACATTCCGCATCTCCTGTGGCCGATCATCGATGATTCACAGATGGCTGCCAATATGTTGAAGAAAGTGGTCGTCATCATGGAAGACCGCTATGATGCGTTTGCCACAGCAGGCGTACGTAATATCGAAGGTTTCAACAATTTCGTCGATGAATACAATGCCAACCTGAAGGAAGGCGAAGAACCGATGAACAAACTGCCGTACATGGTCGTTATCATCGATGAGCTCGCCGATCTGATGGCGATCGCCGGAAAGGATGTCGAACTGTCCATCCAGCGTATCACGCAGCTTGCCCGAGCTTCAGGTATCCATCTGATCGTCGCGACGCAGCGTCCTTCGACTGATGTCATCACCGGTCTAATCAAGTCCAACATTCCGTCAAGGATCTCGTTTGCGGTCGCTTCCTCGATCGATTCCAGGACCATCCTGGATCAGACAGGTGCCGAAAGACTGCTGGGCAACGGCGATATGCTGTATTATCCGCAGGGTGAGACGGCGCCGATCCGTCTGCAGGGCGTCTATGTGACGGACAAAGAGATTAACAAAGTCACATCTTTCGTCAAACAGCAAGCCAAGCCGGAATATGAAGATTCCTATTACGAATTCCTGACCAACATGTCGGGAACTACCGTGATGGGTGCTTCCAGCGTCAATGCGGACTCGCAGGATTCTCTCTATGATGATGTCGTAGAGTTCGTCAAAGCACAGCAGAAAGCTTCGACTTCGCTCTTACAGAGAAGATTCGGCATCGGTTACAACCGGGCTGCCAGACTCATCGATACCCTGGAAGATCGGGGCGTCATCGGTCCGGCCAACGGCTCCAAACCGAGGGAAGTCTATCTCAAAGATGACGACGAAGAAGAATGATCAAAGGCCTTCATGGCCTTTTTTTCTTTCCACAAAATGTTGAAAAATACCGGGTGGAGAACGAGAAAAACCTGGGAAAAATGCGGGAATCATGCCTTAGATTTCTTTGATAGATTATAAGTGTAGAAATCGAAAGGAGGAGCATGAACGGATTCTATATCGTCGGACGGGTAGCCGGCACGCCGGAAAGAGTCGAAACATCCAGCGGTCTGCCGCTATGCCGTCTCAGACTTTCCGTAAGAAAGACGAACAGAGATCAGGAAGAAGGCACCGAGGTCTTTGAGGTCGTTTTATTCAGAAGTCTGGCGGAAGATCGATATGAGGAAGGTCAGTGTCTCGCGATCTCTGGCCGTCTGTCGGCCAACAATTTCGACAGAGATGAGACGACATATTATCACACCAACCTCATCGGCAATTCTGTGACTGTCATTTCCTGAGGTATCCCTGCACGCCAGGGATACTGTTTTTTGTTTTGACTGTATTATAATAGTAGTATGTTTGATTCATTACAGGAAAAATTAACAAAAACACTACGAAACGTTCAAGGCAAAGGAAAGCTTTCCGAACGGAACATGGAAGAGACTTTGAAGGAGATCCGTATCGCTTTACTGGAATCGGATGTCAACTACAAAGTCGTAAAAGATTTTCTGGAAAAAGTAAGACAGGAATCGATCGGTCAGGATGTCCTCAATGCGGTCGAACCGGGTCAGCTGCTTGTCAAGATCGTTCATGATCAGATCATCGAACTGCTGGGCGATGAAGATAATTCCCTTCATTTTGCCGACAGCGGTCTGAGCAAGATCATGATCGTCGGTCTGCAGGGTACAGGTAAGACGACCCAGGCAGCTAAACTGGCCAATCTGTTAAAGAAACAGGGCAGGAAACCATATCTGATCGCAGCCGATATCATCCGTCCGGCAGCCATCGAACAGCTCAAGGTCTTGGGCAGGCAGATCGATGTCGAAGTCTATTCGGAAGGAACAGAGGTCAAGGTCCTCGATCAGGTCAAGCGGGGTATCGAATACGGAAAACAGAAAGGCTATGATACCGCTATAATCGATACCGCCGGCCGTCTGCAGATCGATGAAGAGCTCATGAAAGAGCTCAAGGATATCAAAGATCTGATCGAGCCGGAAGAGATCCTGCTGACTGTCGATGCGATGACCGGCCAGGATATCGTCAATGTCGCCAATGCGTTCAACGATCTGCTTTCGGTGACCGGTTTGATCCTGACGAAATTCGATGGTGACTCCAAGGGCGGCGCTGCGCTTTCCGTCAAAGCGGTGACCGGCGTTCCGATCAAGTTTACCGGTGTCGGTGAAAAGATCTCGGATCTTGAGACCTTCCATCCGGACCGTCTTGCCCAGAGGATCTTAGGCATGGGCGATGTCGTCTCTTTTGTCGAAAAGGCACAGGAAGAGATGGACATGAAAAAGGCTGAAGAGACAGCCAACCGTCTGATGGAAGGAAAGTTCACCATGGACGATCTGCTCAATTCCATCGAGCAGTCCAGGAAGATGGGCCCGCTTTCTTCGATCATGCGCATGATGCCGGGCATGTCCGATATGGCTAATGCGATCAACGATGCGGATGCCGATGAACAGCTCAAGCGCATCAAAGCGATCATCCAGTCGATGACGCCGGCTGAAAGAGAAGATCCGTCGATCATGCGTTCCTCCCACAAGAGAAGGATCGCCAAAGGTTCCGGAACCAGAGTCGAAGATGTCAACAAGCTCTGCAACCAGTACGATAAGATGAAGAAGCTCTTCAGAGGTCTCTCATCGATGAAGTCGATGTTCAAGATGTAATGTGCGGCCGTTATTCGTTCACACTTTCCGATTCCAAAAAAGGGAAACAGATCAGGCAAAGAGCAGAGAAGCTCTCCCTCATTTATAAGGAAGGCGATATCTTTCCCGGCGATCAGGTCTTATGCATGATCCCTGCGGGATCCAAGATCGATCTGGCCGTGATGAAGTGGGGCGTGACTTCCAAGTCGTTTCTGATCAATGCCAGATACGAAACATTGGATGACCGTCCGACGTTTGCGGAAATGAAAGAGAAACGCTGTGCGGTCGCCGCCAACGGCTTCTATGAATGGGATCCGGACAAGAGGAAGTTCTATGTGCATACCAAGGACGAGATCATCTATCTGGCCTGCATCTTCAACAGCCGAAACGAACTGCTCATATTGACGGAGGCTGCCGATGAAGAATTCTCCAGAGTCCACGACCGTTCGCCGATCATCATGGATCAGAGCGAGATGTTGAGGTTCATCCATGGCGAAAGGGCAACGATCGCTAAAAAGGATCTCGTATTTGAGGCGGAAGAGGAAGAATTGAAATTGTTTTAAGGAGTCAAGTAAAAATACTTGACTCTTATATATTTTTATGCAATTATAGTAAGGCAGACCAAATAAGGAGGTTACTATGGTTAAACTCAGATTAAAAAGAATGGGTGCTAAGAAGGTTCCTTTCTACCGTATCGTTGCGGCGGATTCCAGATCCCGCAGAGACGGCAGAGATATCGAAACGATCGGTACTTATGATCCGACAAAGCAGCCTGCTATCGTAAACATTGACGAAGAAAAAGCACTTGAATGGTTGAATAAAGGCGCTGTACCTACAGAGACTGTTCGCAGCCTTCTCGCAAAGAACGGTACGATGGCCAAGTATAACGAATCCAAGAAAAACAAATAATGATCGATCTGGAAAAAGTTCTGTTGAACATCGTCAGACCTTTGTGTTCCGAGCCTGAATCGGTCATGGTCAAGCAGATGGAAAGCCTCAATGAGAATGAACTTCTGCTTTATGTTTATGCACCGAGCGAGGATATTGCCAGGCTGATCGGTAAAAAAGGTTCTATGGCAAATTCAATTCGTCAAATGCTGCAGGTAGCATCAAAGATC
>JAZQIF010000002.1:0-4395 GCA_045540935.1 Erysipelotrichaceae bacterium | reverse complement strand
TATGGCATGCCTTATGAAAGGATCGTGCGCAAGATGACGGGTCTGACGGCCGATCGTTACAGACTGGAAGACCGCGGCTATCTCAAAGAAGGGTATAAAGCGGATATCACGATACTCGATGAAAACAAGCTGAAGGTCGATGAGTCCAAGCCGGATTTCAAGCCGGAGGGCATCGAATATGTCTTCATCAACGGCAGAAAGGTCATGGATAAAGGAAACTTCGTTTCAGACAGGGCCGGTCAGCTGATCTTAAGAAAGGGTTTCAATTCATAAAACGAGCCAGCGCGATGCTGGCTTTTTTGTACGACGGGCAGTCGTACCTATATGTTCTGTTATACTGATGAAATACTGAACTTGACGTTCGAGCGGATAATTCATCTGACAACGCAGATGACAATGTCTGAAAGTAATCATGAAGCAGAATGATCCCAGCAAGGTGGAATACCTTGTCCATGAAGGATACAGCCGCATGGTAAGTCGAGCCTAGCGCAATGTCGCGAGGCACTGTGTGAAGGAGGTGCAGACAAGTCTTCAGACCCGAATCTATCAAGGCAATGTGGCCTTTGTTGCCGATGACCTGGCGAAAAGACAGGGAAATCCATACCTGCCGATAAAGACTGTATCACTCGGCAGAGACAACAAGGGTGTAAGCACGGTGTATGAAGACAAGGGAAAGTACAGATGATCCCGTGAGGTCTCATCATTTAACGGCTTTGGGTCTATAAGCGCAGCGAAAGGACCAAAAAGGTGATGAGAAGTCAGAGGTATCCGTAGTAGCGAAGAAACTTATGAAAATAAGCGGAGCCAAGGGATATCACGATTGTGTAGTTCAAGTAGATGAAGTTGCAGGTATGTCAATCAAGGAAATACAGCAGAAAGATGTATCAACTCCAAGAGATGACCTGCGATAAATGGAAAGAAGGAAGAAACATCATTATGAATGAACCGTTAAAGTTCAAATTGTACAGCGTATATGGAAAGCTTTTATATGAAAAGGAAATAAGGAAGGCCTATCAGTCGGTCAAGGCAAACGGCGGATGCGCCGGCGTGGACAGAGTCACGATAAGGAAATTCGATGAAAATCTCGACGAGAATATCGCGGCTATACTCCATGAGCTTCAGGCCAGGACTTATAAGCCCTCACCCGTAAGAAGGAAATACATTCCGAAAAAGAACGGAAAGATGAGACCTCTGGGCATTCCGACCATCAAGGACAGGATCGTTCAGCAGGCTCTGGTCAATCAGCTCTCTGACTTCTTTGAGGAAAATGTCTTTCATGATAACTCCTGCGGCTTCAGACCAGACAGAGACGCTAAACTGGCATTGAAGAAGATCGTATCAAGACTGGAATCGGGCTATCTTTATGTCTATGACTTTGACATCAAAGGATATTTTGACAATATCCCGCATAAGAAACTGATGAAGGTTTTAAACAAATACATCTCCGATGGCACGATCCTGTCTCTCATATGGAAGTGGCTCAAAGCAGGGTATATGGAAGATGAGGTCCGCTATGAACAGACTGCAGGTACACAGCAGGGCGGTGTGATCTCACCATTACTCGCCAATATCTATCTCAATGAACTGGATTGGGAACTTGATAAGGCAGGTCTGGAATTTGTCCGCTATGCGGATGATTCCATCGTGATGTGCAGATCATCCGAAGAGCTTGAAAAAGCCAAGGAAGTCGTTGCCAGGGTCATTAAAGAGCTGGGCCTTGAATTAGCCGAAGACAAAAGCGATGACATTGACTTTCATCACAAAGATTTCGATTATCTGGGTTTTACCTTTTCTCACCTGAAAATGAGTAAAAACGGGAAAGTCTACTATGTGTTAAAGCCAAGTGAGAAGTCTGTCAAGAAGTTCAAAAGTGACATCAAGATCAGAACGAAAAAGACCTGTACCTTCTCTTTCGAAAAATGGACAGAAATACTCAACCCTGTAATAAGGGGCAAGTACAACTATTTTCTGAAAGCGGAAGAAGCAGTCAAAGAAATCAGAGAAATACTGAATGAGAAAAACAGAATATGCCACGCTGTTGTGAAAGAACCCTTCGGAGAAACAGATCCTTATGTCAGACAAAGATTGAGAGTCGCTTTCTCCTGCAGAGGGAAGAAACACGGCGGAATGAAACAAGGCAAACTTCTGACGGTCAAGTATGGCAATTCCTTTTTCGTAAAAGAAATGGGGCTCATTACGGGGCCGATCCTTATGGCACGCATATATAAGCCAGACTACAGTGTTGAAGATTATCTAGAGTTCCTCAACACCCATAAGAAAAAGCGTACCATAGATGACGGCAGACGCCGTTTCTACAGATACGCTTACGCTAAATGATTTGATTAAATAAACTCGGATGTTTCAAAAGACACAACGGTAAGCCGTATGCGGGAGACCCGCACGTACGGTTTGATAAGGGGCGGCAGACTATATTTAAAATCTGTCGCCTACTTTCTAAAGCATGTATTCCTTGGCAAGTTCCTTGCGGTAGGCGGTCGGTGTCATATCGTATCTTCTCTTGAAGGTGCGGATGAAATTCTCCGTGTTTTCATAGCCGACCTGGAAGGCGACTTCCGATATCGGTAAGGAAGTGGATTTCAAAAGTGAGATCGCGTGTTTCATCTTGGCATCGATCAGGATGTCGGTGAAAGTCTTGCCGGTAAGTTCCTTGATGAAGCGGGAAGTGTATTCCGGCGTGTAGTGGTAGCGGTCTGCGACTTTCTGCAGGGTGACATCGGGGTGATGTTCCTGGATAAAGGCGGAGATCTCAAAGGCAGCCGCGTTGTTTTTTGACTGGTCGACATCGCGGTCGATCGTGCGCTCGTAAAAGCGCAGGAGCTTGCCGAAAAACAAAGAGAAGTAGGCCGACAGGATGGCGTCGTATTCCTGGTACTTGTTGATACTTTCCAGCATCATCTGCATGATGATGTTTTTTAATTCCTGGTCGTTGCCGGTGTGGAACATCAGATAATCGTTGTCCGAAGAATAGTGCAGGTTCTTTAAGAAGAATTCCGAAAGCAGATTGTCCTTATAGAACGTCGGATTGCGGAAGGTATTGTCGATGACCTGCGATGACAGGATCATGACGGCGATGACGCTCTGGTCGTTGACGGCGATCTTGTGGGAAACGCCCGGCGGGATGATACAGAAGTCACCCATCTTCAGTGTCTTGGCCGATCCGCCGATCTCGTGCTCGCACGTACCTTCTAAGACATAGAAAGCTTCAAAGTAGGTGTGGAAGTGTTCGAAGACCGGGGAGTAACAGTTGTGTTTCTGTATGACCATGCCGACATCGGAGTCCGAATAAAAGTATTCGTCTTTCATGGAAGGCGGCATCGTCTCTTTGAATTCCGGGATGACGAAGTGTTTTTCGACACATTCTTTGCGGTCGACGGAATCCAGGAAAGACTTGAAAGAGACAGGATCTTTTCTGGCATCCTGGTATGCTTTGTAGAATCGTTCGGCTTCATTGAGCGAATGAAGGCTTTGTAAGAGTTCGATCTCGTTCATCTGATTAAATTAGGTCAATTAACTAGTTAAAATATAATATAAAAATCAAAAATTATCAATGAAAACGGTAACAATATACAATTTTTAATCTGTTTTTCTGATTTTAAGATGGAATTAAGCAAAATATGGAGCGATTTATGAATGAGATTGTAGAAATCAGACATATGTCAAAGCAGTTCGGACCGACAGTCGCACTCGATGATGTGGATATCATCGCCTATCCGGGCGAGATCCTGGGACTGATCGGTGAGAACGGCTCGGGAAAATCGACAGCGACTTCCATCTATGCGGGAATGCAGAAATGCGATTCCGGCGAGATGTATTTCAATAAGCAGAAGTGGCAGCCCGCTTCGATGAACGATGCCTTGCTCAAAGGTGTCGGCATGATCGTTCAGGAAAACGGAACGGTACCGGGGATCTCGGTCGCGGAAAACATCTTCTTAGGTGAAAGCAAAGATTTCGCCAAGGGTCTGTTCATCGATCGCAAGAAGATGATCGAAAAGGCCAACGAAGCTTTAAAAGCGATCGGTGCCGAAGATATCGATGCATCACTGATCACCGGCGCACTGGATTTCCAGGACCGCAAGCTGATCGAGATCGCTAAAGTCATGGCCAAGGATCCGCAGGTCCTGGTAGTCGATGAGACGACGACTGCTTTATCGCAGAAGGGAAGAGATATCATCTATGCGCTGATGGAAAAGATGAAGAAGGAAGGAAAGACCGTCATCTTCATCTCGCATGACCTGGATGAGATCATGAATAAATGCGACCGGCTCACAGTCTTGCGTGACGGTAAGATCATCCGGACTTTCGCGAAAGAAGAATTCGATGAAGGAGCCATCAAAGCTTCGATGATCGGCAGAGAACTGCAGGGTGATTACTACC
>JAZQIF010000001.1:0-5620 GCA_045540935.1 Erysipelotrichaceae bacterium | reverse complement strand
CCGGACATCTGACCCTTCATGCCCTGACCCATGCCCATCATCGGCATCTGGCCTTCATTCATCTGGGGCATCTGTTCATCGGCAGAAAACTGTCCCTTGCCAAACTGCGGCATTTCACCGTTTTCAAAGCCCGGCATCTGGCCTTCTTCCATCGTCGGGAACTGTCCCATATCCGGCATCTGGCCATCGCCCATTTCAGGAAGTTCACCCTGTTCAAAGGAAGGTGCGGTTCCATCAGACTGCGGCATCTGGCTCATATCGCCACGTCTGCCCATCTTAGGACCCATACCGTTCATCTGCGGTAAGTTTCCCTGAGCCGTGTCACCTTCCGGAAACTGAGATGTTTCGCCATCATTTTCGTTCATCTGTCCCTGACCAAATGGCGGGAATCCTGAGCCAGACTGCGGCATTTCGCCATCTGTCGGGAACTGGCCTTGAGCAAACTGCGGCATCTCACCGTTCTCAAAGTCCGGCATCTGGCCTTCTTCCATCATTGGGAACTGGCCCATTTCCGGCATCTCGCCATCTGTCGGAAGCTGGCCATCTGAAGCCATCACTCCCTGGCCAAACTGGCCCATCTGGCCGCCCATTGCGGTATCATCCTGTTTCAGTTTGCCGATCTGAAGTGTCAGGGTGTTTCCGTTGATGGATGTGATCTTGCCTGTAAGTGTCCGGTCGGAATAGTCTGCTTTATTTTCCGCTGCCACAGCAGAACAGGCGGATAAGAACAGCACCATGGTCAACGCTAAAGATAGTTTCAAAAGTTTCTTCATCAGAAATACCTCCTTTGACCATAGGATATTGGTCCTGAGTGAACTTTTTCTGAACTTCTACTTAAGAAAACCTGAAATCTATTGGACCAGCTCGAAAAAATCTCCGCTCAGTGACATGCATAAGTCGGTCCTTAGGACGATCGATTTTTCATCTCTGATCTCAAAATCGATCTGGGTGACATCCTGACCGGCATAGCCTTTCATCGAAGAGGCATCTGTGACATGACAGATATATTTGTCATCTTTCTTTTCATACCAGCCGTTGTACTGTCCCATGCCGGAGAAACAGTTCTCCGTAAAGATGAAATTGCCATCATCGAGAAATTCGATGCTCGGCGTATAGGATTCCTGAACATCCGGATGCATCATATTGTGATATCTGCGGAAGGAAAGATCTTCTTCTGCCGGAAGCAGTTCGCCGAATAAGAAGACGTCGCCTTGTTTCGATCCGCCGATATCGGTGTCTAAGACCAGCTTTCCTTTTTCTTTGATGATGAAGAAGATCGAATCGATGTTTTCACCAAAGGCATCCTCCGGTTCGAAGTCCAGGATGCCGATCAGTTCCTCTTCCCGTTCATAAGTTCCCGTTATCTGAATGGCACCCATGCCTTCGATATCGACGAATTCGATGCTTCCGTCTTTGTTGATGGTAAGGAAGGATTTACTGTTGCCCGGCTGGGCAGAATTGTAATAGGTACCGCTGATATCGATCTCTTCTTCTTTCTTTTCCGGTGAAACATCCGAACCCTTTATTTCCGTCGTCGAGAAGGTCTGATCTGCCTTTGAACCGCTCAGAGAAGTCTTCAGGATCAGAGTATCCTGATCTTTGATCTCAAAAAGGATCTTCGTGACATTCCCGGAATCCGCGCTCAGCGTGCAGACATCTTCTTCGATCTTATAGGAACCGGTGATCTCATAATTCTTTCCGTCCGCTTCCGTAAATACGAACGTCCCGTCTTTGCCGAACCACACTTTCGCATGATCTTTCTGCCCGTATTCGTTGACGGTATTGTAGTAAGTTCTGCCGCCAAGATCGTATGTGTTTTTCTCTGCTTCTTCCGTTTTCTTCGTACAGCCGCAAAAAGAAAGAACGACAAAACAGACAGACAGGATCAGAAACAGTTTTTTCATTTCATTTTCTCCTTGTATAGATGGACTTTTTTTCTTATATCATCTTCATTATAACAAACAAAAAAAGGAAGCTCTTTCTTCCCTATCAGCCGCAGTTCAACAAAAAAGATGCCCTCAGGCACCTTTGACTTGATTGATCGAAACGATATGCACGATCTCCTCGATATTTGAAATGAAGGCTCCCGCCAGGATGACCAGCGAATACGGTATAAGCATGGAATGCTCGACCAGAAACGGCAGGAAGAACATCATGCCGCTGTTGATCTTGTTGAGGATCGTATGACGGCTTTCGAAATAGCCTTTGGTCAAAGCGACTGCGAAATAACAAAGGATACGTACGCCGACTGCCGCATAGATCAGTATCCAGACATAGCGCGGGAAACGCCTTCTCAGATAAGGCAGGATCTTGTACATCATCATCGTATAAAACGAGATATCGGAGACCGAATCCAGCTTGGATCCCAGCGTCGAGATCGTATTGGTCTTTCTGGCGACGAAACCATCCAGGATATCGGAGATCCCACACCAGATGTAGATGACGAAAAACTCTTCGGACATCACATCCGTAAAAAACAAGGCGATCGTTCCGATAAGCCTTGTCAGTGTGATGATGTTCGCCAGATTTTTCTTCATACCATAAAAGATTATATCAAAACATGGGCGGGCCTGTCTTAATTAATACTTAATTCGAATGCTCCCGCATATTCGGGAAAACATGCTTCCCATTGATTCAGCGCTTTGAATGCAGCTTCCTGCAGATCGTGTTTTGAAAGTACCTTCAGTGCTGTGTCATACATCTCCTTGCAATGATGGTCGAAAGAAAGGATGTGTTCCTTTTTTGTCCCGTTCACCTTCTTTTCATCGGCCTTTGCCATCCAGGCAAAAACGCAGCGATCATCCCCATAGCCGAAAGCTTCCTCGACATTCAAAATGAGGTCTTCATCAAAGCCTTTCACGATCGCCTTATCGATATAGCGGCAATAATAGGACCCGTAGTCCGTCAGACCGTATTGCTTCCAGGTGTCATACCAGGCACATTTCGATACGACAGACACCGTCTTATCTTCTTCAAAAGAAAGCTTCGACAGATTTTCTCCATTTCTGCCCTTCCATTCGCCGTTGATGAAATAATCATTCAGATCGCCATGCAAAGAATTGGCCTTCATGCGTCTTCCCCGCTTGAGACCATAGAGTTCAGTGAACTTTTCGATCAATTCTTCCCCTTTTTCTTTGCCGGAAGCCTCGATGATGTTCTTACATAACAAGGCATACAGAACGGCGTGGTGTTTTATCTCCATATCCCCTCCTTGAAGAAAAGGGCTTGCGCCCTTTCTGTGATCTCTTAATCTTCTGCTTTTTTGAAAGGCTCTGCGCTTCTTGTGGCTTCGCCGGCCTCTCTCCACTTGGAGTATTCTTCCAGTTCCTTGGAATTGATCTGCAGTGCCAGACCTAAGACTGCGAGATCATCGACGATACCGATCACCGGGATCTTGTCAGAGATCAGATCCTTGCCCTTCAGCATGTAAACCAGAGCACCGACCATCGAAACGACGACTTTCGGAGAAACTTCGGTATATTCCTTGGCAATGTAAGAGCGGATCATCGACAGCATCAGCGGCAGTTTTGCCGCATACTGACCGACATTCGGGATCTCACTCAGTTTGGTCTCTGCCGACTGTAAGATGTTTTCCAATGCAGCCGTATCCTTCATGATGCTTTCGACTTTGGCCGAAGATTCATCCAGTAACGCTTTGATCTTATCTTTATCGATTTCCATATGATGTTACCTCCATTTACCTTTGATTAAATTATAATCATTGTTTGAATTTTTCCGCAACGCTCGGCGCATTTTTCGTGAGCTTGCGGATACTCAGATCCTGAGCTTTGTCGTTGGCCAGACGCAGCTGGTTGGACGAAGAAGTCAGAGCTTCTTTGATCTTATTGAGATGAGCGATCGACTTGTCGATCTCTTCGATCGCATCGTTGAATTTCTTGGCAGCCGTCGTATAGTTCTTGCCGAAAGCCTCCTTGAAGGCATTCATGTTGCTTTCAAAATTCTTGAAGTCGACATCCTGTTCCTGCAAAGCGATCAGCTGTTTCTTATAGGAAAGGGAATTCATGTTCGCATTCCTGAGCAGCGTGATGATCGGGATGAAGTTCTGCGGTCTTACCACGTACATCTTTTCATAGCGGTGGGACATATCGACGATCCCCTCATTGTAAAGATCATTGTCCATCTCCAGTAAAGAGACCAATACCGCATATTCACACTTCTTGTCTTTTCTGTCCTTATCGAGCTTTGCCAGGAAGTCTTCGTTCTTGTGTTTGGTAGCCGTAGAATCAGCTTCGTTCTTCATCTCGAACATGATCGAAACGATCTGGGTGCCTTCCTCATCGTAATCCCGGAAGATGAAGTCACCCTTCGAACCCTTGGAGATGTCGTTGTCCTTTTCAAAATACGCATTCTTAAACAAAGGACGGACTCGGTTGAATTCATAGAGACAGTGCTGTTCGAGATCTTCGCCGATCATCTTGGTCGACTGTTTTGCCTTGAAGTCCTTGTAGTAGGCGATCAATGTATCCTTGTCGGCCAGCTGATTCAGATAAGACTGTTTCATGGCTTCGGATTCCGCTTTGATCCTGGTGATCTCTTCCTCTTTCTGAGCAACCGCTCTGGCCTGTTCGAGCTTGTTTTCCGTCTCCTTGTTTTTCATGCCGGCCTCAAGACGCAGGATCAGATTGTCTTTCTCTGCCAGCTTCGCCTGCAGTTCGTCGACCGCTTCTTTGGTCAGAAGCTTTCCTTCGGTCTCCTTGTTTTTCAGTTCGGCATCCATCTTGGCGATCTGCCGCTCTTTTTCCTGCAGTTTTTCCTGAAGTTCATTGACCGCCTCTTTGGTGGCCAGCTTTCCTTCCTGTTCCTTGCCGGAAAGTTCGCTCTTTAAACGTTCGATCTCCAATTCTTTTTCACTCAGTGCCTTCTGATTTTCATTGAGCGTGCGCTGTCTTAAAACATCGAGCTGTATCTTCAGTTTTTCTTCGTAATCTTTTTCTCTCTGCCGCAGTTCTTCCGCAAACTGGTGGTCGCGGATCTGCTTTACGATCGAGTCATAACTCGATTCATCGATGGTGAACACTTCACCGCAATTGGGACATTTGATCTGATTCATAGGCCTGCCTCCTCATTATCAATATACCGCATTTGACTATCATTTTTTTGCACAGAGTCTCATCACTTCACCCTTGCGGTTACTGTTCACACCGCTCTGCTTTTCTCTTTCAGACAGCTGCTGATCATGCATCAGCGATCGTTTCATGTCTTCCCCGCATTGACACATGCAGCATTTCCTATTGAATTAGAAACACCGGTCCAGAAAGATACCTGTCCTTTGATAAGCCGGATCTGTTACATTTCCTTTTTTTGTATTGTAACAGCGGTACTATTTCCGACTGTATGGAAAGTGTATGCTTTTCACGCCTATAATAAAAGAATAGGAGGAAAAGCAGCATGTTTTCCAATAACAAACTCATCCATACCGCCTATCAGAGAACTTCAAGAAAGTTCATCATTTCCTGTATCTGCATCGCCATTGGCCTGGCACTTCTGGCGTATTCTGTTATCGGTTTTCAGTCAAAGACAAAGGATATCCGTCACCTCAACGATATTATTGCTTCCGATGAAAAAGACAAGACCGGAAAGATCGCCTTTGGAGATTTCA